>JAZBPJ010000096.1:0-53439 GCA_036351575.1 Lysobacterales bacterium | reverse complement strand
GCCCGCCAGCGGTTCGCGCAGGTTTTTCTCGATATCGTTGGAGAGCGCCTTCAGCGGCGAGACGTAGACCACGCGGACCCGGTCCTCCAACGGCCTTCGACGGCTTTCCTCGACCAGTTGGTTGATGGCGCACAGGAAAGCGGCGAAGGTCTTGCCGCTGCCGGTCGGCGCGGCGATCAGTACGTTCCCGCCGGCGCCGATGTGCTTCCACGCCTCGGCCTGCACCGGTGTCTCGAAGGCGAAGCTGTTCTCGAACCAGTTGCGAACCGATGGATGAAAGGCGGAAAGATTCATCGACTCATTCTAGCCGCTCCGTTCTCAAATCCCGAGAACGACCTTTGCACGTTCAACAGACCGGGAAAGTCGCACTGCTGCGCAGCGATCTGTAAGCGCCGAGCAGGCGAATCGCGCAGGGGACGATCGGCCAGGACGGCCAATCGAGCTCCGATGTTCAGGGATGAACTCCGGAGCGGCCCCGTCGGGCGATGAGATCGCGAGGGAAATCCCCGCAGGGGATCGCTGGTCGTGAGCAGCGCAGCAGTGCGGCTTACCGGTTGCGTCTAGTGGATCACTCAGTAATCAGCTTCCGGCAAGGGCAACTCGTCCAGGACCTCGTCCAGCGGAACCGGGTCCCAGTTCGCCGCCGTCAGCAGCCAGTCGCCGCCCTCCAGCCGCCACCAGGTCTCGAAGTCATAGACCCGGCCGCTCTCCGGGATCAACCCGGCCCCGCCGGTCACCAGCGCGCGAAAGCGGGCCTCCGCCGTGTCGGGGCCGGTCTCGGTCACGCGGATGGGAAAAAGCCGCCCCTGCAGCTGCTCGTAGCGCTGCAGCTGGAATACGACCAGCGCCCTGACTTCCTCGCGCGACATGCCGCCGTCCTGGGCACGGAATTCGTCGCCAAGGTGCGCCATGAAACCGATCCGTTGGCCGGCTTCGAGCTTGGATTCCATTTCCCGGATGGTGTTGATGACCTGCTGTTCGACCGTCAGCGATTGACCGCAGGCCATCAGTGCGAACGCACAGGCGAGCCACAGTGCAGCGCGCATCAGTTTTCGAGGCTGAGCTGGCTTTCGAGCAGACGCGAGGCCACGACGATGAAATCGTGTTCGGTCACGATGCCGACCAGTTGACCTTCCCGGATGACCGGCAGGCAGGAAATGCGTTTCTCCCGCATGACACGGATCGCCTCGGACGTCGGCGTATCCGGACCCACGGTTATGGGTTCGGTATCCATGATCTCGCCCACGGTGACTTTCTCTTCCTTGCCGATGCGGCCCTGCGCGAAAAGCCGCAGCAGGCAGCGGTGCGAAACCAGGCCGACGAGGTGGCCCTTGCCGTCCTCGACCGGCACGTGACGCACGTGGCGCCAGTCCATCAGCGTGGCGGCGAAATCGACGATATCGTCCGGGCGTACCGTGAACAGGTCCCGGGTCATGAACTGCCCGATGGTCCGGTAACTTTCGCGCCAGTCCTGCTCGGGATGGTACTCGGCCAGCTCCCAGGTGCTGATCGATTTTCCGCTCGACTGCTGTTCCAGCATGCTGCCGACCAGGCAGCGCAGGCGCAGGTCTTCCGTGCCCTGGTCATCCATCGCCTCGAGTGATTCCAGCGCCCAGCGTGCACCGGTGCGCCGGTGCGTGACGCGGTCGTGCAGCACGCCCAGGTAGCGGTCGATATCGTCGCGGTCGATACCGGCTTCCTCGAGACCTTCCCGGGCCAGCGGAAGCAACTGCTCGAGCACGAGCTGCTTGGCCGGCAGGTGCGTGTCATTGAACCAGTTCATCTGCGCGCGGATGCCGTCGCGGGCGGCCGCCAGGAAGTTGGACTTGACGTCGGCGAAGGTCAGCAGCTCGCGCACGTCCCGCACCGAGTTGATCATGCCGAGCATCATGCCAAAGAAAAATGCCGCGTTCGCGATCTCGTCGAGGATCGTCGGGCCCGATGGAATGACGCGGTTCTCGATACGCAGATGCGGCACGTTGTCGGTAACACCGTAACAGGGCCGGTTCCAGCGGTAGACGGTTCCGTTGTGCAGGCGCAGTGCGTTCAGCGAGGGAATGACGCCGCTCTCCAGCATGCCGATCGGATCGTCCTCGGTGTCCGTGGTCAGCACGGTCCTGAAACGAGCGATGTCTTCCTTGAAAATCTCGGTCACGGATTCTTCGATCCAGCGGTCGCCGAAATGCACGCGCGGCCTCAGGCCGCGTTCATGCTGCAGGTCGGAACGCGTGTCGATGGAGTATTCGAATACCGCGATGCGGGTTTCGTGCCACAGGCGCTTGCCCAGCAGAATCGGGGAATTGACCGCGGCGGCCAGCAGGGGTGCGGTGATCACCTGGGCGATGTTGTAGTTGCGCGCGAAGTTCTCCGGGCTGACCTGGAAATGGACCTGGAAACTGGTGTTGCAGGCCTCCAGCATGACGTTGTCGTGCTGCATGGACAACTGGTCAATACCATTGATCGTGAATGAAAAATCCTTGCCGCGCATCTGGCAGATCGCTTCGTTGAGCGCATGATAACGCGGTGTCGGCACCATCGAGTCGAGGCCGAGGTGGTTCTTGGTCAAGGTGGGAAGAATGCCCACCAGCGCGATATCGCAATCGAAGCGCGAAGCAGCCTCGCGGGCCCTGCGATACACGTCCTGGAGTTCTTCCTCCATCAGGCGCAGGCAGTTGCCGTCCAACCGGCGGGGTGAGAGGTTGGCCTCCAGGTTGAACAATCCGAGCTCGTGGGTGAAATTTTCATCCTCGATCACGTCGAGAATATCGAGCGCCTTCAGGGCGGGCTTGTGCGCCTTGTCGACCAGGAACATCTCCTGTTCGGCGCCGATGCGGCGGACGCCCGACTCCACCAGCCCCATGTCCAGCATGCGTTCAAGCGCGTGTACTTCGACCAGCAACGAACGCATGAAGGCCTGGCTGGTGGCCTCGTCACTGAGCAGGCTGACGTTCTGTTCACCCATGAGGGTTTTGCCCTTGTTCTCTGAACCGCTTGCGAAATCGGAATCATAGCAGGTGTTTTACCTTCCTGCCGAACCGTCCCGCATTCCGGAGGTTTCCCGGATTACGATTTTTTCCGCTTTGAAGGAACCTGTTTATAATGCATCAATTACAACGAGTAAGCGGAGAAGCACACGTGGAGAAACCCTGGCTCAAGAGTTACCCGGAAGGAGTGCCGGCTGAAATCGACACCGGCGAATACCGGTCCATCGTCGACATGTACGCGGACAGCGTGCAGCGCTTCCGGGATCGAACGGCCTACATGAATTTCGGCAGGGAACTGTCCTTTTCGGAATGGGATGAGGCCAGCCGGAACATGGCTGCTTACCTGCAGTCGCTGGGGCTGGAAAAAGGCGACCGCATCGCGCTCATGATGCCGAACATCCTTCAGTACCCCATTGCCATCATGGGCGCGCTGCGGGCCGGGCTGGTCGTGGTCAATACCAACCCGATGTACACCGCGCGGGAACTCAGGCACCAGTTGACCGACTCCGGGGCCAGGGCCATCGTGATCGTGGAAAACTTCGCACGCGTGCTGGAACAGGTCATCGACGACGTCCCGGTAGAGCACGTCATCACGACCGGTGTCGGGGACCTGCTGGGCTTTCCCAAGAGCGCCCTGTTCAACTTCATGCTGAAGTACGTCAAGAAAGCCGTTCCGGCCTATCGCCTGCCCGGTTCGGTGCCGTTCACCCAGGCGCTCAAGGCCGGCCAGGCGCTCGACCTGAAAGCGGTGGACCTGTCCCTGGAAGACATCGCCTTTCTGCAGTACACCGGCGGCACCACCGGCGTGGCCAAGGGCGCCATGCTGACCCACCGCAACATCGTGTCGAACACGATCCAGGCCAATACCTGGCTGCGATCCATCGACATGGGCGAAGGCGTCATTTACGTGATTACCGCGCTGCCGCTCTATCATATCTTTGCGTTGACAGCGAACTGCTTCACTTTCATGGCCCGCGGCGGCGTCAACGTGCTGATTACCAACCCGCGCGACGCCGAGGGCTTTGTCAAGGAGTTGGCCAAGGTCCCGTTCACCTTCTTCCCGGGCGTCAATACGCTGTTCAACATGCTGCTCCACACACCCGGTTTTGCCGAGCTGGATTTCAGCACGTTCAAGGGCGCACTGGGCGGCGGCATGGCCGTGCAGCGGGCCGTGGCCGAGCGCTGGAAGGAAGTGACCGGCGCACCTCTGCTCGAGGCCTACGGGCTGTCGGAAACCTCGCCCGCCGCGTGCATCAACCCGGGCGACCTGGAGGAGTTCAACGGCTGCATCGGCCTGCCGATTTCTTCGACCGAGTGCGCGATCATGAACGACGAGGGTGAGTTCCTGCCGCAGGGTGAAGTCGGTGAACTGGCAATCCGCGGCCCGCAGGTCATGAAGGGCTACTGGAACCGCCCGGACGAGACGGCCAAGGTCATGACCGAGGACGGCTGGTTCCGCTCGGGTGACATCGCGATGATGACCGAGGACGGCTTCTTCAAGATCGTCGACCGCAAGAAAGACATGATCCTTGTATCGGGCTTCAACGTGTTCCCGAACGAGATCGAGGATGTCGTCGCCCACCATCCCAAGGTCCTGGAAGTCGCGGTCATCGGCGTTCCGGACGAAAAGTCCACCGAGGCGGTAAAGATGTTCGTCGTGAAGAAGGACCCGTCGCTGACCGAAGAGGAACTGCGCGCCTTCTGCAAGGAAGAGCTGACCGGCTACAAGCGCCCGCGTCACATCGAGTTCCGCGATGAACTGCCCAAGACCAACGTCGGCAAGATCCTGAGGCGCGAACTGCGCGACCAGGAACTGGCGAAGGCCTGATTTCAGCCGCCGCGCTTCAGCGTCTGGGCGTGCACGATTCCGGCAACGCCGAAGCGCCGGTTGATTTCATCCGCCACGCGGTCGATGCCCTGCTCGGCCCGGCTCTCGGCGAGGTCGCCTTCGTCGTGGGCGTAGTGGGTTTCCGGCTCCAGGCCTGAAGTGCCGAGCCCCAGCAGGCGCAAGGGCGTCGAGCGGTGATCCTTGCGCCAGCTCTCGAACAGCGCGCGCGCCATGCGGTACAGCGTGCGCGTGCTGTTGGACGGCGCGACCATGCTTTTACTGCGCGTCATGGTTCTGAACGAATCGTCCCGCAGCTTGACGGTCACGGTGCGTGCCAGCAGCCCTCGGTTCCTGAGCCGGCTCGCCACGCTTTCCGCCTGCCGCTGGAGTTCCGCCAGCAACTCGTCCCGGTTCTCGATCGAGGTATCGAAGGTCACTTCCCGGCTGATGGACTTGTCCGCCCGCTTGCTGACCACCTCGCGATCGTCTTCGCCGCGCGCCAGTGAAAGAAAATGCATGGCGCGGCTGCCCAAGGCTTCTTTCAGCAAGCCCGGCTCAGCAACGCGCAGCTGCCCGATGGTCAGGATGCCGAGCTTGCGCAGTCGCGGAGCGGTTCTTTTTCCGATTCCCCACATGCGCGCGATGGGCAACGGGTCGAGGAATTCGTGCACCTGTTCCGGCTTCACGACGTACAGGCCGTCGGGCTTGTCGGCATCCGAAGCCAGCTTGGCGAGGAACTTGTTGTGCGCCACCCCGACCGATACGCGCAGGCCGGTTTTCTGATAAACGGCGTTTTTCAGCAGCGCCGCGATTGCGGGCGGCGGGCCGAACAGTTTTTGGCTGTGCGTGACATCAAGGAAGGCCTCGTCCAGCGAAAGACCTTCCACGTGCGGCGTGAAGGAATGGAAGACATCGAACACCTCGCGTGACTTGGCGCGGTAACGGGCGCCGCGCGGCCTGATGAAACGGGCCTGCGGGCACAGGCGCCGCGCCCGCGCCACGGGCATGGCCGAATGAACGCCGAATTGGCGGGCTTCGTAGCTGGCGGTGGCGACCACGCCGCGCGTGCCGAGACCGCCGATCACGACCGGCAATCCCCGCAGCGAGGGATCGTCGAGACATTCGACGGCGGCGTAAAAAGCGTCCATGTCCGCGTGCAGGATCGCCCGTTCCCAGACTGCTTCCACGTGTGTGTTTCCTCTTGCCCGGCCCATGCGACCGGCTCATTATATCGACATGGATTCTCATGAAACGAAAACGGCAGCGCCGTCACGCGCGGCCCTGTTCCCGATACTGGAACAGGAAGCGCCTTACCTGAACCATGCAGCGGTGGGGCCCTGGCCGCGCTGCACCGCGGACGCCGTCAAGTCCTTCGCGGACGAGAACATGCGCGAAGGCTCAAACAACTTCCTGCAATGGATCGAGCGGGAAAAGCAGCTGCGGGTCGGCCTGGCGCAGCTGACCGGCGCCTCTTCGCCTGACGACATCGCACTGCTTAAGAACACGACCGAGGGTATCTGCCTGGTGGCCGGTGGTCTCGACTGGTCCGCCGGCGACAATATCGTGCTTCCCTCCGCTGAATTTCCTTCGAACCGGCTGCCATGGCTCAGCCTGCCCGGCCCGGGCGTGGAGGCCCGCGAGGTCGATATTCGGGCGGGAGAGGATTGCGAAGCCGCGCTGATTTCGGCGATGGATGAACAGACACGCCTGCTGGCGGTCAGTTCCGTGCAGTGGGGGGACGGTCTGCGACTCGATATCGAACGCCTCGGCCGGGCCTGCCACGAGCGCGGCGTCCTTTTTTTCGTGGATGCCATTCAGCAGCTCGGCGCCCTGCCCGTCGACGTCGAGGCCGCCCATGTTGATTTTCTCGCGGCGGACGCGCACAAGTGGCTGCTCGCGCCCGAGGGCATCGCGGTCTTTTACTGCCGCGAAGGCGTCCGTGATCAATTGAAACTGGTTCAGCAGGGCTGGCACATGGTGGACCGCTACTGGGACTTCGATCGCGATGAATGGACGCCGTCATCCAGCGCGCTTCGCTTCGAGGCGGGATCACCCAACTCGACCGGGCAGGCCGCCCTGCTCGCTTCCGTCTCCCTGCTGCTCGAAACCGGCATGGATGCCGTGGCCGAGCACGTTTTGCGGAACACGGACATCCTGATGAACGAGTTGCACGCGATTCCGGGCATTCGACTGGTAAGCCGGACCGATGAGAACCGCCGCTCCGGCATCGTAAGCTTCGTACACGAACGAGTTTCTCAAAAGGAAATCTACGACGGACTGCGCAAGTCAGGAATTGCCTGCGCCCTGCGCGAAGGCGCCGTCAGGGTGTCACCGCATTTCTACCAGGATCGCCGCGAACTGGGATTCTTTCTCGAGCGGCTCGCTCACATCGTGTAGGTGCTCTTGTTGCTCTTGAGCTGCGTGGCCAGGTGGGACTCGATGACGGTGCGCGCGTGGGCGCCGTCCTGGGTGTCCGCGAATTGAACGCCGATGCCGGCCTTGCGGTTTCCCGAGGCGCCCTGGGGCGTGATCCAGACCACCTTGCCCGGGATCGGCAGCCGCTCTTCGAACTCCATGACGGTCAGCAATAAAAACACCTCGTCACCGAGGTTGAATTTTTTCGTGCTGGGTACGAACAGCCCGCCGCCGGTGATGAACGGCATGTAGGAGCGGTAAAGCGCCTGCCGGTCGTTGATCGTGAGCGATAGAATTCCCTGTTGTGCCATGGTTCCTTCCTAGCCAGTCAAGCGGCTCCATTGTATCAGCCAGTCCCGCAGAAGTAAGTCCTTACGCACCGGCGTGCTCGCCAGCCGCCGGTTACGGTCTGCTTGGCGCTGCAGTTCCGACGAGGCTCTTGCCGCAGCGCCGGCCCGGCTGCGCTTGCGTGTTTCCGCGGCGGACCTCAGCGATATCCAGGACCACAGGCCGGCCGGATCGGTTTCCGAGAATTCCTCCAGTATCGAGGATACCGAAACGCGGCCATCGAGGAGCGCATCGAGCGCAGCGTTGAGGCGGGCGTAAGCTTCGACGCCGCCGTTTTCGATCAGGCGCAGCGCGCGCAAGGGGCTGCCCGCCGCTGCTTCGAGCGCCAGTTCGGCCTGCCCGGAAGTCAGCCCGGCGTTCTGTAAGCGCAGCCAGCCCACTGATTCCGCGTGGCCCGGCATGCGCACGTCGAGCTTCTGGCAACGACTGCGTATGGTCGCTGAAAGCCGTGAGGGCGCGTCGCTGACCAGGATAATCAACGCGTCCCCGGGCGGTTCTTCCAGCGTTTTCAGCAGCGCGTTGGAGGTGTGCTTGTTCATGGCCTCGACCGGGTAGAGCAGCGCCGCCTTGCGCCGGCTGATGCTGTTGGTCAGGCACAATGACGCGGAAAGGCGCCGTACCTGGTCGATTACGAGCTCTTTGCGCAGTTCGCCTGTCTGCGGGTGTTCCTCGAAGGTGACGATGTGCCGATCCGGGTGCGCGCCGGAAGCGTCCAGGGTGCAGGATCGGCAGGTGCCGCAGGCGGGAAAAGTGTGTTCCAGGCAGAGCGCGGCGGCGATAAATGCGCGCGCCAGTTCCACCTTGCCGAGATCGGGCGGTCCGGAAAGCAGCAGCGCATGCGCCAGCCGGTCCTGCCGCAAACGCTCGGCGAACGCGTTTTCGATATCGGCAAGCCACGGGTAGTTCACGGTGTCATCCTGCGCACGAGCACGCGCTCGACCTGCTGCCAGACGTCATCCACAGCCCGGGCGGCGTCGATCACGGCGAAGCGTTCGGGATCGCCTTGTGCACGCTTAAGGTAGGCGGCGCGCACGCGCTCAAAGAACTCGACCGACTCGGACTCGAAGCGGTCGCTCTCGCTGCGCAATGCGGCACGGCGCAGACCTTCCTTCACCGGCAGGTCCAGCAGCAGTGTCAGCTGCGGTTGCAGATCACCGTGCACCAGTTGTTCCAGCGTTGAAATCGCATCGTCGGGCAGCCCGCGACCGCCGCCCTGGTAAGCCCAGGTCGCATCGGTAAAGCGGTCGCACACCACGGTCTCTCCCCGCGCGAGGGCCGGCCGTATCAGCTCGTGCAGATGCTGCGCACGCGCGGCGAACATCAACAGCAGCTCGGTCAGGGCGCCCAGGTCCTCGTTCTGCCGGTCCAGCAACTGTTCACGCAGCCGCTCGGCCAGCCGGGTCCCGCCCGGTTCACGCGTCAGGACAACAGTGTGCCCCTGCGCCTCCAGCCACGTGGCCATGCGGGCGATCTGGGTGGATTTTCCGGCGCCTTCGCCGCCTTCAACCGTGATAAACAGTCCGCTCATTCAATTCCTTCCCAGGAGCTTGTCGACCGCCGCCTGGTGTTCGGCGAGCGTGCGGGAGAACGTGTGTCCGCCCGAGCCGTCCGCCACGAAATACAGCTCCTCGCCTCCCTCAGGGTGCGCGGCGGCCTGCAGCGATGCACGGCCGGGCATGGCAATGGGGGTCGGCGGCAGGCCATGGCGCGTGTAGGTGTTATACGGCGTGTCGGTTCGCAGGTCCCGGCGGCGGATGTCCCCGTCGAAGGCGTCACCGATGCCGTAGATTACCGTCGGGTCGGTCTGCAGGCGCATGCCCTTGAGCAGTCGCCGGACGAACACACCGGCGATGCGTCCGCGTTCGTCCTCGCGGGCGGTTTCCTTTTCGATGATCGAGGCCAGGATCAGCAGCTCGTAAGGCGATTTGAGCGGCAGGCCGGTGTCGCGGCCCGACCAGGCCTCGTCCAGCGCTTCTCGCAGCGCCGCGTGCGCGCGCCGCAAGAGATCCAGGTCCGAGTCACCGCGGATGAACCGGTAGGTCTCCGGCAGAAACCAGCCCTCGGCGTGCGCCATGCCCTCGAAATGCGTCCCCGGATCCCAGCCGTAGGGCTCGACAAGGTCGATTTCGTGCACCAGAACCGGGTCGGCGCGAAGGCTCTTCGCAAGCTGGGCAAACGTCCAGCCTTCCACGATCGTAAAGCGGTAATGTATGACCTGTCCGCTGGCCAGCAGCCGCAGCAGCGATCGGGGCGTGGTACCCGGCGTCACCCGGTATTCTCCCGCTTTCAGCACAGCCGGCTCCAGCCGCATCAGCAAACGCCACTGCCAGCTTGAACGGGTCAGGCCCAGCGCGGCAAGGCTGTCAACGATAGCCATTCCATGTAAACCGGGCTCGACGAGGAAGACCGCTCCGTCTGCCGGGACGTCCAGCGGCTCGCTCACGAAACGGTCATAGGAGTGCCAGGCCAGCGAGGCCGCGACAGCTGCGGCCAGCAGCAGCGCGAAGATCGTCAGCAGCAGTTTATTCACTGTTCCGCCAGCCACTCCTGAACCTCGCGCGACACCGGGCCGGGCTCGTAATGCCAGTGGTCGATCTCGTTGACCGGGTAAACGCCGTGCAGGGCATTGCACAGGAAAATCTCTTCAGCCTCCGGAAGCATGTCGATGGTGATGCGACGCTGTTCGCAGCGTTCCCGGAAGGCGGCGAGGATGGCCGCGCGCATGACGCCGCGAATGCCGCAGCGATCGAGCCTCGGGGTGAGTATCCGGCCGTTGAAAACCAGGAATATATTGGAACCGATAGCGGAAATGACGTGGTCTTCGCGGTCGAGAAGAATGCCCTCGTGGATGGTCGGATCACTCCACTCGGCACGCGCGCGGACCTGCTCCAGGCGGTTCAGATGGTTCAGCCCGGCCAGCTCCGGCTGGATTCCCAGCCGCAGGTCGCAGATCCGGGTGCGAACGCCGCTCAGCTCCGGCTGGCCGTCAACCGGCGGCCAGGAAAACGATGCCACGACGCGCGTCGATGTATCGGTGACAGCCGGTCGAAATCCGATGCCTGCCGGCCCGCGCGATATGATGATCTTGACCATGCAGCGGCCCTGCCCAGCGCTGACGGTCTGTACCTCCCGCAGCAGGACCGCCTGGGGCGTCGTGGGCAGGTCCAGGCGTTCGCAGCCGGCGGCCAGGCGGTCCATGTGGCCCTGCCAGAAGCGCGGCTGTCCGTCGAATACGGCGATGGTCTCGTAAACACCGTCACCGTAGTGAAACGCCCGGTCCGCAGCGCTGACCTGTTCGCTCAGTTCGCCATCAACCAGGCATTCGATCATTTGGGGTCCCCGTGCTCAGCCGCCGAAACGGCGGAACACAAGTGTACCGTTGGTACCCCCGAAACCAAAGGAATTGGAAAGCGCCACGTCGATTTCGGCATCCCGGGCGATATTCGGAACGTAGTCGAGATCGCAGCCTTCACCGGGATTTTCGAGGTTGATCGTCGGCGGCATGACCCCGTCGCGCAGGGCGAGCACCGTGAACACGGCCTCGCTGCCGCCTGCAGCCCCCAACTGGTGGCCGGTCATCGACTTGGTGGAACTCACCGCCAGGCGGTAAGCGTGGTCGCCGAACACGGTCTTGACCGCGACGGTTTCAGCACGGTCGCCCAACGGCGTGGAGGTGCCGTGCGCGTTGATGTAGTGTACTTCATCCGCATTGACAGCAGCGTCCCTGAGCGCCATCTCCATGCACTGGGCGGCGCCTGCGCCGTCTTCCTGCGGGGCCGTCACGTGGTACGCGTCGCCGCTCATGCCGAAACCGGCCAGTTCGGCGATGATGTTCGCCCCGCGCTTTTTGGCATGTTCCATCTCTTCGAGGATCATGATGCCCGCACCGTTCGCCAGCACGAAACCGTCCCGCTCCGCGTCCCAGGGACGGCTCGCTGCCTCCGGGTCGTCGTTGCGGGTGGACATGGCCTTGGCGGAGACGAAGCCGGCCATCGCCGTGGGCGTGGTGCCGAACTCGGAACCGCCGGCAACCATGACATCCGCGTCTCCGTACTGGATCAGGCGCGCCGCCAGGCCGATGCTGTGCGTAGACGTCGCACAGGCGGTCACGACCGAGAGGTTCGGGCCTTTGAAGCCGTAGTCAATGGACAACACCCCGCTGATCATGTTGACGATCGAGCCGGGAATGTAAAAAGGTGAAATTCGCCGCGGCCCCTTGTCTCGGAAGGTCAGCATGGCCTGCTCAATTGACCAGATGCCGCCGATGCCGGCGCCGACGCAGAGGCCCACGCGTTCCGGGGCCACCCCGTGGTCGGGACCGGACAGGCCGGCCTCGTCCAGCGCTTCCTTTGCCGCCGCCAGCCCGTAATGCATGAAGCGGTCGTAACGCCGCGCTTCCTTGGCCGAAACGAAATCGGTGATATCGAAATCCCTGATCTCGCCGGCGATCCGGGTTGCGAGGGCCGAGGCATCGAATTCCGTGACCGGGCCGATGCCGCTTTTTCCGTTGCATAGCGCTTCCCAGGTCGTTGCAACCGTGTTTCCTACCGGTGAAACAAGACCGAGTCCGGTAATTGCTATTCGACGTGCTGTCACGTGGATGCCCTCTTTACGTTTGCGATTTCAGAACGAAAGACGGCCGGCGCTGGGCCGGCCGTTCGGAATTGGATGTGCCCCGGTCAGACGTTTGCCGTTACGTAGTCGATAGCCTGCTTCACGCTGGTAATCTTCTCGGCTTCCTCGTCCGGAATTTCGCATTCGAATTCTTCTTCGAGCGCCATGACGAGCTCGACAGTATCAAGGGAGTCGGCGCCAAGGTCATCGACAAAGGACGCGCTGGGCGTAACTTCTTCTTCCTTGACTCCGAGTTGTTCGATAACGATCTTCTTGACGCGCTCTTCAATACTGCTCATTTATGCTTATCCTCTTAAGGGGAATCTGAGCCGCAATTCTAGAGAAATTATGGCCCGTATTCCAGTTTATTTGACCTGTTTAACTCAATAATAACAATCCGGTGGCGTATGGCGAAAAGTGATCGCAGCGGATCAATTCATGTACATTCCGCCGTTGACATGCAGTGTCTGGCCGGTGATGTAGGCGCCTGCCTCTGAAACCAGGAACAGGACCGCGGCTGCGATATCGGCCGGTTCACCGAGCCGCTGCAGCGGAATATCCTTGATCAATGCCTCGCGCTGCGCTGCGTCGAGCGAGCGGGTCATGTCGGTATCGATAAAACCGGGCGCGACCACGTTGACCGTGATGTTCCGCGACGCGATCTCGCGCGCCAGGGAACGGGAAAAACCGACCATGCCGGCCTTGGCGGCCGCGTAGTTGCTCTGTCCGGGGTTGCCGGTGGAACCGACGACGGAGGCGATGCTGACGATACGGCCTTCACGTGACTTCATCATTCCACGGAGGCAGGCTTTGCTCAGCCGGTAAACGGAACGCAGGTTGGTATTCACCACGTCGTCCCACTCATCGTCCTTCATCCGCATCAGGATCTGGTCCCGTGTGATACCCGCGTTGTTGACGAGTATCGTCGGCACGCCCAGCGACTCGTGAACCGCCCTGACGAACCCGGCTGCACCATCCTGCTCATTCACATCCAGGGCGAATCCCCGGCTTTCCGGCGAAATGGCCTGCAGGCGCCCCGTGATGGCCTTCGCACCCTCGGGCCGGGTCGCGGTGCCGGCCACCTTTGCGCCGGCCTGCGCCAGCGCGTCCGCGATTGCCGCCCCGATACCGCGGCTGGCGCCGGTTACGATGGCGACTTTTCCATCCAGTTTCAATTCCATGTTCAACTCCCGCTTGTTCGTCTTCGGCGCAAGGTAATCAGTAACGAATCAGTGCCGAGCCCCAGGTAAACCCGCCGCCGAAGGCTTCCAGCAGCATCAGGTCGCCGCGCTTGATGCGACCGTCGCGGACCGCCTCGTCCAGCGCCAGGGGCACGGAGGCCGCCGAGGTGTTGCCGTGCCGGTCCACGGTCACCACCACGTGGTCCATGTCCATGTCCAGCATGCGGGCCGTGGCCGCGATAATGCGCAGGTTGGCCTGGTGCGGAATCAGCCAGTCCAGGTCCGACTTGTCGAGGTCGTTCGCCCCGAGGGTCTCCTCGACGATCCGGTGCAGGGTGCGCACCGCCACCTTGAACACCTCGTTGCCGCGCATCTCGACCTCGGGCTTGAAATCGTTGTGCGACAGGTCGCCCAGGCCGCGCGAAATACCGGTATCGGTGCGCAGCAGGTCGGCATAGTCTCCGTTGGCGTGGATATGCGTGGAAAGGATTCCGGCTTCCCCGGATGCCTCCAGCACCGCTGCGCCGGCGCCGTCCCCGAACAGGACCGCCGTGTCGCGCCGCTGCCAGTTGACGATCTGGGTCAGCGTTTCGGCGCCGCAGACCAGCACCCGTTTCGCATCGCCGCAGCGAATGAACTTGTCTGCGATGCTGAGGGCGTACATGAAGCCCGAGCAGGCCGCATTCACGTCCATCGCGCCGCAATCGGGCAGTCCCAGCTTTTTTTGCACCAGGCAGGCGGAACTCGGAAACACGAGATCGGGCGTGGTTGTGCCCATCACGAACAGGTCGATGGTCGCGGGGTCGACGTCCGCGGCCTCGAGCGCCTTGCGGCAGGCCGCCTCGGCCAGCGTGGTGGTGCTCTCGTCACCGGAGATGACCCGGCGCTCGCAGATCCCGGTGCGTCCGCGAATCCACTCGTCGCTGGTATCCATGATCTGTTCGAGGTCGTGGTTCGTCACCGTGCGGACCGGCAACTCGCTGCCCGTCCCGATAATTCTTGCATAGATCACGTGGCGCTCTCCAATTGGTATTCGTGCACCAGGGCTTCGATTCGTTCCGGCACCTGGCGTCTTGCTTCGCGCCCGGCTTCCAGTATGGCCCTTGTCATGCCTTTTACGTCCGAGCCCCCATGGCTTTTTACGGCAACCCGGTTCAGACCCAGCAAAGGGGCACCATTATGCGCAGAAGGGTCGAGCCGCGCCAGCGTGCGTTTCAGCGCCGGCCCGGCGAGCAGCAGACCCGAACGGCTCAGCAAGCTTTCCTCGAACGCCCCCCGGACCTGTTCCATCAGCATCCGGGCCAGGCCCTCGGAAGATTTCAAAATGAGATTGCCGGAGAAGCCGTCACAGACGGCGACATCGACCGCTCCGCCGAAGATGTCGTGACCCTCTATAAAACCGGTGTAATTCAGCGGCAGAGACCGCAGGCGCTCGTGCGCAAGCTGCACCGTGTCATGACCTTTGCTCTCTTCGTGCCCGACGTTGAGCAGCCCGATTCGCGGGTTTTCGATGTTCTCCGCCGCGCGGGCGGTAACGTCGCCCATCACCGCGAACTGGACGAGATGGGAAGCGTCCACGTTGAGGTTGGCGCCCAGGTCCAGCAGGCCGGTATAGGACTGCCCGTTCGGCAGCCACGCCATCAACGCGGGCCGTGAAATACCGGGAAGCAGTCCCAGTATCTTGACGCCAGCGACCACCAGGGCGGCGGTCCCGCTGCCGCTGATAACGGCCTGGGCCCGGTCTTCGGCGACCAGTTCAAACGATTTCCACAGGCTGCTGTCACGCCCCCGCCGCAGGACGTGCGCGGGGCTGGCGTCCATCGGCACGATACTGTCTGCATGCACGACTTCGAAACGCCCGTTCAGCGCGGACGGCGGTGCAGCGCGATCCAGCGCGGCGCAGACCTCCGGTTCTTTGCCGACCAGGATCAGCCGCAGGCTGTCGTCCCGGCGCAGCGCTTCCATGACTGCAGGTACAGATACGTCGAGGCCCTGGTCGCCGCCATGTGCGTCCAGGGCCAGGGTCGTCTCATTCATCTGCTTGACGTCCGGCGATGCCGGAAACCCCCGCTGAGAATTCAGTCTTCGTCGTCGAACTCGGGAACCGGGGTATCGATAACCTTGCGGCCCTTGTAATAACCGTCCGGCGTCACGTTGTGGCGCAGGTGGGTTTCACCCGTGGTCGAATCGACAGACAACGTGGGTGCCTTCAGTGCATCGTGCGAACGGCGCATGCCGCGCCTCGAGGGTGTTTTACGGTTTTTTTGAACAGCCATGACATTCTCCAAAAGTATAAATTTCAATCGCCGGCAAGCGATTACCGGGATCACTCGCCGGCTTTTGTCTTCATCAGTCCCGCCAGACCCGCGAAGGGCCGTTGGGTCGGTTCATTTTCCTTGTCGCTCGAGGTCGTCAGTTCGACATCGAGCGGCAATTCAATTGCTTCGGCGTCCGGGCTTCG
This sequence comes from Lysobacterales bacterium, assembly GCA_036351575.1. Lineage (GTDB taxonomy): Bacteria > Pseudomonadota > Gammaproteobacteria > Xanthomonadales > SZUA-36 > JABDPF01. The sequence goes on along the minus strand of JAZBPJ010000096.1, from coordinate 37,608 downwards.
CGGCACCTGCGGCACCGCCAGCAGCAGTTCTTCCTCTACCAGGTCGACCATCTTCAGCCGGTGATCCTCGGCCAGCACCGGTTCGTATTGTTCCGGTATGTCTTCCTGCTCGGCCACCGTTTCGATGACGGCCAGGAGACTGCGGCGATCGACTTTCTCCTCGTATATATCCAGGCTGCGTTGACACAGCAGGGGCAGGTCCGCCTGCACCGATATGTCGATGGTGACAAGCCCCTGGCGGTCCAGCGAGAAAGCCGCGCTGAACGCGGCCTCCCGGCGTTGCTTGCTGCCGCTTTCTGCCAGCTCGGCCGCCAGGCGATGCATTCGTTCCAGCGGAATCGAGCCCTGGAATGACCGTTTTCCTTCGGCGGCTTTCCAAGGGTCTACAATATCCGGAAAATCTCGGGACATATTTTCACCGCCGCTGGCAAAACTGCCGGTCATTCGCCAAAATGTTAACCCCTTATTCTACAATAGAATTGCAGAAACAGTCACGCCTTATGCAAATCATTCTCGCATCGACCAGCCCGTATCGAAAAATGCTGCTGGAACGGTTCCCGGTCGCCTTCGATACGGCAGCCCCCGAAACCGATGAGAGCCCGCTGCCCGGTGAAACACCCGAGCAGTTGGTCAGGCGGCTCGCCCTGGCAAAATGCCGCTCGGTATCAAAGCGCTTTCCCGACGCCCTGGTCATCGGATCCGACCAGGTCGCGGAATGCGGCGGCCGTATCGCCGGCAAGCCGGGCACCGCGGAACGCGCACGGGAACAGCTGCATTCCTTCAGCGGCCGCACCGTTAATTTTCTCTCGGCCTATGCGATCGAGCTTCGTTCTGCCGGCTTTTCACGTGAAGGCATGGTTCCCACCGCCGTTGTGTTCCGGCAGCTCACTGCCGACGAAATCGACCGTTATGTCGAACAGGACAAACCGTTGGACTGCGCCGGCAGTTTTCGTTCCGAAGCCGCCGGAACGGCGCTTCTGGAACGAATGTCCTCGAACGATCCCAGCGCCATCATGGGACTTCCGCTGATTGCAATCGCCGACTGCCTGCGGGCGGCCGGCGTGCCCCTGCCGTGAGGGAACCGCAGACGGTTTTCTGTCATAATTGCCGCGCAGGCGATTTTTTTTGACCTGGACCATACTCAAGCGTACGGAGCATTTAATGAACCAAGCCGAATACCGCAACTGGGGGGTCGAGTACGACATGGACAATGTCTGCTGGCTGACGCTGGACCGGGCAGAGGCATCGACCAACAGCCTCTCACAGGAAGTTTTGACCGAGCTCGAAGACATCGTCTCAAAACTCGAAGGCAACCATCCCCGGGGAATGGTGCTGCAATCGGGCAAGCCCGGGTCTTTCATCGTCGGCGCCGACGTCCGGGAGTTCGACCAGGTGAGCAGCGTCGAGGAAGCCGAGGGCTTCATTCGCAAGGTGCATGCCCTGTTTGACCGAATCGAGGCCCTGCCCTTCCCGACTGCCGTTACCATCGACGGCTTCTGCCTGGGCGGCGGACTGGAACTGGCCCTGTGTTTCGACTACCGCATAGCCTGCAACAACGACCGCACCCGCCTCGGTTTTCCCGAGATCAAGCTGGGCATTTACCCGGGATTCGGCGGCAGCGCGCGCACCGTGCGCCAGGTCGGTGGGCTGAAGGCCATGCCGTTGATGCTCTCGACCCGCATGCTGCGGCCCGGGCCGGCCCGCGCCATGGGACTCGTCGACAAGCTCGTCGGCCCGCACGTATCCATGCGCTGGGCCGCGCGCAAAGCCGTTCTGAAAGGCTACAGGAGCAAGGGGCCGGGCGTGCTCGCAAAGCTCAGCAACAAGGGCCCCGTGCGCAAGTTCCTCGCCGGCCAGATGCGCAAGCAGACCGCCGCCAAAGCCAAACCGGCTCATTACCCGGCACCGTTCGAGTTGATTGACGCCTGGGAGCAGCATGGCGACAGCCTGGACGGGATGCTGAACGAAGAAGCCGTGCGGGTCGCCAGGCTGATCAACGGCGATGCATCGCGCGGACTGAGACACGTTTTCTGGCTGATGGACGGCATGAAATCCAGGGGCAAAGGCGCGAATTTCAAGGCGCGCCGCGTGCACGTGGTCGGTGCAGGCGTGATGGGCGGCGACATCGCGGCCTGGTGCGTGCTGCAGGGCCTGGAAGTGACGCTGCAGGACCGCGAAATGAAATACATCGAACCGGCACTCGCCCGCGCCGGCAAGCTGTTCAAAAAACGCCTGAAGACGCCGGACCGGGTAGCCGGCGCAAAGAGCCGCATGATCGCGGACGTCGAAGGCGCCGGAATCGCCCGGGCGGACGTCATCGTCGAGGCTATTTTCGAGAACCTGGAGGCCAAGCAGGAACTGTTCAGTCGGCTCGAAGCGGAGGCGCGGCCCGACGCGGTACTCGCCAGCAACACCTCGGCCATACCGCTGCGCGACATCGCCTCTGTCATGAAACAGCCGGAACGCCTGATCGGACTGCATTTCTTCAACCCGGTCGCGAAGATGCCGCTGGTCGAAGTGATTTACGAAGAAAACACCGCTCCGGCCGAAATCGAACGCGGAGCTGCATTCGCCAACAGCATCAACCGTTTCCCGCTGATGGTGAAAAGCAGTCCGGGCTTCCTGGTCAACCGCGTACTGGGGCAGTACATGCGCAAGGCGTTCAAAATCCACCAGGAGCGATCCGTCCCCAAGGAGGCGATCGACAAGGCAGCGGAAAAATTCGGCATGCCGATGGGGCCGGTGGAGCTGGCCGACACGGTTGGCCTGGACGTCGGTTTGAACGTGCTGGCGACACTGGGCGGCGAGGATGCTGCGAACGAGGCCGCGATGCTCAAATCCCTGGTCGACCAGGGCAAACTGGGCAAGAAGAGCGGCGCAGGCTTTTACACCTGGGAAAAGGGCCGCGCGAAGAAAGACTCCAGCGCCGCCGAGGGCACCAACCTGGACAGCCTGGCCGAAGAACTGATGCAACCCTACTTCGAGGAATGCAAAGCCTGCCTGGCCGACGGCATCGTGGAGAATGCGGACGCTGTCGACGCCGGCATGGTCTTCGGCACCGGGTTCGCCCCGTTCCGGGGCGGTCCCATGTTTTACCTTGATCAACGCGGGGAGCAGGCATCATGAGCAATAAACTGCGAAAAATCGCCGTGATCGGCGGCAGCCGGGTTCCGTTCTGCCGGTCCAACACGGTCTATTTCGAAAAAAGTAACATGGACCTGCTGTCCGCGGCGCTGCAGGCCCTGATCGACCGCTACGAACTGCACGGTGAAAAATTCGATGAACTGACCGCCGGCGCCGTCACGACGCACTCCCGCGACTGGAACCTGGCCCGCGAGGCCCTGCAGTCGACCACCATTTCCCCGCTGACACCGGGCATCACCATGCAGCAAGCCTGCGCGACCAGCCTGCAGGGCGCCCTGCTGATCGGCGCGCGTATCGCGACCGGTGAAATCGAATGCGGCATCGCCGCGGGAACGGACACCACGTCCGATTTCCCGGTGACCTACCCGCACAAATTCGCCCGTCGCCTGGCGAAGCTGGCCACCGCGCGCAGCTTCAAGCAGCGGCTGGGGGCACTCAAGGGCTTCAGCTTCGGTGAACTCAAGCCGGTGGTGCCCCAGAACGGCGAACCGCGGACGGGGCTCTCGATGGGCCAGCACTGCGATCTCATGGCGCGCGAATGGAACGTCAGCCGCGAAGACCAGGACCGCCTGGCGATGGAAAGTCACCTGAAAGCGGCCAAAGCGTGGAACGAAGGTTTCTTTGATGAAATCGTTACGCCCTGGTCGGGCGTCAGTCGTGACAACAACGTGCGTCCCGACAGCTCGGTCGAAAAACTGGGCAGCCTGCGCACGGTGTTCTCCACCGGCGGTGAAGCCACGATGACGGCCGGCAACAGCACACCGCTGACCGACGGCGCCGCGGCCGTGCTGCTGGCGTCCGAAGAATGGGCCGCGGCGCACGATCTGCCGGTGCAGGCCTACCTGACCGCGGGCCGCACCGCGGCCGTCGATTTCGTCAACGACGAGGGCCTGCTGATGGCTCCGACCGTTGCCGTCGCGGAAATGCTGACCGCGACCGAGCTGAGCCTGCAGGATTTCGATTTTTACGAGATCCACGAGGCATTCGCCGCGCAGGTGCTTTCGACGCTCGCAGCCTGGGAATCCGAGGAGTACTGCCGCCACCGGCTCGGGCTCGATCGGCCGCTCGGCTCCGTTGATCGCGAAAAGATGAACATCAAGGGAGGCAGCCTGGCGATCGGCCACCCCTTCGCCGCAACCGGCGCGCGCATCCTCGGAAACCTCGGCCAGATACTCGAGAACGCCGGGTCGGGCCGCGGCCTGATTTCAGTGTGCACCGCGGGAGGGATGGGCGTGTCCGCGATCCTGGAGCGTCCTGCGTAATACCTGGCAGCAGTGACCGCCGCGCCGGTTCGGCGCGGCGTATTCAACCCATCGGCTGCTGCGGGTATGGCAGTTCAACCTTCAGGCCCGCCGCCTCCGCCGTATTCAGCATCAGCATGGCGCGGGTCATGGGCCCCACCCCTCCGGGTACCGGGCTGATCCAGCCCGCGCGCCGGGAAGCCGCTTCGAAGTCGATATCCCCCGTTATGGTTCCGTCTTCACGGCGATTGATGCCCACGTCGACCACGATGGCGCCGGGCGCGATCCAGTCCGGATCGATGACGCCGGGTTTGCCGACCGCGCTGATCAGCAGTTCGGCTGCACGCACGTGCTTTTCGAGATCGCGCGTAAACCGGTGCGTAACGGTCACCGTCGAGCCGTACACCAGCAGTTCAAGGGCCAATGGCCGTCCGACGATGTTCGAAGCGCCGACGATCACCGCGTGCATGGATTTGCTGGCGATCCCGTAATAGTGCAGCAGCGCCATCACGCCGCGCGGCGTGCAGGGCCTCAGGCCGGGCTGGCGCAGCGCCAGCTTGCCCACGTTGAAGGCATGAAAACCATCGACGTCCTTTGCCGACCGGATGCGGTTGGTCACCGCCGGTTCGTCGATATGGGCCGGAAGCGGAAGCTGCACCAGGATGCCGTCGATGTCCGGATCCTCGTTCAGGTCATCGACCAGGTCCAGCAGTTCTTCCTGGCTGGTCGTTTCATCCAGGTCGAAATCACGCGCGACGATTCCCGCGCGCTCGCAATCCCTGCGCTTGGCGTTGACGTAGATCGATGAGGCCGGATCGCTGCCCACCAATACGACCGCCAGGCCGGGCCGCCTGCCGCCGGCCGCTACGCCGGCTTCCACGGATTGGCGGACATTCTTGATCAGCGCGGTGCTGACGTGGTTTCCATCGAGGATCTTCGCGGCCTGGGCTTCTTTCGACATGGTTTTTATCCGGGATCCAAAGGGACTTCAGTTTGCGCTCGAAGCCATGTATTTTAGGACAAACAGGGAGGTAATGTTATGCGCGTATACGAACACTTCTTTCGCTCCGCCGGCGGCATCAGCATGCCGATGGAACGTTGGCGGGGTCAGCCCGTCCTGATCGTCAACACCGCTTCCGAAAGCCAGTGGGCTTCGCAGCTCACCGGGCTCCAGGCGCTCTACGAGGAATTCATGCCGTCCGGCCTGGTCGTGATCGCCATGCCATCGAACGATTTCGGAGACCAGGAACCCCTGGAGGGCGAAGAACTGGAATCGCAGTACCGGGAGCGGTTCGGCGTCAAGTTCCCGGTTACCGAAAAAGTCAGCATCAACGGCCGCTACGCGGACCGTTTTTTCATCATGCTGCGCGAGGAGTACACCTCCGAGATCCTGCCCACGGGAAATTTCTTCAAGTACCTGTTCGGCCGGGATGGCGTCCTGATCGAGCACTGGCCCGGCAACGTGCCTCCGGAAAGCGTCTCGTTCCGGGCCACCCTGCAGAGGAATGCCCTGACCGGCTGCTGCCTCTGACCGGGACCGGGACGGCCCGAACTCAGCCGCAGACCGGGCAGGCCGCGTCCGGGCGCACCTTCATGCGGCGGAAATCCATGGTCAGCGCATCGATGACGAGCAGGCTGCCCACCAGCGGTTCGCCGGTCTTCAGCAGGATCTTCAGCGCTTCCGCGGCCTGCAGCGTACCGACGATGCCGGGAACCACGCCGAGCACGCCCGCCTCGGCACAGGAGGGAGGGTTGATTTCCGTCTCGCTCTCCGGGATCAGGCAGTTCAGGCAGGGTGCTTCCGCGCGTTCCGAGGCGGGCCAGAAAACCGATACCTGCCCTTGAAAACGGGCCACGGCGCCAAACACCAATGGAATTCCGGCCGCCACGCAGGCGGCGTTCAGTGCGTGGCGCGCGCGCAGGTTGTCCGTTCCGTCCACGACGACATCCCAGCCGCTGACCAGCCACTCCGCGTTGCCGCTGTTGATACGCTCGTCGATTACCTCGCAGCGCAGTTCCGGGTTGACCTGCTGCAAGCGCCGCCTCGCCGCCGCGGTTTTTGGATGGCCGACGTCCTCGTCACCGTAAAGCACCTGGCGCTGCAGGTTGCTGCGCTCGACCCGGTCAAAGTCCACCAGCCCGAGCGTACCCACACCGGCAGCGGCAAGGTACAGCGCGACCGGGGAATTCAGTCCGCCCAGGCCGGCAAGCAAAACCCTTGCTGACTGCAGCCTCGCCTGCCCTTTCGGCCCTACCTGGGGCAGCACGAGATGCCGCGCGAAGCGCTCGGCGTGTTCCTGGGGTATTTGTTCAGTTCGTTCGACGGGCAATCCCATGCTTTGCCAGCGGTCCAGGCCGCCGGCCACGCTGCGGGCCCCTTCGATCCCGGCGCGCCGCAAGGTCGCGGCCAGCACCAGTGAGCGTGCGCCGCCCGCGCAGATCAGGTTCGCGCGCCATCCGGGGTCCTTGCCGAATCGTCTGCGCACCTGTTCCGCCGTCATTTCGAGGGCGCCGGGAACCGTTCCCGTGACGCGCTCCCCGGCTGTGCGGATATCGACAAGATCCACCCCTTCGGTCATTTCACGCCGGGCTTCCGGCGGGGCGATTTCGAGCGCGGTGTTCAGCCCGGACCGCATCTTACTTACGCGACTTGCGGGTGGTGAATTTTTTCAGGCGCTTGCGCTTTTCCAGCTGCCGCCGGCTCAAGGTATTGCGCCGGTCCTTGTACGGGTTTTCGCTGCTGCGAAACTCGATGAACACGGGTGTGCCGACCAGCTTGAAGTGCTTGATGAACCGGTTAACCAGGTAACGGCGGTAGGCGTCCGGAATGGTGTCCGTCCGGCTGCCGTGAATCACGATGCGGGGCGGCAGCCGGCCACCGGCATGCGCGTAGCGCAGTTTTGCGACCCGGCCCTGCTTCATGGGCGGCTGGTGCGCATCGAAAGCCGCTTTCATTACCCGGGTCAGCTCAGGCGTGCTGAAATCCGCCATCGCGCTGCGCCATGAACGGTGCACCGCGTCGAGCACTTCCTGGATGCCCGATCCGTGCAGCGCCGACAGCGTGACGCGCGGCGCCCAGTCCACGTAGGTCAGCTTGCGGTCCAGTTCGCCCTTGACGCGCTTGCGGTGGTCCGGGTCAAGGCCGTCCCACTTGTTCAGCGCGATCACCAGGCCCCTGCCCTGTTCGAGTACGTGGCCGATCAGCGTGGTGTCCTGGTCGGTCAGGCCCTCGCGGGCATCGAGCATCAGCAAAACGACGTGCGCGCGCTCGATAGCCTGCAGCGCCTTGATCACGCTGAATTTCTCGACCGCTTCTGTCACCCTGGCGCGCCGCCGAACGCCGGCCGTGTCGATCAGTTCATAGACCTGGCCGTCGCGTTCGAGACGGATCGTGATCGTGTCGCGCGTCGTGCCCGGCTGGTCGAAGGCAAGAACCCGGTCCTCGCCGAGCAAACGGTTGACGAGAGTCGACTTGCCGACATTGGGCCGGCCGATGATGGCCAGGCGCAGTACGTCTTCATCGTCTTCGGCCGCCTCGGCTTCACCCGGCTCCGGCAGCGTTGCCGCGACGGCTTTCATCATGGCGTCGAGCCCGCGCCGGTGGGCGGCGGTTACCGGCTGCGGATCGCCCATGCCGAGCCTGGCGAATTCCGTCAAAGCCAGTTCCTCATCGAGACCGTCGGTCTTGTTCGCCACCACGACGACCTCGCATCCTGACTTTCTCAGGCGCGCTGCGATTTCCTGGTCGTCTCCGGTCAGGCCGTCGCGGGCGCTGACGACGAACAGCACCGTCGTGGCTTCCTCGATGGCCTGCAGCACCTGCTGGGCGGTGAGGTAGTCGAGTCCCTCGGCGTTCGTGACCAGGCCGCCCGTATCGACCAGCAGGCAGGGAAGCGGGCCGACACGGGACACGCCGTACTGGCGATCCCGCGTTACGCCGGGCATGTCCGCGACCAGCGCATCGCGGGTCCGGGTCAAGGCATTGAACAGCGTGGATTTGCCGACGTTGGGCCGGCCCACGATGGCGACTACGGGGAGCATGCCCGTCACGAGCGAGCGGATCAGATCGCGGCGCCGGCGCGGTACGCGACCAGGTCCCCTTTGCGCGTCAACACGTACAGCGTCGTTCCGACACTTACCGGCGCTCCGGCAAAACCTTTTTTACCTGCCCGTATGCGCGCGACGAATGCGCCCGACTCGACATCCAGCCAGTGCAGGTAACCTTCCATGTCTCCGACCACGACGTAGTTGCCGTAAAACGCGGGGCGCGTCAAGGCGCGGTTGCTCAGGCTTTCGATCTTCCAGAACGTCGAACCGTTGCGGCGGTCGAGCAGCCACAGGTCGTCGTTGCGATCGGATATGGCCAGGCGCGTGCGATCGACCACGACACCGCTGGACGACGCCACGTCCTTGAACCACAGCATCCGGCCGGAGTCGGCCGCCAGGGAAACCAGGCGACTCTTGTAGCTGGATACGAGCAGGTCCGAGGCGACAATGACCATCTGGCCGCCGATATCAGCCAGCCGGTCGAGCTCGGTGCGGCCGTCCGGCGAGACGATGGTCTGGTTCCAGACCACGCTGCCGTCCTCGACGCGCAGGCTGACGACACTGCCGTCGTCGTAACCGACAAACGCGATGCCGGCGCGCACCAGCACGTCCGCGTTGCCGCGCAGGGTCAGCAGGGGAACCACGTGGTCATAGATCCACAAGCGCCGACCGTTCACTTCGTCCAGCCCGAACACGCGGCCGTCGATGCAGCGGACAACGACGACACCGTCGGCGGATACCGGCGGCGCGAGGACTTCGGACGAAACCTGTGCGTTCCACAACTCGGTGCCGTCATCGCGATCGTAGGCAACCACGCGGCCGTCGACGGTGCCCATGTAAATGCGCTCGTCGTCCACACCGGGACCACCCGAGAAATCCTGCTCGGTTTTCTGCTGCCAGATACGCGAACCGCTGCCGGCATCGACTACGGTGAGCCGCCCTTCGTAATCGGCCGTGTACAGGCGTCCCGAGTTGTAAACCGGTGCCAGCATGAAACCGTGCTTGCCGCTGCCGTCGCCGACATCGGTCGACCAGACCTTGCGCACCTTCAGCGTTTCTTCGAATTCAACCAGCGGCGCGGGGTCCCCGGGCTCCGGATCACCCCAGTTTTTGATCCAGCTGCAACCCGGCTGGGTCAGCAGGACCAGTACGAGAATTGCAGCGAGGAACTTCACGAGCCGCTTCCGACCCCGTTCGCGTCGGCGCCCAGGGATTCCAGCTTGATGACCAGCAGGCTGCGGTCGCCGACTCCCTCTTCAAGCGCTTCCAGCGCCGTGCGGTAGGCGTCGATCGCCTCTTCCTGCCTGCCCTGTGCGAGCAGGATATCGCCGCGTACCTCCGCGTATCGGGCTTCGAAGCCTGAAGTGTTTTCGGCGCCCTCGAGGGTGGCCAGCGCTTCTTCCGGCAGCCCCTGGTCGAGCAGAACCCGCGCCAGGCGCTCGCGCGCCACGACACGCAATGCTTTCGGGTAGCCGTTTTCAATCACGAATTCGTACAGCCCGATGGCAAGATCCGGTTGATTGACTTCCACGCGCGCCCTTGCCATCTGCAGCGCGGCAAGCGACGCATAAGGCGAGCCGCTGTGATCGTCGCGCAGGGTCTGGAAGTTGCTCATCGCCGCGTCCATTTGTTCTTCCGAGAGCAGTTGCACCATCACGGCGAACTCGTAGGAAGCCTGCTCGCGGCTGGTCTCCTGCCAGGTCTGCCACTGTTTGAATCCAAACAGTCCGCCGAACGCGAGGACCAGGCCGATGACGATGGCGCTGCCATTCTCCTTCAGCCATTTCTTGACGACTTCGCCCTGATCATGGGCGTTGTAGGTTTCTACCATGGTGAGTTCCGAAAATTCAAACGCGCTATGGTACCACGCGCGACGCTCGTGAATGTAGCCCGAAGAACGCGCTTCAGGTTGACAGCCAGCGCTCCAGCCAGGCGGCGAGCTGTGCGACAGAAACCTGTTCCTGGGGCCGCTGTTCGCGCAGGAACTTGACCGACGCCAGTCCTGCCGCCAACTCGTCCTCGCCGAGCACGATGGCCAGCGGCGCCCCGCTGCGGTCCGCGCGCTTGAACTGCGACTTGAAACTGCCGCCGCCCAGGTTGGACTCGATACGCAGGCCCGGCAGTTCGTCGCGCAGGCGTTCCGCGAGTTTCAAGCCCTCGTTCATCGCGCCCTCCCCGGCCATTACCAGGTAGACGTGAGGCTTCTGCGCGGCCGGTTCCGAAGCACGCATCAGTTCGATCAGGCGCTCCTGGCCCAGCGCAAAGCCGACGCCGGGCCACGGTTTGCCGCCCTGGATTTCGACCAGCCCGTCGTAGCGCCCGCCTGCGCAGACCGTGCCCTGCGCGCCGAGCGCATCGGTGATCCACTCAAAGACGGCGTGGCTGTAATAATCGAGGCCGCGCACAAGGCGATGGTTGACCTCATGGGGCACGCCAAAGGAGTCGAGCAGCCCCAGGAACCCTTCGAAATAAGCCCGGGAGTCCTCGCCGAGGGTGTCAGCCAGAACGGGCGCGTCTTCCAGCACCGCCTGGACACGGGGATTTTTGCTGTCGAGGATACGCAGCGGGTTGCGGTCGAGACGCCGCAGGCTGTCCTCGTCCAGTGCGTCCCGCCTGGCGCTCAAAAAAGCGTGCAGCTTCTCGCGATAGGCGGCGCGTTCTTCGGCGGTGCCGAGGCTGTTCACCTCGAGCCTCAGCCCCTTCAAGCCCAGCTGTTTCCACAGGCGGCTGCACATCGCCAGCAGTTCCGCGTCGATGTCCGGGCCCTGGGCGCCGAATACCTCGACACCGACCTGGTGAAACTGGCGCGTACGGCCTTTTTGCGGGCGTTCCCGGCGAAACATCGGACCCATGTACCACAGGCGCTGCGGTGCTCCGTACAACAACCCGTTCTGCAGCGCGGCGCGCACCACTCCGGCCGTGCCCTCGGGGCGCAGGCTCAGCAGGTCACCGTTGCGGTCCTCGAAGGTGTACATTTCTTTTTCGACCACGTCGGTGGCGTCTCCGATCGCGCGCGCGAACACCTCGGTTTTCTCGACCACCGGAACGCGTATCTCCTCGTAACCGTAAGCGGAAACCACCGAGCGCACCGTTTCTTCGAGTGTGTGCCAGAGGTGCATCTCCGCCGGCAGCGTGTCGTGCATGCCTCGAATGGACTGAATGATTGAACTCACTTTGATGCTCGCTGTTTCTTCGCCGTTAATTGAAAAAGCCACCGCCGTGCGACGGTGGCCGCCGGTATTTTACCGCTTCAGTCAATGGCTATCGGTTTTGCCGGCCCCGCTGTTCTCACCTGCGGGAGCCGTGGCCAGCAGCAGGCTGGCGACGTCGTCGTGCGTGTGCGGTTCGAGATCAACGGCTGCACCATCCATGGTCAGAATGACTGCCGACGCGCGACCGATGGTAATGTTGAACGGTCCCTTGCCGCGGTATTCCCGGCTGCTGCCGGCGCGCACCAGGTCCATTTCCAGACGGCTTTCGTTCTCGCCGTAGATTTCGACCCAGCTGTCCGCCGAGGTCTCGATGACCAGCAGGTGTTCACCGGCCGAGGCTGCGGGGTCCCGGATGGCATCCCAGGCCTCGGCAGCCGCGTCCGGACCGGCCGGCTCGGCAACGGGCTGACGCAACACCTCGACCGCTGCGATCGAGGCATTCAGATGAGTGCGTTCCGCGCTTTCGTCTGCGCGGTCAGCGGAACCGGTTTCCGCGCTTTCGCTTGCGGCCGTTTTTGACCGGGCCGGGGAATCGCCCTGTGAAAAGCGCACGGCCTCATGGGTAAACTGCCAGGCGAGCGCCACGATCATCACCGACGCGGCGAGGTATCCCGAAACCTTCAGCCAGCGCTCGCCGTTGCTGCTGCTCTCCTTGCCCTGGAAAATCGTTCGAAGCTCGGCCGCGCTGCAGTCGATATCGTCGACCTGGGAATCAAATGCTTCATCTTCGACCTCGAGGAAGCGGGCGTATTTGCGGTAGTGGCCCTTGAGGTAGATTCCGGGCACATGCTCCGTGTTGCCGGACTCTAGTGCCTCGAGCAAGTGGCGGCTGACGCCGCTTCCCTTGGCCGCCTCGTCCAGGGACAAGCCTCGCTCATTCCGTTTCAGAGCGAGAATTTCACCCGGTCGCAGAGGAAGCAGTTGCTGTTGTTCCGTCATTGACGTCCCTTGTTTTCGCGTTCAGGCGATTGCATGGTGTCCGGGAATTTTTCCCATAACTCGTTTCGATACCACTCCACGCGTTCCGTATCACCCAACCGGGTTTCGATCGCGATACCCAGTTCCAGGCTTTCCGGCGTCAATTGCGATACGGCTTCGTAACGCTGCAGGAAGGCCCGCGCCTGAAGATAAGTGCCTTTTCGGTAGTTCAGTTCGGCCAGTGGAAACAGAGCGGCACTCATCTTGTTATCGTAAGTTAATGATTGTCTCAGATATTTCTCAGCCTTGTCCAGATCATTCCGGGCCAGCGCGCAACTTCCGGCATTCGCCAGCGCTATGCCCGGCGTCGAGTAAAACGGGTCATCCACCGCGATCTGGAAATAACGGTCCGCCTCTTCAGAATATCCATTGCGGCACAGGAACGCGCCCAGGTTGTTATTGACGTCGCCGTCTTCCGGGTCATATTTCACCGCCAGACGAAACTCACTCTCTGCCTTGTCGACCTCGCCGATGGTCTCGTACAGGACGCCCAGCAGCGTATGGGCCGGCGCATATGTCTTGTCGAACCCGACCGACCGCTTGAGTTTTTCGAGCGCGATCTCGTACTGTCCGCGATCCATGTACTGGCGGCCCAAGGCAGCGTTGGTCTCGGCCGCTTTGCGCTGTTCGTTATCCGATCGGTCCGGTGAAGATGAGCATGCCGTCAGCATCACGATCACGAGCAAGGTAAGCGTTATCCTGGTTCTAATCACGGTTCTTCATCCTTCGATACGGGCCTGCAGCATGCGGCTCCGTCGGGTGCGATCGAGCACTCTGCCGGCCAGTTGCCCGCAGGCGGCGTCGATGTCATCGCCCCGGGTTTTGCGCACGGTGGCAATCAGTCCGCCATCCATGACGATTTTCTGAAACTCGAGAATACGCGATTCCGGCGAGCAACGGTAAACCGTTCCGGGAAACGGGTTGAACGGAATCAGGTTCAGCTTGCTTGGCAGGCGCCGCAGCAGCTTGACCAGTTTCCTGGCCTGTTCAGGGCTGTCGTTGACGCCGTCGATCAGGGTGTACTCGAACGTTACCGTGCGTTTGTGCTTCTCGGAGACAAAATCCCGGCAGGCGCGCATCAACTCGGCGATCGGATACTTGCGGTTTAGCGGCACCAGCTTGACCCGGGTCTCGTCGTCCGCGGCGTGCAGTGAAACCGCCAGCGCCACGTCGATGGTGTCGCGCAGCCTGTCGATTTCCGGGACCAGGCCGGAGGTCGACAAGGTGACGCGCTTGGACGCGAAGCCGAAGCCGAGGTCGTTGCGCATCAGGGAGATCGCCCGCACGACGGGATTGAAGTTGGCCAGCGGCTCACCCATGCCCATCAACACGATGTTGGTAATACGCCGCGTTCCGTTGCGTTCATGCCCCAGGGCCCGCGCTGCCTGCCAGACCTGGCCGATGATTTCGCCCGTTTCGAGGTTGCGGTTGAAGCCCTGAGCACCGGTGGCGCAAAAAGTACAGTTCAGCGCGCAGCCGACCTGCGAGGAAATACACAGGGTGCCGCGGTTGGGCTCCGGGATGAACACCGTTTCCACGGCATTGCCGCCGCCGCAGCCCATCATCCACTTGATCGTGCCGTCATGTGAAACCTGCTCAGCGACGATCTCGGGCGGTTCGATGCAGGCCACCTGCTGCAGCTTTTCCCGCAGCGCGAGGCTGAGGTTGCTCATCTCGCTGAAGTCGGTCACCCGCTGGTGATAGATCCACTTGAGGACTTGCTGAGCACGGAACGGTTTCTCGCCCAACCACTCGAAGAAAGAGCGCATGCGGCCCTCTTCGAGATCCATCAGGTTGACGCGGTCGACCGTTCCGTTCATGACGATATCCAGCCCTGCTCAGCGTGAGACGATTTCGTCTTCGCTGAAGAACACGCCGATTTCATAGGCCGCGGTTTCCGGCGCGTCGGAGCCGTGCACGGCGTTGGCATCGATGCTCCTGGCGAAATCGGCGCGGATCGTGCCGGGCGCGGCGTCCTGCGGATTGGTCGCACCCATCAGTTCACGGTTCTTTGCAATCGCGCTCTCGCCTTCGAGCACCTGGATCATCACCGGGCCGGAGGTCATGAACGTCACCAGGTCATCGTAAAACGGCTTGCCTTCATGCACGGCATAAAATCGCCGGGCATCGTCGACCGTCAACTGCTTCATCTTGGCGGCGACAATTTTCAATCCGGCTTTCTCGAAGCGGCTGTAAATCTCGCCGATGACGTTTTTCGCCACCGCGTCCGGTTTGACGATAGACAGGGTTCTTTCAATAGCCACTTAAAGACTCCTTGTAAATATATGAAATAAATATGTTTTATAAAAAACGAAAATTCAAGCTCGTGGGCTTGGCACAATTGATTAATTTTAAGGATTCGACCGCTGCGGCGCAATCGCTCACTGCCCCGTCTTGCCCTTCGAATGGTGCGCCCCTATGATGAGCCGCAAGCGGACTTTTCACTGACCCAGGGCGCCCCCGCAGGAGAGACTCGAATGGATACCGTCTATCTTCTCATCCTCGTTCTGACCCTCCTGGTCCTGGCGTACAAGCGCGTGCCGCTGTTGGTCGCGATGCTGTTCATGGTGGTCGTGACCGTTCTCTGGACCTGGTTCCGCATACCGCTCGATGTACCGAGCTGGTTCCGCTGGTCGCACGGGATCATCGCCACCGTGCTGCTGGGCTTTTCCATCACGCCGCTGCGCCGCCTGCTGATCAGTGACCGGCTGTTCAGCATATTCCGCAAACTCCTTCCCCGCATCTCGGAAACGGAACAGGAAGCCCTGGATGCCGGAACCGTCTGGTGGGATGCCGAAATTTTTTCCGGGCGGCCGCGCTGGAAAGAACTGCTGAAAGTCCCGGCCCCCTCTCTCACCGAGGAGGAACGCGCCTTTATCGACGGCCCCGTTGAAGAACTCTGCCGGCGCCTGCACAGCTGGGAGATCAGCGAGGAACGCCGTCGCCTGCCCGATGAACTGTGGGACTTCATTCTCGAAAAACGCATGTTCGGCATGATCATCCCGAAAGAATACGGCGGGCTGGGTTTTTCGGCGCAGGCCCACGCCGAGGCGGTCATGAAAATCGCCTCGCGCAACCTGACCGCCGCGATCACGGTCATGGTTCCCAACTCCCTCGGCCCCGGCGAACTGCTGCTGCACTATGGAACAGAAGAACAGAAAAACCACTACCTGCCGCGCCTGGCGAGCGGTGAGGAAGTCCCCTGCTTCGCGCTGACGTCATCCACCGCGGGCTCAGACGCCGCCGGCAGCATGGTCGACACGGGCGTCGTCTGCGAACAGGAAGTCGACGGCAAAAAGGTACTCGGCTTTCGGCTGAACTGGAACAAGCGCTACATCACGCTGGCCCCGGTCGCGACATTGCTCGGGCTTGCATTCAAGGCGCGGGACCCGGACGGACTGCTCGGTTCAAAAAAGGAACTGGGTATCACCTGCGCGCTGGTGCCGACCGATTTGCCCGGCGTGGAAATCGGCGATCGTCACCTGCCGGTCGGCGCCACGTTCATGAACGGCCCGACGCGCGGCAGCGACGTGTTCATTCCGCTGGACCAGGTCATCGGCGGGCAGCAGTGCATCGGCCTGGGCTGGCGCATGCTGATGCAGTGCCTGGCCTCCGGAAGAGCGATTTCCCTGCCGGCCACGGGCGCCGCAGGCGGCAAGATGGCCGCTCTGATGTCCGGCGCCTATGCGCGTATCCGCAAGCAGTTCGACATGCCGATCGGGTTTTTCGAAGGCATCCAGGAGCCCCTGGCGCGCATTGCCGGGCGCACCTACCGCATGGATGCGGCGCGTCGGCTGACCCTGGTTGCGCTGGACCAGGGCGAACGCCCAGGCATCCTCTCGGCCATACTCAAGTACCACCTTACCGAGGCGAACCGCCAGTGCATCAACGACGCCATGGATATCCACGGCGGCAAGGGTGTCAGCACCGGTCCGGGGAACTACCTGTCGCACGCTTACGAATCCCTGCCCATCGCGATCACCGTGGAAGGAGCCAATATCCTGACCCGCTCCCTGATCATTTTCGGACAGGGCGCCGTCCGCGCCCACCCGTGGCTGCTCAAGGAGATGACGTCGGCGCGTGATCCGAGCCCGGGCGCGCGCAAGACCTTCGACCGCGCGTTGTTCAAACACGTCGGATACGCCATCAGCAACCTCGTGCGCTCGCTGATGCTGGGCCTGACGCGCGGCGGCGCGACCCGGCCGCCCGTCAAGGGGCCGACGGCTCACTATTTCCGCAGCATGACCCGCATGGCCGCGGCTTTCTGCTTCGTTTCCGACCTGGTGCTGGTGGCGCTGGGCAAAAACTTCAAATTCCGCGAAATCCTGTCCGGCCGCCTGGCCGATGCGCTGATCCACCTGTACCTGGGTTCGGCCGTGCTGAAGCGTTTCGAAGACGACGGCAGGCCGGAAGAAGACCTGCCGCTGCTGCAGTGGGCCATGGATGACAGCCTGTACACGGTGCAGGAAAGTCTGCGCGGCGTTTTGCAGAATTTTCCCATACCGCTGGTGGGCGGAGTCGTGAAGTGGCTGCTGTTTCCCTACGGACCCAGTTACAGGCCACCGGCCGACCGCACCACGAAGGATGCCGCGGCCATCCTGCTCAGCGAAAACGAATCCCGTGACCGGCTCGTTTCCGGGGTCTATGTCTCGGACCAGGAAGACGCCTGCGGCCAGGTGCACACCGCGTTCCACCTGGTGCTGATGGCCAGCCGTGCGGAAAGCGCCGTCAAGAATGCTTTGAAGCAGCCCGTCACCTGGGAGAACCACCGGGAACTGGTGCAGAAAGCCGTCGAGAGCGGTGTCATAACCGAGGAGCAGGCAACCACCGTCCGGCTGGCCCAGGAGGCGGCGCGCGCGGTCATCGAGGTAGACGCCTTTCCGCGCGAAGCGGTCGAGAATCCCTGCGGGAACCCGGCGGACAGCTGAAGGCCGATGCCGTTCGAAGCCTGCGAAACCCCGCCGCATTTTCGCTATACTCGCGCAGACACCGGGCAACGATTGAACCGGATGAGCGGGGACGCGTAACGTGACAGATAATCGACTGCACCGATTGCAGGAAGCACAGGCCGTCGTAAACCACATTCTCCTGGGCAAGGACCGCCAGGTGAACCTGGCTTTCTGTTGCCTGCTGGCCAGGGGTCATCTCCTGATCGAGGATGTCCCCGGCGTCGGCAAAACGACCCTTGCCCACGCGATGGCCCGCGTCATCGGCACGGATTACCAGCGCATCCAGTTCACCAGCGACCTGCTGCCCGCCGATATCCTGGGCGTATCGATATACAAGCGCGAAAAAGACCGCTTTGAATTTCACCCGGGCCCGATTTTTTCGCAGGTGATACTGGCCGATGAGATCAACCGCGCCACTCCGAAAACGCAAAGTGCCCTGCTGGAGGGCATGGCCGAGCGCCAGGTCACGATCGAAAACGAGACGCACCGCCTGCCCGATCCGTTTTTCGTGATGGCGACACAGAACCCGCTGGACCTGATCGGCACCTTTCCCTTGCCCGATTCGCAGCTGGACCGATTCCTGCTGAGTTTCTCCATCGGCTACCCGGACCCGGCCGCGGAGCGTTCGCTGCTGATTTCCGAGGACCGGGCGAAGATGCTGGCCGCCACCGGGCAGATGCTCACGCCGGAAGAGATCCGCGCGCTGCAGGCCGATTGCGATGCGGTGCACGTGAGCGACAACCTGCTCGACTACGTGCAGACGCTGCTGGCCGAAACGCGGGACGAACGGTGGTTCGAGTCAGGACTTTCGCCGCGTGCCGGTCTCGCGCTGCTGGCCGCCAGCCGGGCACATGCCTTCCTGGCCGGCCGGGACCACGTGATACCCGAGGACGTCAAGAGCGTATTTCCCGCACTGGCCCGGCACCGGCTCAGTTCATCCGGCTACAGCCAGGACGTCGGCAACCAGGTTCGGGAGCTCCTCGAGCAGGTACCCATTCCCTGAGGGCCGTGAATACGACCGCCCTCACCGGCTTCGACTCCGTCACCAGTCGCCTGGACCGCTGGCTGATGGACCGCGTGCGCACCCGCCGCGGCATCACCGCTCTTCCGCATACGCTGGAATACCGGCACATCTTCGTGATGCCGAGCCGCTTCGGTTTGTGGTTCGGCGTCCTGCTCGCGCTTACGCTTGTCGGCGGCTTGAATTTCAATAACAACATGACGCTGATGCTGGGGTTCCTCCTGTCCTCGATCGCCCTGCTCTCCTCGCTGCTGGCTTATCGCAACATGGCCGGGCTTGGCGTGCACGGCATCATCGCCAAGCCGGTATTTGCCGGGGAAATCGCAAAATTCCGGGTCATGCTGCGCAATAACGACGATCACAACCGCTTTGCCGTAACCGCCTTTACCGATGAAGGCCGCGATTGCGGCGATATCGGCCCGCAAAGCACGCGCGCACTGGAGGTGCCGCAGCAGACCGCCTTGCGCGGCTGGATGGAAATGGACCCGTTCCGGCTGGAAACCCGCTTTCCGCTGGGCCTGTTCCGCGCCTGGTCCGTCGTGGTGCCGCGAACCCGCTGCCTGGTTTACCCGGAACCGGCGACGAACGCACCCGAACTGCCCAGGCTGGGTCGCGGTGACCAGGGTGCGACGCGCCGCGGCGAAGGCGACGATTTTCACGGATTGCGCGAATACAAGCCAGGCGACCCCCTGCGCCAGATCGCCTGGCGCACCAGCGCGCGGCACGAAAAGCTCTATTCACGCCAGATGGAAAACCCCAGCGAGGAATCCTGTGAACTCAACTGGTACCTGATGGGCGGGGGTGACACCGAAAAGAAGCTGTCCATCCTGACGGCATGGGTCTTGCGCGCGGAACGACGCCAGATCCCGTACAGCCTTGAAATGCCGGGCGCCGCGCTGCCTGCCGACCTGGGCGACGAACACCGTGACGCCTGTCTTGAAATCCTGGCGCTGTTTGAAAAATGAACGGCCTCTCGACCAACACCATGCGCTGGGTTATAGCCACGTTCACGGTGGCCCTTCTGCCCCAGTTGATCCGCATGCCGCCCATCGTGGCCGTGTTTGCGCTGGCGCCGCTGGCCTGGCGGCTTGCTGCCGACGCTCAAAACTGGCCGCAGTTGCCGTCGTGGATCAGGCACGGGCTTACCGCCCTGGCGCTGGCCAGCCTGTTTTTTTCCTATGGCAACCTCTCCGGCCGCCGCGCCGCCGTGAGCCTGCTCGCGGTGATGCTGGCGATGAAACTGATCGAGTGCTATCGCATTCGCGACGCACGCCTGGTCGTCAGCTTCAGCCTGTTCCTCTGCGCCACCCAGTTTCTGTTCGTACAGAAAATTATCATGCCGTTCTATGGTGCGGTCGTGGTTCTGCTCGCCATGGCCGCGCTGGTGCACCTGCAGCGCGCCGAAACCTGGCTGCACAGTGGCGAGCAGCCGCCGAAAATACGCGCATCCGTCGCCTCCGAACTGGGTTTCAGCATGCGGCTGCTGGCGTTGGCCATACCGACCGGCCTTGTTTTCTTCCTGCTGTTCCCGCGGCTTTCCAGCCCGCTCTGGGGCATTCCCGAAACGACGCTCGATTCCAAGAGCGGACTCTCCGACTCGATGACCCCGGGAAGCATCCAGGAACTGTTCATGGACGACAGCCCGGCGTTTCGCATCAAGTTCGACGGCCCTGTTCCCCCGCCGTCTGAACGCTACTGGCGCGGACCGGTGTTCTGGGATTTTGACGGGCAGACCTGGCGCGACAGTTTTTACAGCCGCCACCTCGAGGCGGCCGCACTTCCAGACGACAGCGGAGCGGGCGTCTATCGATACACGGTCCAGCTCGAGCCCAACGAGCGCAAGTCCCTGTTCGCGCTGGACTATCCCACCGCCTCACCGCAGAACTCGACCATCATGATGGACTTCCGGATCGTGCGCCGGGACCCCGTGCTGCAGCTGTTCGAATACGAGATGGTCTCGAACCCGGATTTCAGGGACCAACCCGAGTCGCTGGCCTACGAGCTTCGGCTGACCGCGCTCGATCTTCCCGAGGATTTCAACCCCCGCACGCGGCGCTTGATCGAGAACTGGCGCGAGGAAGGCCTGCCGGACCGGGATATCGTCGCGCGGGCCTACCGGTACTTCAGCCGGGACCCGTTCCGTTACACGCTGAATCCGCCCCTGCTGGGGCGGCACACGGTGGATGAATTCCTGTTCGACAGCCAGGCCGGCTTCTGTGAGCACTACGCCTCCTCGTTCGCGGTGATGATGCGCATGGCGGGCATTCCCGCGCGCATCGTGACCGGTTACATGGGCGGTTTTTACAACGAAGCGGGCGGCTACATGCTGGTGCGCCAGTCCGATGCCCACGCCTGGGCGGAGGTCTGGCTGCAAGGCGAAGGCTGGGTCGCCGTGGACCCGACAGCCGCGGTCTCGCCCTCGCGCATCGAAAGCGGTTCGCTCAGCGCCGTCGAGGGGCCGCGTTTCATGCTCGATTTCCCCTGGCTGCGCGACATGAAAAACAGTGTCGACATCGTTCAGCAGCGCTGGAACGACTGGGTCATCGAGTACGGTGCGCGCCGGCAGGCGGAGCTGTTTGCCGGGCTCGGGCTGAAATCGATGACGCCCGGCACACTGATCCTGGTGCTCCTGCTCGCCCTCTCCGTGAGCGCCGCGATCGTCGTGCCGATCGTACTGCGTATCCGCGGGCCGGCGGAAAAAGACCCCGCACGTCGCGCCTGGATGAAATTCCTGAAGTTGCTGGAAAAATCGGGTTTCAAGGCATCGCTGGCGCTGGGCCCGATGGAGGTCGCCCACGAGGCCTCGCTTGCATTGCCTGAACACCGCGACATCATCGGCCGGATCGCGGCGCTCTATTCGCGCTGCCGCTATTCACCGTCACCGCCGCCGGTCAGCCAGCTGGAACGGGCGGTAGGCGTATTCAAGTCAAAAAAAAGCCGTATCAGGTAAAATAGGGTCAAGAGTTTCAAATCTTCAGCCACCGAAGAGGATAACGCCATGCGCCTGCTCGCCGTTCTGACCCTGACCCTGGCCGTCGCTTCCTGCACGACGGTGCCGGAACAGATCCAGGGCGAATTTTCCAGCGTATCGCCGCGCATGGCGGGCACGGCGTCGATCGGCTCTTCGGTGCGCTGGGGCGGCCTCATTCTGAGCGCTTCCAATCTCGGCGACCGCACCTGTTTCGAGGTGCTTTCCCGCCAGCTCGACCGCTACCTGCGGCCCGAGCAGGAAGATTTCAGCAACGGTCGTTTCATTGCCTGCAAGGACGGTTTCCAGGACCCGGTGGTGTTCGGCAAGGGACGCGAGATCACCGTGACCGGCGTGATCCGGAACATCCGCGTGGGCAAAGTCGAAGAGTTCAGCTTTCAATACCCCGTGGTCGATGTCGATAACCTGGTGCTGTGGGAAAAACGCCGCCAGGTGGTGGTTTACCGCGGTTTTCACAGCCCGTGGTTCTACGACCCCTGGGGTTTCCACCATCCCTATTGGAGATACCGCTACCCCATGGGCAGCACGCATGGCTGGGCAGAACCAAGAACCCTGCTGCCGGATCCGTCCGTTGTAAACAGTGAAGACGCTGCAGAAAGCGACGGAGCCAAGCCGCAATGAGCGGCTTTCAAGGCCTGCCCGATGACTTTTTTCGTTTTTTTGAAGAACTGAGAACAAACAACAACCGCGACTGGTTCAACGACAACAAGGCGCGTTACTGCGAATCGGTCGTCAACCCCGTCAGCGAGTTCATCGTCTGCATCGCGCCGCAGCTCAAAAAAATATCGCCGCATTACGTCGCCGACCCGCGTCCGCACCGCGGCTCGATGTTTCGCATCTACCGGGACACCCGGTTTTCAAGGGACAAATCGCCGTACAAGACCCACGCGGGCGTGCAGTTCAGGCACGAGGCGGGACGCGACGCGCACGCACCGGGATTTTATCTTCACCTCGACCCGGACGGCCTGTTTTTCGGCGGCGGTGTGTGGAAACCGCCCGGCCCGGCGCTCAATCGCATCCGCAATCATATCGTCGACAATGCGCGCAGCTGGGGCCGGATCCGGAACGCGAAACTGCTGCAGGCCTCCGGGGGTATTCGCGGAGAAGAGCTGAAACGCCCACCGCGCGGTTTCGATGCGGACCACAGGCACGTAAACGATCTGCGCAAAAAGAGTTTTTATGTGGCCGTGGAAACGCCGGCGAAACGTGCCCGGGACGCCGCTTTCGTCGACGAGGTCGCCGCGGGATTCCGCCTGGCCGCGCCGATGGTGCGTTTCATCTGCGATGCGCTGGAACTTCCATTCTGACAGGGGGATCTTCATGACCTGGCTGACCGTCACCGTGCTCGTTGTCCTGCTCGCCTGGGCCGTGTGGACCTATAACCGGCTGGTCCGGCTCAGGAACCAGGTCAGCGAGGCCTGGGCCGGTATCGACGTGCAACTGCAGCAGCGTTACGACCTGGTCCCCAACCTGCTGTCCACCGTTAAGGGTTACATGAAGCACGAATCCGGCGTACTGGAGCGCGTGACCCGACTGCGGGCCAACCCGGACCTGGGAATAGCCGAACGGGCCGGACAGGAGTCCGGGCTCTCGCGCTCCATCGGCCGCCTGTTCGCGCTGGCCGAGGACTACCCGGACCTGAAGGCCAGCGAAGGATTCCGGCAGCTGCATGACAGCCTGGTCCAAATCGAGGACCAGCTGCAGTTTGCGCGGCGCTACTACAACGGCAGCGTGCGCGACAACAACAACCTGGTCGAAGGCTTTCCATCCATGCTGGTGGCGCGCCCCTTCGGTTTCCGCAACGCCGCGTTTTTCGAGATCGAACTGGCCAGCGGGCGGGAAGCGCCGGCCGTCAGCCTGGAGTCGCCATGAGCCTGCGAACCTTCACCGCTCTCCTGTTCTTCCTGGCGTCCGCGGCGCTCGCGGACGAGCGCATCCTCGACTACCGTTCCGATATCGAGGTTCATGAAGACGGCTGGCTGACGATTACCGAAACGCTGCGCGTTCAGGCCGAGGGCCAGCAGATTCGCCGCGGGATCTACCGTGACTTCCCCACGCGTTACCGTGATCGCCTCGGCAACCATGTCAAGGTCGAGTTCCAGCCTGTCGCGGTATTGCGTGACGGCGCCAGTGAGCCCTGGCACACGGAGGAACGCTCAAACGGGGTGCGTGTTTACGCGGGCAGCGCGGACCGCATGCTGCCGCCCGGCATTTACGAGTACCGGCTGAAATTCCGCAGCAACCGGCAACTGGGTTTTTTCGAGCAGCAGGACGAACTGTATTTCAACGCGGTCGGAACCGGCTGGGCATTCCCGATCGACCGCGCCGCAGTCACGGTAGCCTTTCCATTCACGCTGCCCGAGGGCGAAGCCGAGATCGGCTCGTACACGGGCGGTTACGGAGCGAAAGGCGCCTACGCCAGCGGCATGCAGACCGGCCCGAACACCGTGCGTTTCGAAACGACGCGCCCGTTGGCCCCGCGCGAAGGCCTGACCATCGTCGTGACCTGGCCAAAGGGGCTGATTGCAGAGCCCGGCGCGGCGCAGAAAGCCCGCTGGTTTTTCAGTGACAACGGCGCCGCGCTGGTCCTGGCGGTCGCGCTGATCGGCGTGTTCGCCTGGTACTACTTCGCCTGGAGCCGGGTCGGCCGGGATCCCCGAAAAGGCGTGATCTTTCCGCGCTACCGGCCGCCAAAAGGGCTGTCCCCGGCGGCCTGCCGCTACGTGCTCTCGATGTCCTTCAACAACGACGCGTTTACCGCCGCCATCATCAGCCTGGCCGTGAAGGGGCAGCTGGAAATCGAGGAAAACAGCAAAAAGTTCACCCTTCGACGCAAAGCCGGCGAGCCGCTGGCGCCGCTGTCCCCGGGCGAACAGGCGATCCTGGACGAATTGCTTCCGGCGGAGTACTCCAGCCTGGAAATGGACGACGAGAACCACGAGACCTTCCAGGCAGCGCAGAAGGCCCTGGCCGGAAAACTGAAAGAGGAATACCGTGGGCGGCTGTTCAACCTGAACGGTCTGTACCTGGTGGGCCCGATCGGGCTGTCGGTCGGCGCGGCCATCGTTGCCGCCTTTCTCGAGAGCGGGCCGGCGGTGTGGATCGGCTACGCCGTGCTCGCCGTCGCCCTGCACCTGCTGTTCGCCCTGCTGATGCGCGCACCGACACCTGCCGGCCGCATGGTCATGGACGAGATCGAGGGCTTCAAAATGTACCTGGGCACGGCCGAGAAGGACCGCCTGGACCGGATGCGCTCGCCCGAACTGACGCCCGAGGTGTTCGAGGCCTTTCTGCCCTTCGCCTACGCCCTCGGGGTCGAAAACAAGTGGTGCGACCGCTTCGCCCGTGAAATGCCGCGCGACATGCGCGGCGACACCGCCTACCACCCGGCCTGGTACCACGGGCACATGCAGGGCATGGGCGCACTGCATCATCTCGGCAGCAATTTCAGCAGCTCGTTTTCCAGCGCGATCGCCTCGGCTGCCACGCCGCCCGGTTCGTCTTCCGGCGGCGGCGGGTTTTCCGGCGGCGGCGGCGGTGGTGGCGGCGGCGGCGGCTGGTAGCAAACCAAACAGCTGCCACATCGCGACATTTGACACAGCCTGTCATACTGTATAAATTTACAGTATTCCTGAACTGCGGCCTGTCCCATGAGCAAAGAACGCTTTACGTCCCGTCAAAGAGAGATCCTGAACTTTATATCGGAATTTATTGAAAAACATAAGTTTCCTCCTACCCGCTCGGAGCTTTCGAAGCATTTCGGCTTTCGTTCTCCCAACGCGGCGGAGACGCATTTGCGGGCGCTGGAGAAAAAAGCCGCCATCGGCATCGAGCGCGGCGTTTCCCGCGGCATCACGCTGCTTCCGCTGGCCCTGGCCGAAGTGCCCGGCTCCCTGAACCCGGCGTTGCCACTGATCGGCCGCGTCGCCGCGGGCAGCCCGGTGCTGGCCCAGGAAAACATCGAGAACGAGTACCGCGTGGATCCGGGCCTCTTTCCGCGCAGGCCCCATTACCTGCTGCGGGTAACCGGCATGAGCATGCGGGACGCCGGCATCCTGGACGGCGACCTGCTGGCCGTGCACCGCACGCCCGAGGCCCGCAACGGGCAGATCGTGGTCGCCCGGCTGGACGACGAGGTCACCGTGAAGCGCTTTCGCCGCAAGGGTCAGCGGGTCAGCCTGCTGCCGGAAAACCCGGAATTCGAGGCCATCGAGGTCGACCTGGCCCGCCAGCACCTGGCCATCGAGGGGCTCGGCGTCGGCGTGATCCGTCCGGCGCTCTGACCGCTCTTGCCGACCGCCGTACTCGTGAACACCCATACCGCTGGTCTTTTTTTCTCTCTCGACCTGCCCGCGGCGCCGTATACCCCTTTCCAGGGGACGCTCAAGCCATCCATGGGCGCTCTTCGGTTGTTCCCGACAACCGAAGCCCCTGTAAAGGGGTATACGGCACCACGGCTTTCACCAGGATTTTCAGGCACTGCACGGCAAGCAGGCAAAACCATAAACGCAGACCGAAAACGATGCCCTGGCCCCGGAGTCCTTGCTCCAGGGGCGTACGGGACCTGGATGGTCTCGTACCGAGCGATACAGGGATGTACGCCTTGTGCGAGCGTCCGCTGGAGCAAGGTTCCGGGGTCAGGGTCGCATCAGCAAGCCAAGTTCAAGTGACACATGCAGAAAAGCGCCCTGGACAAACTGCTCGCGACTACACCGTCACTGTGGAAAGGCCGCCGCCCCAACCATGCGCAGCACACCCTGCCTTCAGGCCACGCCAGCCTGGACGCCCGCCTGCCGGGTGGCGGCTGGCCGGTGGGCGCGGTAACCGAACTGATCACGCCGCACCCCGGCCTGGGCGAACTCAGCCTGCTGCTCCCGGCGCTGGCGGAAATGGGCCGCCGGGGGCAATGGCTGCTGTTCGTGGATCCGCCCTGGGTTCCCTACCCGGCCGCGCTGCAGGCGCAGGGCCTGTCCCTGGAACGGCTGCTGCTGATCCGCACCCGCGACGAATCCGAATCCCTGTGGGCCTGCGAGCAGGCGCTGTGCAACGGCCACGGCGGCGCCGTCCTGGCCTGGCCGGAACGCATCGGGTTCACCCGCCTGCGGCGCCTGCAGCTGGCCGCGCGGGAAAACGGCAAAAGCGCTTTTCTCTACCGGCCGCAGGAGGCCCGGGAGCAGGCCTCTCCGGCCGCGTTGCGCCTGTTTCTCGAAACCGAAGAAGACCCGCGCGGGACCCGCGTTTCCGTGCTCAAGTGCCGCGGCAGCCACCCGCCGCCGCCCACCCGGCTGCGGTTATCAGCTTTTGCGAACCCCGCCGGCGACACTGGCGGCCATGAAACACTATCCCCCGCCGCGTCCCGAACCCTGCTGGCTGGCCATACGCCTGCCGCACCTGGCTCTGGACCTGCACACCCGCGGGCAGAACACGAGGTCGTCGGCGGTGGCGGTGACCGCGTTCGACCAGGGCCGCGAACGGATCATTGACTGCAACCCGGCCGCGCGGGCCGGGGGCGTACGACCCGGCATGCCGGCGCCGTCGGCGCTCGCCATCCTGTCCGGCCTGCACCTCGCGGCACGCGATGAAACCATGGAACAGCAAGCGCTGGAGCGCCTGGCCTCCTGGTGTTACCAGTACAGCAGCCAGGTTTGCATACCCGGTGACCGCGGCGGCCTCTTGCTGGAGGCCCGCGCCAGCCGCCGGCTGTTCGGAAAACCGCAGGCGCTGGCGGCACGCCTGGAAAGGGAGCTCGGGCAACTCGGCTACCACGCCCAATGCGGCTCGGCGCCCACGCCGGAATCCGCCTGGCTGGCGGCGGGTGAGCATTTGCATGTCGGCTCCCGGGCTGCGCTTCGCCCGCAGCTGGGCATGCTGCCGCTGGAGCGGCTGCAGCTGGAAAGCAGCTGCATCGAGGCCATGACGCGCATGGGCTTTCGCCGGCTTCAGGACATCCTGCGCCTGCCGCAAAGAACACTGACCCGGCGGTTCGGCCCCGGCCTGCCCGACTACCTCGCCCGCTTGCTGGGTGCCCAGCCCGACCCTTTGACGTTCTACCGCCCGCCGCAGCGTTTTTTCACGCGGCTCGATTTACCGGCAGCCATTCATTCGCGCCAGGCGCTGCTCTTTCCGCTGAAACGCCTGCTCGGCGAACTCTGCGGCGTTCTGCGCGGCGCCGACTGCGCGGTGCAGTCCATCACGATCACGCTCGGCCACGAGGACCGGGAGGACAGCGTGCTGCAACCGGGACTGCAATCCCCCACCCAGGATGCGGAACGCCTGCTGGCCGTTGTGCGCGAACGGCTGGAACGCCTGCGCCTGCCGCAGGCCGTACGTGAAATCCGCCTGCAGGCGCCGCACTTCCTGAAGTTCCGGGCCGGCCAGCACAGCCTGTTCGCCGATGCCCCGCAGGACCGGCAAGGCGACATGGAACAACTGGCCGAACGGCTCCAGGCGCGGCTGGGCCGCAGCGCGGTGTCCGGCCTGTGCGGCGTGGAAGACCACCGCCCCGAGTACAGCTGGCGGCGCCGTGAACCGGGCGAGGCGGCGGCCTGCACGCCCCTCGCCCACCGTCCTGCCTGGCTGCTGCCGAAACCGCGCCGCTGTGAGGCGCGTGATTACCGCATACTGGCCGGACCGGAACGGATCGAGAGCGGCTGGTGGGACGGACGGGACTACCGGCGCGACTATTACATCGCGCGCGACAGCCACGGCAGCCTGTCGTGGATTTTTCATGAGTACAAGCCCCGGAACGGCTGGTACCTGCACGGCTTCTTTGCCTGAGCCGCAAACCGCATGCCGGCAAACCAGGGGCCGAAGCCTGTTTCGACAGCCGTGATGTTTGGGCTAACATGTGCCGGTCATGAAAACGAAAAACCGAGACCCGGGCACATGTCGCAACTGGAGCTGAAAATACCGCCCGTCGGCATGTTCCTGCTGTTTCTGTTCGCCCTCCTTGGCCTGCAGGCGCTCACACCGGGTCACGAGATCAGCCCGGCTTTCCGGGTTCTTGCAGGCCTGGCGCTGCTGGCCGCGAGCGGCGTGTTCGGCATCACCGGTATCCTGCACTTCAAACGGGCCGGCACGTCGGTGCACCCGCTCGAGCCGGAGCGCAGCTCGGTACTCGTCACCCACGGGGTCTACGCGATTTCACGCAACCCGATGTACCTCGCCCTGCTGCTCGCCCTGCTGGCGTATGGATTTTTCATGTCCAACGTGTATTGCATCGCGTTCGCCATGCTGTTCGTGCCGGTCATGAACCGCTTCCAGATCATTCCGGAGGAACGGGTGCTGGCCGAGCGTTTCGGCGAGGCCTTCACCGCGTACTGCCGGGAAACAGGGCGCTGGATCTGATGGACAGGCCGCGTTCGAGGTTTCGAAGGCTTTTTGCGGTTGTCGTTCTGCTGTTCGTTCCGCTCGCCGGCGAAACGCTCAACGCGGAAGAGATCCGGGTGGCGGCGGCCTCCAACTTCAGGGACACGCTGAAGGAAATTTCGGCGCTGTTCGAACAGCAATCCGGAATCGAGGTCGTGCTGATTTTCGGATCGACCGGCAAGCACTACGCGCAGCTGCTCAACGGAGCGCCATACGACCTGTTCTTCGCCGCCGACGCCGCCCGTCCGCAGAAACTCGAGAGCCGCGGGCTCGCGCTGCCGGGCAGGCGTTACACCTACGCGATCGGGCGCCTGGCGCTGTGGGACCCGGAAGGCGAAACCAGCGAAACCGCGCAGGCGCGGATCATGTCGGGTGACTACAGGCGCCTGGCGATGGCCAACCCGGAACTGGCGCCCTACGGACGCGCCGCGAAACAGGCGCTGCTGTCGCTCGGTCTGTGGCACGGCGCTTCCAGCCGTGTCGTGACCGGCGAAAACGTGGCCCAGGCGTACCAGTTCACGGCCAGCGGCAACGCGGACCTGGGATTCGTGGCCCGGGCGCAGCTCGAGCGTTCACCAGCGCCTGCGGGCAGCTGGTGGCTGGTGCCGGCATCGCACCATGACCCGATCGAGCAGCAGGTCGTCCAATTAACGGACAAACTGGCGTCAAGCCGTTTTTTCGATTTCGCCCGAAGTGCCGAAGCCCTCGAAATCATCCGCCTTCACGGCTACGCTCTGCCCGATGATCTCTGAAACCGATCTCGTTGCGCTCAGCGTGACGCTGAAACTAGCGGCGGTCAGCACGCTGACGCTGCTCCTGCTGGGCACGCCCCTGGCCTGGTGGCTCGCGCGCACGCGCTGGCGCTTCAAGTTCATTCCCGAGGCGCTGGTGGCCCTGCCGCTGGTGCTGCCGCCCACGGTGCTGGGTTTTTACCTGCTGCTGTTTCTCGGGCCGCACGGCCCCGCGGGCGCTTTGACGGAAGCGCTCGGCGGCAGATCGCTGGCGTTCACCTTCACCGGCCTGGTCATTGGTTCCGTTATCTATTCCCTGCCCTTCGTTGTGCAGCCCCTGCAGGATGCCTTCACGGCCATCGGGCGACGTCCGCTGGAAGCGGCGGCGACGCTGCGCGCGGCCCCCGTCGATCGCTTCCTAACGGTAGCGCTGCCGCTCGCCCGGCCCGGTTTCCTGACCGCTACCGTGCTGGGGTTCGCCCACACGCTGGGCGAGTTCGGCGTGGTGCTGATGATCGGCGGAAATATCCCGGGCGAAACACGCGTCGCTTCGATCGCGATCTATGACCACGTTGAAGGACTGGACTACCTGCAGGCGCACTGGCTTTCCGCCGTGCTGCTGCTCATGTCGTTCCTGCTGCTGATCGCCGTGTACGGGCTCAACCGGCGATTTCGAATGGTGCGGCCATGAGCATCCGGGCCCGTTTCCACATTCGCCAGGATGCCTTTGAGCTTTCGGTCGACCTGGACCTGCCCGGGACCGGCGTGACCTCGCTGTACGGCCCGTCGGGCTGCGGCAAGACCTCGCTGCTGCGCGCGATCGCGGGGCTGGATCATTATCCCGACGGCTACCTGAAAGTCGGCCGGGACATCTGGCAGGATGCCGCCCGCTTCGTTCCCACCCACCAGCGCCCGCTCGGCTACGTGTTCCAGGAACCCAGCCTGTTCGAACACCTGGACGTACGCGGCAACATCGCGTTCGGCATGAAGCGCATCCCGGCCAGCGCGCGCAGGGTCTCCATGGACGAAGCCGTGGAACTGCTCGGAGTGGGCCCGCTCCTGGAGCGCCGCCCGGCGACGCTTTCCGGGGGCGAGAGGCAACGCGTGGCGATTGCCCGGGCCCTGGCCGTCAGCCCCCGCCTGCTGTTGATGGACGAACCGCTGGCCGCAGTGGATGCGGGCCGCAAGCAGGAGATCCTGCCCTGGATCGAATCGCTGCACCGGGAACTGGATATCCCCGTGATTCATGTCAGTCACCTGCCGGACGAGGTCGCGAAGTTCGCCGATTTTGTCGTACTGCTGAACGACGGAGCGGTCCTGTCCAGCGGCTCCGTCCAGGAGGTCTTCAGCCGCCTGGACCTACCGCTGGCGCACGAGAGCGGCGCGGCCGCGCTGGTCGACGCGCGCGTTGCCGGCTTCGATGAAACCTACCGCCTGACCCAGCTCGACTTTGACGGCGGGCAGTTCCGCGTGACATCGGGGCCCATGCCCACGGGATCACCGGTTCGACTGCAGGTGGCTGCGAAGGACGTCAGCCTGACGCTCGAGCGCCAGGCCGGAACCAGCATCCTGAACATCCTCGAAACGACCGTGGAAGAAATCAGCGAGGAAGGTGAAGCCGGTGTCCTGGTTCGCCTGCGTGCCGCTTCAACACCGTTGCTGGCCAGCATTACGCGCAAGTCAGCCCACGAACTGCAACTGGAACCCGGCAAGACCGTTTTCGCGCAGGTCAAGAGCGTTGCCCTGCTGACCTGAGGCAGGAAACGCTTTTCATCGTGATTTGCGGCCCCGGAAGCACTATCATGGGGGACATGGAAGAAAAGAAACTGCAAGAACTGCTGACCGAACTGAACGATGAACTGGAGCAAATCGACCGGGTCGATCCGGCAACCCTCAAGCTCGTCAAGGACCTGGATGAAGACATCAACCGTCTGCTCGAGGGCAACGAAACCGACGTGGAAGGCGTTGTCGACCGAGCCCAGTCGATCCAGACCCGGTTTGCGCTCGAACACCCGGTCGCCGAGCGGTTTTTGCGTGAAATCATCGATGCGCTCTCCCGCGTCGGCATCTGAGGCCGGCAAGCCTTGATCTGTTCAAAAATGGCCCCCGGCGATGCCGTTTCAATCAGTGTCAAAAGGCCCTAGTCTCCTCCTGTCAATCCTGCTGCTTTTTCCGGCCGGTCCGGCACTGGCCGAGGAGTGCGTCGTTTTGCTGCATGGTTTGTGGCGCACCGAAAACTCCATGAACAAGATGGAAAAAGTTATGGCCGAAGCAGGTTACGACGTGCAGAACATCGAGTATGACTCGACGGACCAGCCGATCGAGGCGCTCGCTGACCAAACCATTCCGCGCGCGTCCCGGGCCTGCGGCGAAGCGGAAAAAATCCATTTCGTAACGCATTCCCTTGGCGGCATATTGATCCGCCAATACCTGGAACACGACGATATCGACCGGCTGGGACGCGTCGTGATGCTCGGCCCACCTAACCAGGGCAGCGAGGTGGTGGACGTCTACCACAAGTTCCCGGGCTTTCGCTGGTTCGCCGGACCCGCCGGACTGGAGCTCGGCACCGGCGAGGCCAGCGTTCCGCGTGCACTGGGGCCGGCCACCTTCGATGTCGGTGTCATTGCCGGAACGCAATCGATCAATCCCATACTTTCAGGCATCCTGCCGGATGACGATGACGGTAAAGTCAGCGTGGAATCCACGCGGGTGGAGGGCATGGGTGACCACGTCGAGCTGCCGGTGACACACGTCTTCATGATGCGCGACGAAGAGGTTTTCGCCCAGGTGCTGCACTACCTGGAACATGGCCGCTTTGATCGGGGTACACTGCAAAAATGAACAGCCTCGGCAAATTGTTCCTGCAGGGACTGGCCGTGATCATCCCGGTCTCCCTGACGCTCGCCATCCTCTGGTGGATGGCGGTGAGCGCGGAACGCTTCCTCGGCGGACTGCTGTCCCGTGTGCTGCCCGAGGGCTGGTACCTGCCGGGCCTTGGACTGATTTCCGCCGTTGCGCTGACCATCCTGGTCGGAATGCTGACCCACAACCTGCTGTTCCAGAAGCTGTTCGCGATCCCGGACAACATCTTCAAGCGCCTGCCGCTGGTCAAGACCATCTACACCGCGCTCACGGATTTCGTGGACTACCTGAACCCGGACAGCAAGTTCGCCCTGAGCAAGGTCGTGCTGGTAAAGCTTTCAGGGCAGGACTACCAGATGATCGGTTTCGTGACGCGCGAGGACTTTCGCAGCCTGCCCTTCGACGTGAGCGTCGACGATCCCATTGCCGTTTACCTGCCCATGAGCTACATGATCGGCGGGTACACGCTGTTCCTGCCGCGTTCCTGCCTGGTTCCCGTCAACCTGACTTTCGAGGAAGGCATGAAACTCGTGCTGACCGGCGCGGTCTCAAAAGAGCGACCCACGATCGGTGACATCACCGAGCCAAAAGACAAATAACATGATGCGAACCCTGATAGCTGCCCTGGCGACCGTGCTCCTGCTGGCCGCCTGTCATTCTGAAGACAAATCGACCGGCCGGGTCACGGGATCACTGCAATTTTCCGACCAGGCTGCACTCAGCTCGACCGCGGTGGCGACCATCACGCTGCAGGATGTATCCCTGGCCGACGCCCCCGCCGTAGTCGTCGCGCAGAAGCAAATCACCGACCCGGGGCCGTCTCCCATCGATTATCAACTGGTCTACGACCTGTCCGTTATCGATGAGCTCAGAACGTACAGCGTGCGAGCCCAGATTCACGACCGCGGACAATTGCTGTTTACCAGCGATACCCACGCCCCGGTGCTGACCCTCGGCGCCGGTCCAAGGGCAGACCTGGCCCTGGTCGAAGTCCGCCGATTACCCACGGTCAGCCCGCGGCTGGTGCAGCCCGGCCAGGAAAGCGCACCGGAGCGGACCGGCATGTTCCGCTACATGGCCGATGCGGCGCTGTTTCGTGACTGCAGCAGCAACCTGGTCTTTCCGGTCGCGATGGAAGGCGCTTATATCGAACTGGAACGCGCGTATCTTAATTCCGGAATTGAACCTGGCTCGGAGGTTTATACGCGGCTTCGAGGACGCTATCTTGAGCGCCCGCCGATGGAAGGAAATATTAATGAAGTCAACTTGATAGTCGATTCTTTTGAATCAATTTCTTCAGAAAAACAATGTGGACCCATGAACAACGCCAGCCTTATCAATACCTACTGGAAACTGGTCGAGGTCAATGGCCGGGCGGTGACCACGCCCGAAGACCAGCGTGAAGCCCACATGGTACTGGCAACCGGTGATGAGGCGCCGCGTGTCCATGGCCATGCCGGCTGCAACCGCTTTTTTGGCGGCTTCGAGGCGAGCGGCAATTCCATCTCGTTCGGACGCATGGGTGCCACGATGATGGCCTGCCCGGACGGCATGGAAACCGAGCAGGCTTTCCTGGCCGCGCTGGAAGCCACGGACCGTTTCGCAATCACCGGCCAGACCCTGGCCCTGTACTCAGGTGAAACCCGGGTGGCCTATTTCGAGGCCGTGTATCTGCGCTGACTCCTGAACCCGGTTAACCGGGGGCAAAACCGGGGTCAGAGTAAAAATTCGGCGCCGGAGCAACCCGACACCTGTCACGCTTCATCGAATTTTTACTCTGACCCCATTTCTCCTAATGCTGTATATTCATACAGTATGCAGCATACCCCCGACTACGCCGAACTCGTCTGTGTCAGCAACTTCACGTTCCTGACCGGCGCCTCGCATCCGCAGGAGCTGGTCGCGCGCGCGGCCGAGCTGGGCTACCGCGCCATCGCGATCACCGACGAGTGTTCGATGGCCGGCGTGGTGCGGGCGCTCGAGGAATCACGCCGCTGCGCGCAGCGCGGCTGCCCGGTCCAGCTGATCCCGGGCGCTTTTTTTCACCTGGAAAACGGCTCGCGCCTGGTATTGCTGCCCCAGGACCACGCCGGCTACACGCAAATCTGCATGCTGATCACGCAGGGCCGCCGCGATGCCCCCAAAGGAGAATATGCCCTTCCCGACCGGCGCTTCGAACGCAACCTCGACCACTGCCTGGCCATCTGGCTACCCGAAAAAAGAATGGGGCCGGATACCGTTTTTGACCAAAAACGGTATCCGGCCCCATTCTTACCGGCCCCATTTTTACCTACCGCAAGCTGGCTGGCCGCATATTTTCCCGGGCGCTGCTGGCTGGGCCTGGATCGCCCGCTCGGGCCGAACGACCCGCAACACGCCGCTCGCCTGCTGGAGACCGCCCGCATCGCCGGCCTGCCGGTCACCGCCTGCGGCGACGTGCAGATGCACCGCCGCGACCGCCGCATGCTGCACGATACCCTGGCGGCCATCCGCCACGGCTGCAGCATCGCCGAGCTCGGTTACCGCGCCCTGCCATCGGGGGAACGTCACTTGCGCCGGCGCGAACGCCTGGCCGAACTGTTCACCCATGAGCAGATGGAACAGAGCGTGGAGATCGCCCGGCGCTGCACCTTCCGCCTGGACCAGCTGAATTACCGCTACCCCCGCGAAATCGTGCCCGCAGGCAAAACCGCCAGCGAATACCTGCGCGAGCTGGTCGAAGCCGGCATCCGGGAAAGATGGGGGGATGCGCCTATCGCCCCCGCGCTGCGGCAGCAGATCGAAAAGGAACTCGAACTGATCGCCGAGCTGCGCTACGAGTCCTATTTCCTGACCGTTTACGACATCGTCCGCTTCGCCCGCGATCGCGGCATCCTGTGCCAGGGACGCGGTTCGGCCGCGAACTCGGCCGTGTGCTACTGCCTGGGCATCACCGAGGTCGACCCCGCGCGCATGAGCATGCTGTTCGAGCGTTTCATCTCGCGCGAACGTGACGAGCCGCCCGATATCGACGTCGATTTCGAGCACGAGCGCCGCGAGGAAGTGATCCAGTACATCTACCGCAAGTACGGCCGCGACCGCGCCGCGCTGGCCGCCACGGTGATCAGCTACCGCGCGCGCAGCGCCATCCGCGACGTCGGCAAGGCGCTGGGGTTTTCACCCGGACAGGCCGACCTGCTGGCGCGTAACACGGCCTGGTGGGACAAGCCCGAGGACTTCGAGGAACGCATGCGCCAGCAGGGTTTTGAGCCGGACAACCTGAAAGTACGGCAGCTGCTGTACCTGGTGCAGCAGATCGTGGGTTTTCCGCGCCACCTTTCACAGCACGTCGGCGGCTTCGTGATCTCCGAGGCTCCGCTGGCCTCGCTGGTGCCGGTGGAAAACGCCGCGATGGCGGACCGCACCGTGATCCAGTGGGACAAGGAGGACCTGGAGACCCTCGGCCTGCTGAAAGTGGACTGCCTGGCGCTGGGCATGCTGACCGCGATCCACCGCTGCCTTGATTTGATCAATGAAAACCGGGGTCAGAGTCACGTGCCAGAGTCGACGACTTTGGCACTTGACTCTGACCCCATGTCTTTAGCTGATATTCCACCCGAAGACCCGGAAACCTACCGCATGATCCAGCAGGCCGACACGGTCGGCGTATTCCAGATCGAGTCGCGGGCGCAGATGGCCATGCTGCCGCGCCTGAAACCCGCCTGCTTCTATGACCTGGTCATCGAGGTGGCCATCGTTCGTCCCGGCCCGATCCAGGGCAACATGGTGCATCCCTACCTGCAGCGCCGCCGCGGCGAAGAACGGGTCGACTACCCGTCGGCGGGCCTGAAAAAGGTGCTGGAGCGCACCCTGGGCGTGCCGATTTTCCAGGAACAGGTGATGCAGATCGCGATGGTCGCGGCCGGTTTCAGCGGCTCGGAGGCCGATGCGCTGCGCCGCTCGATGGCGGCCTGGTCGCGCCGCGGCGGCCTGGAGCACATGCACCGGCGGCTGGTCGACGGCATGCTGGAGCGCGGCTACAGCGCCGAATTCGCCGAGCAGATCTTTCAGCAGATCCGCGGTTTCGGCGAATACGGTTTTCCGGAATCGCACGCCGCCAGCTTCGCCCTGCTGGTCTACGTCTCCGCCTGGCTGAAACGCCACCACCCGGCCGCTTTCTGCTGCGCCCTGCTGAACTCACAGCCGATGGGTTTTTACCCGCCCGCCCAGCTGGTGCAGGACGCCCGCCGCCACGGCGTCAAAGTCCTGCCCGTCGACGTGCGTTACAGCGACTGGGACTGCACCCTCGAAAATTCGGGGCCGGATACGTATCCGGCCCCGAATTCGCTGCGCCTCGGCCTGCGCATGATCAAGGGCATGCGCCGGGACAGTGCCGAACGCATCAGCGGTGCGCGGCAGCAAGGCGCGTTCCGCGACGTGCACGACCTGGCCCGCCGGGCGCAGCTCGACCGCCATGACCTGTCCGTGCTGGCGGACGCCGCCGCGCTGCGCGGCCTGGTCGGCCACCGCCACCGCGCCCGCTGGGAGGTCGCCGCCGTCGAAAAACCCGTGGACGATCTGCTGAACCCTTCCCCTGCCGCCACCCAGGGAGGCGAAACCACCCAGCCGGCGTCATCCCGGAAAATGCAAAGCATTTATCCGGGATCTCCTCCCGACACACGTAAGAGGGGCGTAATCCACGACCAGGACCCTGCCAAAGCCCAGGCTGAGGTGCCATATGGGTCCTTGGCGGGGTCTATGAGAACAGGACGTTCTCAGAGAAGTGACACAGGGATGTGCCCGCCAGGGAACGTCCCCGAAAAGGACCCATACGGGACCGTGGCCGAGTTAAAGAGTCAAGAGTCCCGCATTGCCATCCGCCCCCCCAGCCAAACCGACGATACGCGCGCCGACTACGCCACCACCGGCCTCACCCTCGGCCCGCACCCCGTGGCCCAGCTGCGCGCCATCCTGCGCCGCCGCAGGGCACTCACCGCGCGGGAACTGCTGGAAACACGGCACGGCGCCCGCGTGCGCGCCTGCGGCCTGGTCACCATGCGCCAGCGGCCGATGACCGCCAGCGG
>JAZBPJ010000095.1:0-13009 GCA_036351575.1 Lysobacterales bacterium | reverse complement strand
GTCCCCGTGCTTCGGCAGCTTGTTGACCGTGCTGTTGACGATGGTCTGGATGCTGGTCAAAAAGCGCCCCATCTGCGCCTCGTCGACGCGGTCGGCCAGCGGATGCCATGCCGCCGGCTCGAGTCCCTGCCCGACCATCACCTGCAGCCAGGCTTCCTCGGTGAACAGCTCGTCGAAATCGCGGCGCACACGGCCGTTGGCCCGGAACAGGTCCATGCGTCGCTGCAATTCCTCGGGAATGTCCATCTCGCGGCGGTCGACCCAGAATGCACTGTCGGTCCTCTCGTTCGCGTGGTAGTGCAGGATCAGGAAATCGCGGATGCGTTCGAACTCCCAGGCGCAGCGGCGGTTGAATTCGTCCCTGTCGACGGCATCGAATCCGCGCCTCGGAAAATATTCCAGCAGGCGGCTGACGCCGGTCTGGATCAGGTGGATGCTGGTCGACTCCAGCGGCTCGAGGAAGCCGCTGGCCAGGCCGAGCGCGACGCAGTTGCGGTTCCAGAACTTGCGCCGGCGACCGGTCGTGAAGCGCAGCAGGCGGGGCTCGGCAAGGGCTTCGCCTTCCAGGTTGTTCAGCAGGATCGAGGTGGCCTCGTCGTCGCCCAGGTACGCGCTGGAATAGACGTGCCCGTTGCCGACGCGGTGCTGCAGCGGAATGCGCCATTGCCAGCCGTTCTCCAGCGCGCGCGCTTTCGTATAGGGCGTCAGCGGACCGCTGCGCTCGCAGGGCACCGCCACCGCGCGGTCACAGGGCAGCCAGTGGCTCCAGTCCTCGTAGCCGGTTTTCAGCGCGTCTTCGATCAGCAGCCCGCGGAAACCCGTGCAGTCGATGAACAGTTCGCCCTCAACGCGGCGGCCGCTTTCCAGCTGCAGCGACTCGATGAACCCACTCTCGCCGTCGAGGGCGACATCCACGACCTTGCCCTCGCTGCGGCGCACCCCGCGCTTCTCGCTGTACTCGCGCAGAAAAGCGGCGAACAGGGAGGCGTCGAAGTGAAAGGCGTAGGCCAGGCCCCGCATGTGGGTGTCCGGTATGCGGTCCAGGTAGGCGAAGCGCCCGGCCAGCGCCGCCGTTTCGTTCAGCGAGTAGTTCCACAGGCTGTCGGCCTGTCCGGAAGCCCGCGCTTTAAGCCAGTAGTGATGAAAGTCCAGCGAGCCCAGCTTCATGCCGATCGCGCCGAATGCATGCATGTAAACGTCACCCGGCCGGCCCCAGTCGGCGAACTGAATCCCCAGCTTGAAAGTACCCTGCGTGCGTTTCAGTACTTCCGCCTCGTTCATGTTGAGCAGCCCGGTGAACAGGCGGATCTGCGGGATCGTGGCCTCGCCGACGCCGACGATGCCGATGGCGTCGGATTCGATCAGCTCGATTTCGAGCAGACCCTTGAAGAACTCGGACAGGGCGGCCGCGGCCATCCAGCCGGCGGTGCCGCCGCCGACGATGACGACCTTGCGAATGGGATCGGTGTGCATTTTTTGAGCTCCAGGCCGGTTCCAGTACCGGCACCTGAACAGTGTGCCAAAAAAAAGCCCCCGCTCAAATGAGCGGGGGCTTTTTATTCGAACTACCGATTAAGGCGTCAGCAGCTTAGAAGCTGTAGGACACGCCGGCGAGGTAGGTACGGCCATACTGCTGGTAGTCGATGACCTGGCGGGAGTCGTCGTTCGCGAACGTCGTGAACTCCTCGTCCGTCAGGTTGTAGACCTGGAACAGCAGGCTCAGGCCGGTCAGCTTGCCGCCAAAGAACCAGCTCGCCTGGCCGTCGATCACGGTTTCCTCGTCCACCGTGCGGAAGAAACGGCCGGCACCAAAGCCGGACACTTCGCCCAGGAACTCGGAGCGATAGCGGCCGCTCATGCGCACCGAGAAACGATCGTTCTCGTAGTAGGCGGTCAGGTTGTACACGTCCTCGGACAGGCCGGGCAGCGTCACATCCTGACCGTTGAAGCTGACGTTGCTCTTGGTGACGGACGCGCTGGCAATGAGGCCGAAGCCGCTGAGCCAGTCACTGAAGAAGCCGAAATCAAGGGCGCCTGCCACCTCGAAACCATAGATATCGCCACCGCCCTGGTTTCTCGGAATACTCACCAGGCCCTCGTTCAGCACGGGGTCAAATCCGCCGGTCGGAAAACCGGTGAAATCATAAACCTCCGGAGAATTGTCAATCCAGCTTTCGAGATCCTTGTAAAATGCCGCCACGGAAATGTAGCCGATGCCATCGTCCAGGTATTTTTCAAAGGACACGTCAAAGGCGTTGGCGATCCAGGGGCGCAGTTCCGGGTTACCGCCGCCGCCGCCCCAGGGCGAGTTGTTGATATCGGTCTCGTCCACCTTGCTGGTGTCGAAGCTCCAGTTCAGGCTGGCCCGAATGTCGTCCATGCGGGCGCGGGCCAGGGTGCGGGCGTAGGCGAAGCGCAGCAGGTTGCTGTTGCCGAAATCGAAGGTGACGTTCAGGCTGGGCAGCCACTCCTCGTAGTCCGCGCCGCCCTCGGTCGGGAACAGCGCGGTGCTGTCGCCGGTGCCGGAAGCCGACCGGGCAGTGGAACTCTGGTCCGTCATCACGTACTGCAGGCCGACGTTGCCGTAAACCATCACGTTGCCCACGTCGGTATCGAAGTTCAGCATACCGTAGGCCGTGGTGACGTCTTCCTCGACCACCCAGCTCTTGATGATCACGTCCGCGTTCGGGTTGCGAACCAGCGTGAAGATACCGCTGTTGATCAGGGCCAGCGGATCGTAGGTAACCATGCCCGGGATACCGATGTGCGACAGGTCGGTAAAGCCGGTGTCGCTCGGCAGCGGCGCCGAAATTCCACCATTGCCCAGGCCCACGAACCATTCGTCCGCGACCTTGTTCTTTTCACGCGACTGGAAGTTCAGGCCGAACTCGACGCTCGATGCGAAATCACCGCCGATTTCACGAATGGCATGCACGTCGATCATCATCAACTCGTCGTCGATGCTCGGGCTGTTGTTGTAACCCAGCTGGCCGCCCGGAATGATGTCGCCGCCCCAGCCCTGCGGGCTGGTCAGCATCACCAGGTTCGGATCCGTGTAATCCAGGATGGAGGAGAACAGGGCGCCCTGGCCGTTGCGCATCTGGAAGCTCAGGCTGTCAAACTCAGGCTCGCCGTTCGGACCGGTGCCGGAATAGGTCTCGAGCAGGATGTCTTTGCGATCCATGCTGGAATAGCTCAGGTCACCGACGATCGTCCAGTCCTCGTTCATGTTCCACTCGAGGTTCCAGCCCATGGCCGTCAGCTCGGATTCACGCTGGTTGAGGTCGTTGCGCATCACGCCCTTGACGTTGTCGAAGGTGCCGCTGGTAATCAGGCCATTGTCCACCTGGTAACCGGGTTGAAGCGCCGCCGAAGACCAGAACAGCGGGAATTCGATGCCGCGCAGGTACTGCGTCTCGTCGAAATCGGTGTAGTACAGGTCGAGCGAGGTGCGAACGTTGTCGCTGGCCTGCCACTCGAGCGTACCGATCACGCCGAGGCGTTCCAGCTCGTTGCTCTGCGCGAAAGGCTTGGAGCCGCCGATAACCGCGTTGCCATCCGTTTCGGGATAACCCCAGGCCTCGAAGCGCTCGCTTTGCGTCGGGGTGTCGTTGTACGCAATACCGAACGCGATACCCACGGTGTCGTCCGCGAACTGGTCGACGTAGGTGAAGCTGGCGCGGTATCCGTTGTCGCTCGCATCGTTGTTCAGCGCGTCGATGTCGTTCCAGATGTAACGGGCGTTGGCCACCAGCGCTTGCTTGCCGTAAGCCAGCGGACGGATGGTCTGCATGTCGACCGTGCCGGCCAGGCCCTGTCCCATAAGCGTGGCGTCCGGCGTCTTGTAGACGACGGCCTGGCTGATCATTTCGGACGGGTACTGGTCGAACTCGACGCCGCGGTTGTCGCCGGAGCTGACCTGCGGGCGGCCGTTCAACAGCGCGGTGGTGAAGTCGGGGCCGAGACCGCGAACACTCAGCACCTGGCTGCGGCCGTTGAGGCGCTGGGCGGTGACACCCGGCAGACGGGCGAGTGAGTCGGTAATGGAAACATCGGGCAGTTTGCCGATTTCCTCGGCGGAAACGGCTTCGACGATCGACGAGCTCGTGCCCTTGATGTCGACGGAATTCATCAGGCCGCGGCGAATACCGGTGACGATGACTTCTTCGGCGATCATTTCGTCTTCGGCGGCTGCCTCGTCAGCGACCTGGTCCTGAGCGATTGCCATGGCGGGGAAGGCCAGGAGCATCGAAATCGCTGCAGCAAGTTCCTTGCGGCGGATAACGCGGTTCGTTTTCATGTGTGTCTCACCCTGTTGTGTTATGCCTGGTTTAGCGAAAAGTTAACGAAGGACACTATAGGCGCTTATAAGTATCTGGCAACTTTCTGCAAACGTATTCAGTCGCTTGCATTGCCTGTGGCGCGCATTAGAGATTGCGCATATTAATACAGTTTCCGCCGTCGTGGGTACCGGGTCAGCGCACGGCGTCGGGCGCACGGCAATTCCGCTGGATATATTTCCGGTGCGTGGGCATGGCGTTGGCCGCTTCGCTGATCACCCGGCGCAGGCTGTCCAGCCGCCCGCGCCAATCGACGTCACGGTAGTCCACCAGGGGGTCGTGGCTGCGTGGAAAATTCAGCTGCCCGATGTGGATCGCGAGCCAGTTCGGGTTCTGGAACAGTTCCGGCCCCGGGGACACGAGGCGCCCGCATTCGCGGAACTGTTCGATCCGGTAAGCCAGTTCGTCCGGAATCGCCATGTGCCTGCAGTAGGCCCACAGCTCGGAGTCCTCACGCTCTGTGACGTGGTAGTGAAAGATGATGAAGTCGCGCACGCGCTCGTACTCCAGCGCGGTGACGCGGTTGTATTCGCGCGCCGCCAGTTCATCGTTCGAATCCGCTGGAAACAGCGCCAGCAGGCGGGCGATAGAGCTCTGGATCAGGTGGATGCTGGTCGATTCCAGCGGCTCCAGGAAGCCGGCGGACAAGCCGATCGCCACGCAGTTGCGATTCCAGAAGCGCTCGCGCCTTCCGGCCTTGAACTTGACGAACAGCGGATCGGCCAGAGCGGGGCCGTCGAGGCCGTCCAGCAGTTTCGAGGTGGCCTCGTCCTCGCTGCAGAAACGGCTGCAATAGACATAGCCGTTGCCGGTCCGGTGCTGCAGCGGTATGCGCCACTGCCAGCCGGCGCCGTGGGCGGTCGAACGCGTATACGGCGTAAAATCGCCCTCGGCGGCGCACGGCACGGCGACGGCCCGGTCGCAGGGCAGCCAGTGCGTCCAGTCCTGGTAGCCGCTGTGCAGGGCCTGCTCGATCAGCAGGCCCCTGAACCCGCTGCAGTCGACAAAAAAATCGGCCTCGACCGTACGGCCGTCATCCAGCCGCAGGCCGGTCAGCGCGCCCTGTTCGCTGTCCTGCATGACTTCCGCCACGAGGCCCTCGATGCGCGTCACGCCGCGCTCTTCCGCGTAGCGGCGCAGGTAGGCGGCATACAGCCCCGCGTCCAGGTGGTAGGCGTAATCGAACGTGGACTGCACCAGGCGGGGATCCCGCGTGGGCTGCTGGAAGCGGCCGCGCCAGGCGGCGACACAGGCCATGGAATACTCGCCCAGCGGGGTGGTGTCGCCCTCGCTGCGGGCTTTGAGCCAGTACTGGTAAACCGGCAGGATATCGAAATCGGCCCCGAACTGGCCGAAGGGGTGCATATAACGGTGGCCCCGTCGCGCCCAGTCGACGAACTCGATGCCCAGCTTGAAACTGCCTTTAACACTGCGCATGAAATCGTTTTCGTCGATGCCCAGCTGGGCGTTGAACAGCTTGAGCGGCGGAATGGTGGCCTCGCCGACGCCGACGGTGCCGATGGACTCCGACTCGACCAGCACGATCTCGCACTGGCGTCCCAGCGCATTGGCCAGCGCCGCAGCCGTCATCCAGCCGGCGGTGCCGCCACCGACGATCGCCAGCGTCCTGATTCGTTTTTCACTCATGCTTTTTACCTCCGCCCGCACCGAGCCGTGCGCGGCAACAGTGGTATCATGAGCCGTACCTTCACACAAGCTGCTATCGCCGCTCAAAGGCAGGCTTCGGGCATGGGCTCAGGCAAGACCACGTCGTTCGACATCGCGCACCGCGCCGGCGTTTCGCAGGCCACGGTATCGCGCGCCCTGCGCAACAGTCCGCTGGTCAACCCCGAGACGCGGGAACGCATTCAGCGTATCGCGCGTGAAATGAATTACCGTGTCGACCGCAGCGCGGCCGGCCTGCGCTCGCAGCAGGCCCGCACGATTGCACTGCTGTTGTTCGAAGACACGACATCCGACGATTCCCAGATAAACCCATTTTTCATGGCGCTTCTGAGCCATATCACGCGCTGCGCCAGCAAGCGCTCCTACGACGTTCTGCTCTCTTTCCAGCAACTGCGCGACAACTGGCAGGAAGAATACGTGACGAGCAACCGCGCCGACGGGATCATCCTGCTCGGCTACGGCGATTACGGCCGTATCGCGGACCGGCTTCGGCGCCTGCATGACAACGGCCTGAAATATACCATCTGGGGCGCGGTCACCCCGGAATTGGAAGGCCATGCCATAGGCTGCGACAACGCGGCGGGCGGTGAAATGGCGACGCGTCACCTGCTGGAACTCGGCCGGCGGCGGATCGCTTACATCGGCAGCACATCCGACGACGCACCCGAGTTCAAGCAACGCTACGAGGGTTACGCCCGGGCCCTGCAGGAGGCGGGGATCGAAACCAACCCCGACCTGGTCGCCATGACGGAGAACCTCGAAGCCTCGGCCTTTGAAGCGACCCAGTACATGGTGGACCAGGGCCATACCTTCGACGCGGTTTTCGCGGCCAGCGACCTGATCGCTTTCGGCGCAATGAAGTGCCTGCAGAAAAACGGTTTCGAAATCCCGGGCCATGTCTCCGTGGTCGGCTTCGATGACCTGCCGGCCGCCACCTATTTCAGCCCGGCGCTGACGACCATACGCCAGGATACAAGCCTGGCGGGACAGGCCCTGA
Source organism: Lysobacterales bacterium (assembly GCA_036351575.1). Classification (GTDB taxonomy): domain Bacteria; phylum Pseudomonadota; class Gammaproteobacteria; order Xanthomonadales; family SZUA-36; genus JABDPF01. The sequence goes on along the minus strand of JAZBPJ010000095.1, from coordinate 5,986 downwards.
CCGAAAACCTGATTCGAATGATCGACGGCGAACCTGTCGCATCGCTGCTGATTTCTCCTTCGCTCGTCGTCAGGGGTTCCTGCGGAGGGCAGGACTTCTGAAACGCGCGGGTATTGCATTTCTGGCAGGCCTGTTTTTGCCCTGCTTGTGCGCGGCCGCCGACACGGTGACCGTCGACAACAGCGCGTGGCCGGTGCAGGAACGGCCCGGCTGCCGCGGCCCCGCAGCCGAGGTCTGCAGCCTTCGAATCTACCAGGTCATGGTCGAGTCCTTCGTGGACGGTGACCCGGACCACGACTACGGGGACGGCTACGGCACCAGCCACCACCGCGGCGACCTGAGAGGCATCATCGACTCGCTGGACCATATCCAGGGACTCGGCATGAATGCCATCTGGCTGACGCCGGTCTTCGATTCGCACGCCGGCGAACCTCAAAAGCGCATCAACGGCAGCGAGCACGTCGACCTGAAGCTGGACGCCACCGGCTACTACACGCGCGATTACTTCAGCATCGACCCGAAGTTCGGCACGATGGACGACGCACGCGAACTGGTGAACGCCGCGCACGAACGGGGCATGTACGTCTTTTTCGACGGTGTCTTCGGCCACCACAAGGGTGACCTGGTACCCTCGCCGACGGGATTGCTGCCCGTCGACAGCAGCGATCCGGCGGATTACGGCGGCGATCCTTCAGGCTACCCCGGCCGCGCGGTGGATTACGACCACCCGGCCACGCTGGCTTTTTACAAGGAAGTCGCCACCTACTGGATCGAGGAACTCGGCATCGACGGCTGGCGGCTGGACGTGGCCTGGCAGGTTCCCCTGCCGGCCTGGCGCGAGATCAAGACCGCGGTCAAGCAGGCATCCGAGGCCCGCCGCCTGGCAGGTCACCGCTGGGGCACGCTGGGCTACATGGTCGCCGAGATTTTTTCCGGCGCCGAGGACATCGCCGCCCAGGCTCTGGGCAGCGAGACCAGCCCGGCGCTTGATTCCGCGTTCGACTTTCCACTGCGCTGGGCCAGCGTGGGCGTCCTGGCCGCCGAAGAAAACGGTTTAACGGGCCGCCCGGCCTCAACGCTCAACGATGGCTGGGCCTACGGCGCGCACAGCGATGTCTACCGCCCCGGCGCCGTTCTCAACATGATGCTGGGCAACCACGACTTCGTTCGCTTCGGCGACCTGCTGCAGCGCGTCGGCCTGGCCGATCCCGAGGACGACGCCTGGTGGGCGCGGCACCGGCTGGCGTTCATGCTGCAGGCGGCCTACAGCGGCTCCATCACCCGCTATTACGGCGAAGAGATCGGCGACGAGGTGCCCGGCTTTGCCGCCAGGGTCGGCGGCGACTGCGCGTCCATCGGCCTGTGCGACGACCACGTGGCCCGCAGCAGTGCAAAAATTCCCGGCGTCAGCGTTCCGGCCGACAGCCTGTCGGCTGATCAGCGGGGGCTGCTGCAGTTCCACCGCGAACTGATGGCGTTGCGCGCGCGTTATCCTGCGCTCAGCCGCGGCGCTCGCCAGCACCTGTATTCCAACGATTCGCTGTACGCGGACATGAAAACCCACGGCAGCCAGCAGGTGATATTCGCGATGAACACCGGCGATGAAGCGCAGGAACTGCGCATCAGCACGGACCTGCTCGCCGCCGCGCCCGAGAACGCCTGGAGCCTGCTCGACGGCGCCGCCGTGCCGGTAAGCGACGGCTACCTTCTGATCAAATTGCAGCCCCTGGCCGGCGTATTCGTTCTGCCCGGCCCGCAGCCGCCGCCGTACAGCGCCATCAACGCGGGCATGACGGACGCCTGGCTGAACACGGAAACGGCGGGGCAGGGCTTTTTCCTGACCGTCTTTCCGGCCAGCGAACTGCTGTTCCTTTCCTGGTTCACCTACGACGCCGAGAGGCCGCCGCCTGAAACGCCGTCCGTGATCGGCGAGGCGGGTCACCGCTGGTTCACGGCCCAGGGCCGGTTCTCGGGCAACCAGGCCCTGCTGGACCTGTACTTGACCAGCGGCGGCGTGTTCGACTGGCCCGTGCCGGCCCCGCAGACCGTGCCGAACGGCTGGATCGAGCTGGAGTTCGACGGCTGCCGCAAGGCGCGACTGCTGTACCGCGTCGAACAGGCCGGCCTCGAGGGCGAAATCCCGCTGCAGCGCATCCTCGACGACAACGCGCAGCTGTGCGAGATGCTCGGCGGCAATTGACTCCCTTCTTAAAGCACTACTAACCGCCTCGTCCCGAATCCGGATACTTTTCTGATTCGTGAGAATGTGCGGGCCGGATGTGGGGAGACGCTCTCGCCGGGTTTTTGACGTTTGCTTTGCGCAAGTTGAGGGCCTGGATGCCGGTACTGCTGTGCCGGGGTTTTTGACGCCTGGACGGCGTCAAGCAAAGCGTCACATGGACGTGCGCGCCAGCGAGCGTCCCCGGAACAGCAGTACCGGTAGCCTGGCCCGTTCCTGCAACACATCATATTTACAATCGTATTCAAACTTCGTGCGATGGAACACGGCGGTTATAGTGTCCGCCATGCGCGCATTCCAGAAAAATAAAACGGGCTCGTTTTTCGCCCTGATCAGCCTGCCCTCCACCGCGATGGGCTTCGCCCTGTCGATCCAGATCTCCGCCCTGAGCTGGATCCTCACCACGCAGTACGGACTCGATATCCACGACGTCGGCCTGGTGTGGGCCGCCGGGCCGCTGGCCGGCATCATCGGCCAGGTTCTGATCGGCGTGATCAGCGACCGCGTCTGGTTCTGGAACGGACGAAGACGGCCCTTCATGCTGATCGGCGGAGTGCTGGCCGCGCTGATGCTGCTGGCGCTGCCCCACCTCGACGTGATCTCGGCGGGCATGGGCGCCGGCGGCATCCTGGGCGTTGCGATCGTGGTGGCGCTGACGCTCGACCTGGCCATCAACGTCAGCTTCAACCCGACGCGTTCGATCATCGCCGACGTCACCGACGACGGCGACGAGCGCACCAAGGGTTTCACCTGGATGCAGACCATATCCGGCACCTTCGGCGTGGCCGCCTACGCGGTCGGCGCGATCTGGAGCAACTACGTCCTCATCTACGCCGGCGCGGTGATCGTGCTGCTGTTCTCGGTGCTTCCACCGCTGTTCATCACCGAACCGCGCGAACTGAAAGTCACCACGGAAGACGACCCGGAAGCGCCCAAAGGCCGCGAAGACTCAATGATGGGGATGCTGGTGGCGATCCGGCCGCTGTGGGCCTTCCTGGTCTACGACATCTACGCGATGACACTGCGCCTGGCACACATCGAGGTGGACCACTACTACGCCGAGTTCGCCTGCCTCGTCGCCACGGTGCTGCTGGTCGCCCAGACCCTGATGGAGAAGGAGCGCCCCGGTCAGCCCGGCCTGGCCGCCTTCCGCAAGGTAATCGCCGCGCACTCCTTCAGCTGGGTCGGCATCCAGACCACCTTCGTGTTCCTGATCGCCTACCTGCAGCAGGCCCTGCCTCAGCTGTCCGACATCGACCTGGGACGGGTCGGGTCGACCAGCTTCCTGGTGCTGAACGCGGTCGGCGCGCTGCTGCCGGCCTTCGTGCTGATGCCGATCGCGCACCGCATCGGGCGGGTTCATACGCACGCGCTGAGCCTGGCCTGCATGACCGCCGGCTACATCGGCCTTTATTTCTTCGGCCACACGGCCTTGCAGATTTACCTGCTGATGGCGGTGGTCGGCATCGGCTGGGCGGCCATCGTCAGCCTGCCCTTTGCGATCGTCTCGCAGAAGGTCAACCAGGCGCGCATGGGCCTCTACATGGGCCTGTTCAACCTGTCGGTGGTGCTGCCGCAGCTGGTCGTCAGCCTGGGCGTCGCCCTGTTCGTCAGCCGCGCCGCGGACATGAACGTGATCTTCGCCATTTCCGCCATCAGCCTGGCGCTGTCAGCCGTTTCCTGGGCGTTCGTGCGGGAAGACTAGCCCGGCATCTCCTGATTGCCCAGGTACCTGGCTTCGATACAGGCCGGGGCACTGCCGAACGTCAAATACCAGTATGGAGTCACTGCAGCGGGCGTTCATCATGGGCAAGGACCCCCGCCACTCAGACTCGTAACGAGATGTCGAACGCCTGATCGACACAAGGGATTTTCTCTCACAAAGTACATACAACTGCCATATTTGTACTGCCGATTTCTCGGTAGCGTAAGCCTGTTCTCATAAAAAAATGCTGACTTGCCGTCGCGGTCAGTGTATCGTTAATACATGGATACCGTGTATCCGTTAATTCATGTAAATGATCGCCTCATTCAGAGACCAAAGAACCGGGGACCTGTACCACGGCCGTTCCACCAACCGGACAAGACGGATACCACCGGACGTAAGGGATGGCGCCGTGCGCAAGCTGGACATGATACAGGCCGCCATCGAAATGACAGACCTGCGGTCTCCACCAGGGAACCGGCTCGAGGCATTGCGGGGCGATCTGAAGGGCTTTTTCAGCATTCGCGTCAACGACCAGTGGAGAATCATTTTTCGTTGGGAGGGTCGCGAAGCCCATGACGTTGAACTGATCGACTATCACTGAGACCGAGCATGTTGCCAAAAAACAGAACCGCCACTCACCCGGGACAGATCCTGCTGCATGAGTTTCTGAACCCGCTCGGACTGACCCAGAAGGGCCTGGCCAATCACCTGGGTGTGCCCATACAGCGAATCAATGAACTGGTTCGCGGAAAACGTGGGATCACACCCGAAACGGCATGGTTGCTCGCCCAGGCGTTCGAAACGACGCCCGAGTTCTGGATGAATTTGCAAAACCTCTTCGACTTGTCCGTTTCCCGGCCAACACGCCGTATTCGTAAACTGGCTCCGAACACGGCTCTTCGAACGGATTCCATCGCACCGGAGCGCTGAGGCACATCGTGATGCGTACATTATTTGTTCTCCTTGCCCTTTTGTTTGCTCTGGGTGAGCTGCAAGCATCGATGATCGTGCCTTCGTCGAAAGCCGAGTACCTGGCGGATTCGGACCTGGTTGTCGTGGGAAGGGTGCTGGGCTGGAAGTTTTATGAACAGGACTATTACACGGTAAACACATACGATAATTCGGAAGTTTTCTACAAAGACCGGGTTTTGACCGACTGGACTATAGAAGTTCTCGAAACCATCAAGGGCGAGTGCGTTGAACCCGAGATGAACGTGACCTGGATTGGCGGGGAAGTGGATGGGCTGGTTCACAGAACCAGCATGGGTTTTCATCTGGACGAGGGCGATATCGCGTTGTTTTTTCTGACGAGGAACGAGCGCAGCAAAAAGTGGATGCCTTACGGAGGAAGCGCCAGGGTGTTTCTTGTCGATGACTATGGCGGCCAAAACAAGCTTCAGCCCTCTAGCGGCATGACCGTCGTCCTGAGCCGGGGCGGGTCTGAAATCAAGCGCACCGGACCTATGTTGCACGCCGATACACTGGCGGACTTCGAGGGAAGGAAGCCGGGCTGCACGCGTCTTTAGCGAGCCTGCCTGTCGCCCTGGCGTTATCCGCGATTTCCTGGGCTTTCGTGAAGGAAGACTGAAAAGAAGACCGCTGTCAACCGGGACCGATTTTCTTTCCAACGGCCGGAAGCTGGGTAAAATCTGCTCTGACGCCTTCAACACTTTATTCATGCGTACGAGGTCCTGATATGAAGTTCATCAAAATTCTGCTCATCGTTACCGCCGCAATGCTGAACGCCTGCTCCGGCGAAACATCTTCCGAACACGGAGCGCAGGCGAAGGACGCTGCGGCCGTCGGATCGGACCGGGACGCGCACGGCTGCATCGCTTCCGCGGGTTACCAATGGTGCGCGAAGGAAAATGAGTGCAAACGCCCCTGGGAACTGGCCGAGGAAAAAGGGCTGGATGCAACACCCGAAGCGTTCGACGACTATTGCCAGAACGATTCGAGCTAAAGCACGAAAGCCGGATGAATGCGCCCGGCTGGCCATGCTAACCTTCGGCCCATGCAGTACCTGATTCCTTTCCTGG
>JAZBPJ010000094.1:0-4372 GCA_036351575.1 Lysobacterales bacterium | reverse complement strand
TGACCCCGGTTTTACTATGTTTTTGACGCCGCTCCCCAAGGCACTCAGAATAGCCTGACCTGTTGAACCGAACGGCGTGCGCCATGAAACGAATTCTTGCCCTGGCCGCAGTTGCGGCCACCCTTGCCTTGACCGCTTGCGGTGAATCCACGGAACCGGCTGCCCCGCCGCCGCCGGCGGTGGAATACTACGAGACCGCCTACGCGGACGTCGTGACCACGGCGGAGTTCGTCGCCCGGCTGCGCGCCCGCGAGGACACGGCCATCCAGGCCCAGGTCAGCGGCACGATCATCGAGCGCAATTTCAACGAGGGCGAACGGGTCGAGAAAGGCGCGCTGCTGTACCGCATCGATCCGCGGCCCTTCGAGGCGGCCCTGTCCTCCGCCCAGGCCCAGATGTCGACCGCCCGGACTTCGCTGGAAGTCGCCCAGCGCAACCTGACCCGCGGCCAGGAGCTGGCGCCGGACGGCTACATCAGCCAGGCGGAACTGGACAAGCTGCAGGGCGACCGCGACCAGGCGATCGCAGCCGTGGAAAACGCGAAGGCCGCGGTCGAGCGTGCCCAGATCAACCTCGAGTTCACCCGGATCAAGGCGCCGTTCGCCGGTGTCACCGGCACCTCCCAGGTCAGTATCGGCGATCTCGTCAGCCCGCAGACGGGCGCGCTGGTGACGCTGGTGCAAAGCGACCCGATGCTGGCCGATTTCGAAGTGAGCGAGCGGGCCATCGCGAACTCCATGCAGGCGAATCGCGAAGCGCTCGCGCAGGGCGAGGAGCCTGTTGCCTACACGCCGACACTGCTGCTGGTGACCGGGGACGAATACCCCGAAAAAGGCGAGATCGACTACGCCAGCAACCGCGTCAACGCTTCGACCGGCACGGTCACGATCACCGCGCGTTTTCCGAACCAGCGAAACGGGCTCGTACCGGGCCAGTTCGTGCGCCTGCGTTTGCAGCGCGGCGAGCCCGAACAGCGCCTGCTGGTGCCGCAGCAAAGCGTGCTCGAGGACATGCAGGGGCGGTACGTGTTCGTCGTCGACGACGAGAACAAGGTCGCGCGACGCAACCTGGTGCTGGGCCAGCGGCACGGCGTGATGTGGGTCGTCGAGTCCGGCCTCGAAGCCGGTGACCGCGTGATTCTCAACGGCATTCAGAAAGTGCGCTCGGGCATGACCGTCACGGCGACGCCGGCCGATGCGCTGCCCCACGAAACCGCCTCGGGCTGAAGCGGGCCAGGCACATGATCAGCAAGACATTCATCGAACGTCCCAAGTTCGCGATGGTGATTTCCGTCGTGATTCTCCTGGCCGGCCTGATCGCCATTCCACTTTTGCCGGTGGGCGAATTTCCGGAGATCACGCCGCCGCAGGTGAGCGTTACGACCAAGTACCCCGGCGCCAACGCGCAGACCCTGCTGGACTCGGTCGCCGGCCCGATCGAGCAGCGCGTCAACGGCGTCGAGGGCATGATCTACATGCAGTCGACCAGCTCGGACGACGGCAGCTACTCCCTCAACGTGACCTTCGACTTCGGCATCGACCCCGACCAGGCCCAGGTCAACGTGCAGAACCTGGTCTCCCAGGCCGAGCCGCTGCTGCCGGAAGAGGTCAAGCGCCAGGGCGTGACGGTGCGCAAGCAGTCCACCGACATGCTGATGGTGGTCAACGTCTATTCGCCCGACGAGAGCCTGTCGCCGGAGTTCATTTCCAACTACGCCACCATCAACGTGGCCGATGTGTTCGCCCGCGTGCCGGGTGTCGCCCAGGCCAAGAACATGGGCGCGATGGATTACGGCATGCGCATCTGGCTCGACCCCGACCGCATGGCCTCGCTCGGGCTGACCACGGACGACGTCGTCAACGCGGTGCGCGAGCAGAACGTGCAGGTCGCCGTGGGCCGGATCGGCAGCCCGCCGGTGCCCAAGGGGCAGCAGTTCCAGTACACGCTGACGGCGCAGGGGCGGCTTACCACGGTCGAGGAATTCGAGCAGATCGTGGTGCGCGCCGGCGGCGGCGCCCGCATCGTTTTCCTCAAGGACGTCGCGCGCGTCGAACTCGGCGTGCGGGACTACTCCTGGCAGGGCCAGCTCGACGGCCTGCCGTCCGCCGTGATCGCGATCTACAAGCTTCCCGACGCCAACGCGCTGGACGTGGCCAACCGGATTTACGAGGTCACCGAGCAGGTCAGCGCCAATTTCCCGGACGGGCTGGCGCACGCGATCCTGTATGACACCACCCGCTACATCAAGATCTCGATCCGCGAGGTGATCGTCACGCTGTTCCAGGCCGTGGCCCTGGTCGTGCTGGTCGTCTTCCTGTTCCTCGGCAACTGGCGCGCGACCATCATTCCGGCCATCGCCATCCCGGTCGCGCTGATCGGCACCTTTGGCGTGATGCTGGCCCTGGGCATGAGCATCAACACGATTTCCCTGTTCGGCCTGATCCTGGCCATCGGCGTGGTGGTGGACGATGCCATCGTGGTGATCGAGAACACGGAACGGCACGTGCGCGCGGGCCTGCGCGGAAAAGAAGCCGCGCTGAAAACCATGCAGGAGGTCACCGGGCCGGTGGTCGCGACCACGCTGGTGCTGCTGGCGGTGTTCGTGCCCGTCATCCTGATGCCCGGCATCAGCGGCGCGCTGTACCGGCAGTTCGCGATTACCATTTCCGTCGCGGTGCTGATCTCCTCGATCAACGCACTGACGCTCAGCCCGGCGCTGGCCAGCCTGCTGGTGACCGGGTCCGCCGAACCGCAAGGAATGCTCGGGCGTTTCTCCGCCTTCCTGGACCGCCTGACCGGGCGCTACAAGGGCGTGGTCGGCGCCAGCGTGCGGCGCCTGCCCGTGACCATCGCGGTCTACCTGGCGATCGTGGCCGTCATCGTGTTCCTGCTGATGCGCCTGCCCGGAGCGTTTGTCCCGGACGAGGACAAGGGCGCATTTTTCGTGGACGTGCAGCTGCCGGACGGTTCTTCGCTGGAACGCACGCAGGACGTATCGGACCAGGTCAACCGGATCCTGCTCAGCGATCCGAACGTCGAACACGTGGTCACGGTCATCGGCTACTCGCTTCTCAAGGGCATCGTCAGCAGCAACGGCTCGTTCTCGATCGCCGTGCTCAAGGACTGGGACGAGCGCCCCGAGCCGGACCAGCACCAGGAAGCCGTGCGCCAGCGACTGCAGGGGCAACTGCTGGCGATACCCGAGGCCATGATCCTCGCATTTTCACCGCCGCCCATTCCCGGCGTCGGCAACGTTTCCGGGCTGGACTACCGCCTGCTCGACATGCAGGGGCGCAGCGCCGGCGAACTGGCCGGGGTCGCCGCGACGATCGTCACGACCGCCAACGCCCGGCCGGAGATCGGCCAGGCCTTCACCAGTTTTCGCGCCGCCGTGCCGCAGGTCGAGCTCGAAGTGGACCGGGTCAAGGCCAAGGACCAGGGCATTCCGCTCTCCGGCATCTTCGGTTCCTTGCAAAGCATGCTCGGTTCGCTCTATGTCAACGATTTCAACCTGTACGGGCGGACTTACCGCGTCATGGTGCAGGCCGAGGGCGAATACCGGACGAAGGAGTCCGATATCGGCCGCATTTTCGTGCGCAACGCGAACGGTGAAATGGTGCCGCTGTCCACCGTCGTCAGCAGTTCGCCGAGTCTCGGGCCGCAGATGCTGACCCGTTACAACCTGAGCAACTCGGTGACGATCAGCGCGATCCCGGCGCCGGGCTACAGCGAGGGCGAGGCGATCCGGGCCATGGCCGAGGTTTCGCGCGACGCGCTGCCCTCGGGGTACACCTACGCGTGGTCGGGCATCACCTTCCAGTCCCTGGCCGCCGGCAACCTGGCGCCGATCATCTTCAGCCTGGCGCTGGTGTTCGTGTACCTGTTCCTGGTCGCCCAGTACGAGAGCTGGCTGATTCCGGGCGCCATCCTGCTGTCGGTGCCTCTGGCCCTGGTCGGAGCGTTTGCCGGGCTTACCGCGCTGGGGCTGCCGCTCAATCTTTATGCGCAGATCGGCCTGGTGCTGTTGATCGGCATATCGGCCAAGACGGCCATCCTGATCGTGGAGTTCGCCAAGGAACTGCGCGAAAACGAAGGCCTTTCGGTCAACGAGGCTGCGACCCGGGGCGCTGCGCTGCGTTTCCGCGCGGTGCTGATGACGGCGCTGTCCTTCGTGCTGGGCGTGTTGCCGCTGGTTCTGGCGACGGGCGCCGGCGCCGCTTCGCGGGTTTCCCTGGGCGCGGCCGTGTTTTTCGGCATGCTGGCTTCCGCCATTTTCGGCACGCTGATGGTGCCGGCGGCGTTCGCGGCCGTGCAGCGGTTCCGCGAATGGGTGAAAGGCGGCCGCAAGCCGGCCGGTGATGAAGCGGCGTCC
>JAZBPJ010000093.1:0-4585 GCA_036351575.1 Lysobacterales bacterium | reverse complement strand
TCGTAGCCCCGCGCCAGTTCGGCGCTGCCGATCTGCGGCACCAGGTTGCCGCGCACGGCCTCGGAGAGCGGCAGCACGTGGTAGCGGCCTTCGGTCCAGACCAGCGTGGCCCCGTTCCAGCGCAGCAGCAGTTCCAGGATCGGCAGCAACTGCTCGCGCGTTACCGGTTTGGACGTGGAAAAGGTCACCTCGCCGCCCACGCCGGGTGCGATCACGAAGGTTTCCTGGAGCACTTCGCCGAGCACCGTGTGCACGACCGACTGGATCGACTCGCCCTCGAAGTTCAGCACGATTTCGCCGTCTTCCGAGACGGGGCGCTCCTGCCTCTGGGCGGCATCTTCGTTGATGAAGACCCCGGTGCCCTCGTAAATCTCCGTATCGATAATACCCGGATCGTCTTCCACGGCACTGCCCAGCACGACTTGTTCACTGGTCGCCGGCGACTCGGCAGCGGAACGTATCGTCTTGCCGGTACTGGTCGGCCGGACGGTCGAGTAGCCGGTCGCACAGCTTGCCGTGACGAGCGCGATCACGGCCAAGATGGCCAGCCGCGTCATTATTCTGTTCCGGTACAGCTTGCCCGGGTAGGTATTACTGTTCACTCTCATCATCCTTATCATTCTTGCGGGACAGCATCATTTTCTGAATAGCCGAGCGGTAATCCGGCGGCGTTGTCCTTGGCGCCTGTTCACCTTCTTCGGCCGCCCGCTGCAGTTCTTCGCGGCGCTCGGCGATGCGCTGCCGAATCTCCTCCGCCCGGTTCATCGGCTGCTCGCCGGCCTCTCCTGCCGCGGGGGCGTCCTCTGCCGCCTGCCGCGCCGTCCTCTGCCTCACGAGCTCAGGCGGCTCCTCGATCACTTCGTCATGCATTTGCAGTTCCAGCAGAACCTGCTCTCCGCGGGCGGACTCCAGCGTGGCGGCCCGCGGCTCGATGGTGCTGATGCGCCAGCTGCCATAGTCGCCTTCGAGCGGCTGCCCTTCCAGCGCGATGAGCGATACCGGCTCTTTGCTGTTTTTTTCACGCAGCGTCGCGATGCGCATATCGGGGGTGATCACGATACCGACCAACTCCACTTCCGGCGCCTCGACCACCTCTTCCTCGGGTTCTGTCTCGTCTTCATCGTTCTCCGCCAGTCCAATGATGGGCTGGCGCGACTCGTTGAACAGCGGCCGCGCCGTGATTTCGGCGTAACGGTCGATCGGCTCGGCCGGCGGCAGTTCCGGGATTTGCCCGCCCAGGACCGCCTCTGCCGCATCGACGCCGCCATCGGAACCCGTGGGCGGCAGCAACCACGCCAGGCCCAGCATGCCGTTGAGCAGCAGCAGCCCGGCGCAGACTCCGGCCAGCACCCTGGCGACGGGATTGGCGAGGACCTGGTCGATCATGGCGCCTCTCTCAGGTAGCCGGACATGTTGAAGCGGATATCCAGCAGCACGTTCTCCGGCGTGTCATCCGACCGGCGTCTGCGGGTGCGCGGCTTGATCACGGTGAGCTCCTCGGTCAGGATCATCGGCACGCCGGTTTCCAGCGAATAGACGATCTTGGTCAGGTCCTCGATGCCGCAGCGCATGCGGGCATTGACCGTGACGCGCTGGAATCGTTCCTCGACGCGCGGCCGCACCGGCTGCCGGCTGACGATCTGGCAGGTGTCTTCGGTCTGGGTGCGGATCATGCGGTTGAGCTGCTCCGACATGCCGGCCGCCGCTTCGTTGAAGTCGTCGCCTTCCAGGAACAGCGACGCGTCCGCGCGACGCGACTGCAGTTCACGCAGCCTCGCCTCGTAGTCGGCGCGCCGCGAAGCGATCTGCTCAAAACGGCCCAGCTGCTCGGAAAGCCCGGCGATTTCCTCGCTGTACTCGAAGTGGCGCATGAAAAACCAGTGGAAACAGACGAGGTAGACCAGGATCAGCACGATCACCAGCAGCAGCAGCGCGGTCAGGCGGCCGCTTCCCTGTTCAGGAACCAGCGTCATCACCGCCTCCCGGAACGCTCACCTGCGCATTGATCTCGAAAATCTCCAGCCCGGAGCGCACGTCCAGGCGGGTCGAACCGCGGAACGAGGCCGCGTCGAGGTAGGGCGACTCGTTCACTTTTTCGATCAGCTGCTGCGCATTCGCCGACTTGCCCTGGAGCTGGATCGAGGACTGGTTGATGACCAGGCGGTCGAGGTAGGTGTCGTCCGGCAGCAGCCGGGTCACGTCATCCAGCAGCTCCACGGCGAGCGGGACCTGGGCGCGCCGTGTCGCCAGGAAGCCGGCGGCTTCGGCAGCGCTGACGATCTGCTTGCGGATGCTGTCGACCTGCATGGCATCCCCGCGGACATCCGCGATGGCGGCTTCGAGTTGGTTCACCTGGTGCTGGCGCAGGGACAGGGACAGGCCCATGGCCAGCACGAGCAGGACGGCGGCCGCGGCGCCGAGCCCCCAGTTGACGCGCATGCGCGTGTTGACGAGGCGGTAACGCTGCTGCTCGGGCAGCAGGTTCAGGCCCAGGGTTCGCTCGCCCTTGCGAATATCGACGCCGGACAGCTGCAGGCCCCGCCCGGACAGCTTTTCAATCGCCTTGTCGATCTCGATGCGCGGAACGACGTGCATCAGCAGGCGCAGCTTTCCACCGGACCCGCCGCGTTCCAGCACTTCCCAGTCAAAGTAAACCGCCGACGCCCTGAACGGAGTCTGGCGGTCCATCTCAAAGGAGAGCACCTGGGCCAGGTTGGACTCGGTCGCCAGCGGCAGGCTGACCTCGCGGGACAGCACTTTTTCGGCGTCGAGCAAAAGGTATGCCGGGGCTTCCTCGAGATCATTTTCGCGCTTCAGGTCCTCGACCTGCTGCCGCTGAAGTGATGGTTCCGCCGTAAGCGCGAGGCGGCCCACCGAACGCAGGCTGCGGTTCTCGTCGACAGCCAGTTCCATTGTCTCGTCGCGCAGCAGGACCGTCAGGCGGCGCGAGGCGTGGGTCAGCTTTTCCCGCCAGGCTTCCGGCAGCGCCAGTTTCAGTTCCTCGATCCACCACGAGAAAAATGTGCCGACCGGGCCCGTCTGGACACGTCGGCGCAATTCCCGGATCTGTTTCAGCAGTGCGTTTTGTAGAGCGTTCGCCATCTTGTTCTCAGTGGTGGAAACCTTCCTTCCATCGCAGCACCCGGTACGGTCGTCCGTCCGCTCCTCCCCCGAGACGCACGGTCGCCTCGACCTGGTCCCAGATGCCGTTGGGCAGGGTGGCTTTGGCGAGGATACTATACGTGAGCCCCCTGCCCTTCGCCATGGCGACCTCGCCGCCGGGAAGCGACAGGTCCAGGTCGCTCAACGAGTCCTGAGAGTGCCGATCCTCGACAAAGTTCCGCGCATCTTCCTCGCTCATGTCGGGCAGCGCCACCAGCGACTCTTCAGGCGCGTATGCCGGATCCGGTTGGCCCGAATCGGAGTACACCGTGATGCCCGGCTCGATCTTCAGGTAGAGGTCATAGCTCATGCCCAGGACCTGCAGCACTTCCTCGATCATGACGAAACTGCGGTTTGCCGGCCCCACGGTCAGCCCGGCGGCCTCGTATGCGCTCAGCTCGGCGCCGTTGAGCCGCTCGATCTCATCCGCGTCCACCCAGTCGGCCACGGCGGCGGCCAGGGTCTCGGCCTCCGAGCTTTCCACGCCGTTGGCGGTAAACAGGTTGACCAGCGTTTCCTCGCCCGCCAGGTTGATGTTCAGCTTGCCGCGCTCGTCGGTGACCCGGACTTCGATCTGGATGCCCTCGAATTCGATGAGGTAGCCGCGACCGTCCGGAATCATCCGGGTCTCCTCGTTGGGGTCGCGCAGCGAGACGACCGCCATGTTCAGGCCGGCCTCGGCCGCCAGCCGCGCCTGCGTGCCGCTGAGAATGGTGTACGCTTCCAGCTGATCCATGCGCGCCGTCATCGTGTAGGCGCCGGTCGAAATGGTCACCAGCAAAAGAATCCACAGCACGAGAACCAGCGCCACGCCCTGTTGACGAGCCCCCGTGAACGCCCGACCGCTTTTTATAAGGGACCTTGCGCGCTCGCTCATTGCTTGATCTTCCGCTTGTAGATCAGGTCGCGAATGGCCGTATCCAGCGCCGGTTTATCCTGGACGTTGCCGTTCACGGCCGACAGCGCCGATGAATCGATGCGCACGGTGGTGGTGAGCTCCGGCCATTGGAGGTAGGTGTCCTCGGTAAACTCGATTTCCAGCGCAACGGCCAGCGGCAGCGTGGACGGATCGTCCCAGCTGGCCACCCAGTTGGACATTTCGCCGTTCTCGTCGATCCCCAGAAAACTGAACGAGGCAGACTCGACCTTGTCCAGCAGCAGCACCGGTTCGCGCTCGTACAGGAACGACTCCTCGAAACCCTGCAGCAGGGCGTGGGAAAGCACCATTTCCAGGCCGTCCGCGCCCGGCACGATTTCGAGTTCCTGGACCTGCGGCCCGCCGTAACCAAGGTATCCAGGCATCTGCGCCACGTATCGTATGCGGTTCTGCTCACCGATAAACACGGTGCGCTGCTGCTGGTCTTCCAGGTCCTGCTCGAAAGCCAGCGGCAGCATTTGCGTGAGCTGCCGCCGCACGAACATG
>JAZBPJ010000092.1:0-6560 GCA_036351575.1 Lysobacterales bacterium | reverse complement strand
TGGCCCTGGCCCTGGACTTGGCAGCGGGCTGCGGTTCGGGCTGCGGTTCGGGCTGCGGTTCGGGCTGCGGTTCGGGCTGCGGTTCGGGCTTCGGTTCGGCTTGCTCCACCGGCGCGACCAGGGCCAGCAGTTTTCCCACCGTGCAGTGGGATTCCAGGCCGTGACGCAGCCCCTTGCGCCGGTTGATCCGGTAACGGTTGCAACGGCCCTGTTTGCTCACGGTAACGTGTCCTGCCGCCTGCAGGTCCTTGACGATCTTCTGGACCGCGCGCTCCGTGATACCGACATCGCCGGCGACGTCCCGCAGCCGCGCCTTCGGGTTTCGAGCAAGGCAGACCAATACGTGGCCGTGGTTGCTGAAATAGGTCCATTCGCCCATGTTCCGACCCTCTTTTTCAACCGTTTGCGCCCCGCCAGCGGGCGTGGTTTATAGATGAAGTATATTTCGTGTTTAATATTTCTTCAAATTTACCTGCCTCCAGAACGAAATGCTGCGTTGTCTATTCCTTGCCGGCACCGATCAGGTGCTCCTGGAAGAACAGGACCACCGCTTGCTGGTATACATCGCGGTTTTCTTTCTTGCGGTATCCGTGGCCCTCGTTCAGGGCGTTCATGTACCAGACGGGCTGGCCGGCCTCGCGCAGCGCCTTGACGATCTGCTCGGCCTCGGTGACCGGCACGCGCGGGTCGTTCTGACCCTGCACGACGAACATCGGCACGGCGATTTTCTCGACATTGTTCAGCGGGCTGATCGCCTCAAGGTGCTTGCGCATTTCCGGATCGCGCTCGTCACCGTACTCGACGCGCCGCAGGTCACGGCGGTAGCTCTGGGTATTCTCCAGGAAGGTGACGAAGTTGCTGATACCGACGATGTCGACCGCGGCTTTCAGCCGGTCGCTGTAATGCACGGCGCTCGCCAGCACCATGTAGCCGCCGTAGCTGCCTCCGAATACCGCGACACGATCCGCGTCCAGGTCAGGCTGGGTCTGAATCCAGTCCAGCAGCGCGCCGATATCACGCACCGAGTCTTCGCGCTTGAAACCGTTATCCATCGCGCGGTAGCTCTTTCCGTAGCCGTCGGAACCGCGCACATTGGGCTCGATGACCGCCGCGCCCAGTTTCCGGACCCACATCTGGGTGGTACTGGAGAACATCGGGCGGGCCTGTGCTTCCGGTCCGCCGTGAATGTCGATGATCACGGGGTGCGGGCCTTCACCTTCCGGCCGGTAGACCCAGGCCGGAATGGAGTCCGGGCCGCCCTTGCCGCTGTCGAACGTCGGGAACCGGACCAGTTCCGGGACCGCGAAGCTGTCGGTGTCGAGCCGGCCTACCTCGCTGAAGGTCCAGCGCGTCAGCTTGCCGTAATCCAGCGGCCCGTCGCCGAGTTCCAGCGTAAAGGAATCGCTGGGCGTCTGCGGCGTGTTCAGCGTCATGCCGAGACGGCTGCCGTCCGGGCTGAACTCGAGGCTGCCCACGAGACCCGTTGGCAGGCCGTCGACCGCGGCGAATTCATGGCTGGCCGGGTCCATCAGGTACAGGCGGGAGAAGCCGTTCTCGTTGACGGTGAACGCGCCGCGTTTTCCGTCTTCGCTCATCGCCCCGCCCTCGACGTCCCAGGGAATGTCTTTGGTGATGATCTTCGGCTCGGCGCCTTCCTCGAGTGACTGCCAGGCCAGCTGCTGGAATTCCCCGGAACGATCGGTGACGAAGAAAAAGCCTTTGCCATCGGGGTCGAAGCCCATCGGAATGTTCGCGCCGCCGTTTTCCGGGTCGCCGGCCAGCAGGCGGGTTTCGCCGCTTTCGAGATCCAGCAGGTGAACCCGGGAATCCATGTTGCCGACGTAGTTCAGCACCAGGATCTGCGCTTTTTCAGGCGCAAAATCCACCGGGCCCCACCAGGTTCCGTCGGGCGATTCGAGCACGATCCCTGCGGTTTCCGGGTTGTCGATTTCCATCATCCAGATGTCGTTGGACGCGCCGTTGCGCCGCGTGCTCTGGTAAGCGATACGGTCCCCGTCACGGCTCCAGACAACCGCGCCGTTGCGCGACTCGCCGTCGGTCAGCATGATCGCGTCATCGAGACTGGCCGGATCGAGCAGGAAAATCTGGGAGAATTCGCTGCCTCCGGCATCCATGGTGAACACCATCTTTGAACCGTCCGGCTGGCGTGAAAGCCCGCCGACGGGCTCATCGAAGAAGGTCAGCTGGGTCCGGGCGCCGCCCGGACGGGCCACGTAGTGGATCTGGCTCACGTCGCCGAAGCGGGTGGAGATGAAAACACCCTCGCCATCGACGTCCCAGCCGCGAAAAGCCGCGCTGCGCGTGTTCTGGTAGCGGTTGAGATCCGCAACAACCGACTGCGGAATCGGCGGCACGTCCTCCATTACCAGGTTGCCGTTGTTCGCCTCGCTGCGCGTGACGTCCGCAACGAGCGCCGCGCTCAGCCCCAGGGCCGCGATTCCGGCGGCCGCAAGAAAGGTTTTTTTCATCGTGCTTCTCACTCTGAATGGTTTCATGGATCGATGGCGGTCGCAGCCGCAACCGCCAAAAACAGAAGGTTATCCACACAACATGGATCGGGACAGTGCCATCAGTACCATTCCCGGCCTGCGCGCAGTCAGATCGCGGCCGCCAGTTCCGTTCCCTGCTTGATCGCCCGCTTGGCGTCCAGTTCGGCGGCCACGTCCGCTCCCCCGATCAGGTGCACCGTCACACCCGCCCGCTGCAACGGCTCCTGCAGGTCGCGCCGCGGGCTCTGGCCGGCGCAGATGATCACGTTGTCCACTTCCAGCAGCTTCTCCTCGCCGTCGTGCCGAATGTGCAGCCCGGCATCGTCGATACGCCGGTATTCGACGCCGCCCATCATGTTCACGCCGCGCTTGTTCAGGCTGAGCCGGTGGATCCAGCCCGTGGTCTTGCCCAGTCCCTTGCCCGGCTTGCTCTGCTTGCGCTGCAGCAGCCAGATCTCCCGGGCCAGCGGCTCGGGCCTTGCCTTGATGCCCTCGATTCCGCCGCGCGCCTCCAGGTCGAGATCGATCCCCCACTCGCGTGCAAATTCCTCGATACGGGGGAACTGCGGTTCCTCGCGGGCCTCGGAGCCGAGGAATTCGGCCATGTCGAAACCGATCCCGCCGGCGCCGATGATGGCGACACGGCGCCCAACCTCGGCGCCTCCGGCCAGCACGTCGATGTAACCCAGTACTTTAGAATGATCGATCCCTTCGATATCCGGTGTCCGGGGCATCACGCCGGTCGCGAGCACGACCTCGTCAAAGCCGGCCAGGTCTGCAGCGGACACCGGGGTGTTCAAGCGCACGTCCACACCCTTCAGTTCCAGCTGCCTGCCGTAGTATTTCAAGGTCTCGTAAAATTCTTCCTTGCCCGGAATGCGCTTGGCCATGTTGAATTGGCCGCCGATACGGTCAGCGGCATCGAACAGGGTGACCCTGTGCCCGCGGCCCGCCGCCGTGCAGGCAAAAGCCATTCCGGCCGGCCCGGCGCCGACGACCGCCAGCGACTTCGCTTTACTGGCCGGCTCGATCAGCAGTTCCGTTTCATGACAGGCCTGCGGATTGACCAGGCAGGACGCGACCTTGTTTTCGAAAGCGTGGTCGAGACAGGCCTGGTTGCAGGCGATACAGACATTGATTTCGTCGGCCCTGCCCTCGGCCGCCTTGCGCACGAATTCCGCGTCCGCCAGCAGCGGGCGCGCCATGGAGACCATGTCGGCGTCACCGTCAGACAGGATTTTTTCAGCGACGTCCGGGGTGTTGATCCGGTTGGTGGCGACGACCGGCACGCTGACCTCGCCGCGCAGCTTGCGCGTCACCCAGCTGAAGCCGCCGCGCGGAACCATCGTCCCGATCGTCGGGATGCGCGCTTCGTGCCAGCCGATACCGCTGTTGATGATGGTCGCTCCGGCCGCTTCGACCGCCTTCGCCTGCGCAACGATCTCGTCCCACGCATTTCCGTCCGGAACGAGGTCGAGCAGCGACAACCGGTAAATGATGATGAAATCGGGACCGGCCGCCGCCCTGACGGCGCGCACGATTTCCACCGCGATGCGAAAACGGGCCTCGGTTGCGCCGCCCCAGGCGTCCTTGCGCCTGTTCACCCGCGGCGTGGTGAACTGGTTGATGAAATAACCTTCTGAGCCCATCACCTCGACACCGTCGTAGCCGGCGCGTTTTGCGAGTTTTGCCGCGCGGGCGAAGTGGCGGATCTGTCTTTTGACGCCCCGCTCGGAGAGCGCCCTTGGCCGGAACGGCGTGATCGGCGAGCGTATCGCGGAGGGCGCCACGATGAACGGGTGATAGCCGTAGCGTCCGGTGTGCAGGATCTGCATGCAGATTCGGCCGCCCTCGGCATGCACGGCCGCGGTCACCTTGCGATGCCGGGCGACCTGCCAGGGGCCGATGAGCGATCCGCCGAACGGCTTGACCCAGCCGGCGATGTTGGGCGCCACGCCACCGGTAACCATCAGCCCGACGCCACCGGCCGCGCGTTCTGCGAAATACGCCGCGAGACGGTCGTAATCCTTCGCACGATCTTCGAGCCCGGTATGCATGGAGCCCATCAGGACGCGGTTTCTCAGCTGCACAAAGCCCAGGTCGAGGGGTTCGAGCAAGTGCGGATACGGTGGGTTCACGGCTTATTCTCCCAGCCGGCGGGCCAGCACCGCCAGCAGTTTTCGTACACGGGTCATGGGCTCGAGCAGCGTGGCGGCGATATCGTCTTCGCTTATGCTCTCGCTGTGCACGCCCGCGGCCCAGTTGGACACCACCGCCAGGCCGGCGTAATCGAGGCCCAGTTCGCGGGCCAGCCCGGCTTCCGGCAGCGAGGTCATCCCCGCCAGGTCGCAGCCGGCGCGCCTGGCCATTTCAATCTCCGCCGCGCTCTCAAGACGCGGACCCTGGAACACGGCGATACAGCCGCCATCCACGATGGCCGTCCCCGAGTCAGCGGCGGCGTGAAGGAGTTCCCGCCGCAGCGGTCCCTCGTAGGGGTGAGTGAAATCGACGTGCACCAGCGGAACGTCCGGTGAATCGTGAAACGTATGCTCGCGCCCCCAGGTGAAATCGACCAGTTGGTCCGAGGCCGCCAGCGTGCCGGGGGCGTATCGTTCCGTAATGCCGCCAACCGCGGAAACGGCGAGCACCTGCCGGGCACCGGCCTCGCGCAGCGCCCAGATGTTGGCCCGGTAGTTCACGCAATGCGGCGGGTACACGTGCGGGTCGCCATGGCGCGGCAGGAACAGCAGCGTGACGGGCCCCTCCTGCATGACCCGGATCGGGGCCGACGGCCGTCCGTACGGCGTTTCGATCTCCAGTTCATCGAGCGGGCCTTCGACCCGGGTCAGCCCGGTGCCGCCGATCAGGCCCAGTGTTTTTCCGGCGACCATCACGCCTCCTCCAGAGCCCGGATTTCGTCGAGCTGCCGCCAATGCTCATAGGCATCCATGCCGCAGCCGAAGATGTACTTGTCTTCGACCTCGAGACCGATGAAGCGCGGCTTGCGCTCCGTGGTCGGCCGGTCATGAATCTTGCGCACCAGCACGGCGCTCTCGACCGAACGCGCGTTGCGGGACCTGCAGTAATTTTCGATCATTTCCAGCGTCAGGCCGATGTCGTAAATATCGTCCACGACGAGCACGACCTGGTCCTGCAGGTTGAGCCGCGGCGGCACGCGAAAATCGATTTCCCCGCCCTCGGT
Organism: Lysobacterales bacterium; assembly: GCA_036351575.1. Lineage (GTDB taxonomy): Bacteria > Pseudomonadota > Gammaproteobacteria > Xanthomonadales > SZUA-36 > JABDPF01. The sequence continues at coordinate 848 of JAZBPJ010000092.1, read as the reverse complement.
CGCGCCGGAGTAGCGCGATGCGTGCACGAAATCAATTTCAAACGGCATCTTGAGAAGCGGTGCCAGCCAGGCCGCCGGGAACACGGCCCCGGTCATCACGATCAGCATGATCAGCGTCGTGTCGCCGTAGTATTCATTGATTTTCGCCGCCATGCGTTCCACGGCGTCCTGCACCTCTTCACGGCCGACCAGCGGCGTGGACCGCTCCAGGATCGCTCTCGGGTCCTGTTGAAATTTCATCACGTCTCCTTTTGATCTGTGGCGGGCAGCAACCCTTCGAGTTCCGGCTCACCCTGCAGCCTTACCGTGCGCGTCGGGAAGGCGATGGATGCGCCGTGCGCCCCGATGATATTCGCTATCTGCAACAACACGTCCTGCTTCACGGCGTGGTAGTGCTGCCAGTTCGTGGTATGCGTCAGGCAGTAAATGAAAAAATCCAGCGACGAATCGGCGAAAGCGTTGAAATGCACCATCAGCGTTTGCGAGGTGTCGATTTCGGGGTGTGACCGCAGCATTTCACGCACTTCGTCCGTAATGGCCTGCACCTGGCCGATATCGTCATAGCGCAGACCGATGGTCTCGTAGATGCGCCGGTGGGTCATGCGCGACGGGGTTTCGACCGCGGCAGTCGTGAACAGCGCGTTGGGCACATAGACCGGACGCCGGTCGAACTTGCGGATCACGGTCTGGCGCCAGCCGATGTCCTCCACCGTGCCCTCGATGCCCTGATCCTTGAGCAGCACCCAGTCGCCGATACCGAAGGGGCGGTCGATAAAGACCGTGACGCCGCCAAAAAAGTTGGCCAGCAGGTCGCGTGCGGCCAGGCCGACCGCGAGACCGCCGATACC
>JAZBPJ010000091.1:0-2366 GCA_036351575.1 Lysobacterales bacterium | reverse complement strand
GTTTACAGCGGCCCCGGCATCCCCGGGCCCCGGCTCATCAGCTCGCAGGACTCGACGTGCTGCGTGGTCAGCGGCTGGACCGCCATGACACCCGATATCGCGGGAATCGCCAGGTCGTAGGCGATCGTTCCGCTGACGCAATTATCGAACTCTACCGTCATCGAGCCGACGCGTGTCTGGGGTGTTTCGATGGGCGGAACGGCTGCATCGAATACGCCGCCCCGGGCAAGAAAGACGTCGAGCTCGGCCCGGGCGCCGTCGATCGGGCCGAGCGCCGTCAGCCAGCGGTGCCCGGGTTCGCCCAAATCGGCCGTGCCGTCCACCGGGCGCTGCAGGTCGAATGTATACCATCCGGCAAACAGTTGGTTTGTGTTGTCGTAGATGTCCATGAAAAAGCCCTGGCCGACGGTTTCGCTGTCGAACCACGCCCCGGCCAGTCCCCGGTTGATTCGAAAGTCAGCGGGCGGCGCCAGAACGAAATGATAACTGCCGAAGGCAGTGCTATTTCTCGGTTGCACGACGAACCAGTAGTCACGCCCGGCTTCGAGTTCCACCGTGCCGCTGTCGTCGAGAAAAAAGCCGCGCACCCCGGAGGTCGGTACACGGTTGACGTTGGGCTCGGCGGGATCAAAAGGCGCCGTGTACACCTGCAGGCAAACGTCGATGTCGCCCGAGTACACCGAGATGTCCTGGTAGTAGTAGGTGCCGCCGCGTTCAAACCGGAACGGGCCGCTTTCACGGTAGCCGCCGGGGCCGCAGGCCGACGGGGAGGTCGGGCTCGATGAAGTGATTGATCCGCCCGTGAACAAGGGCGGCGTTACGGCGAGACCTGACTCGATCATGCCGGGCCCGGTGAAAGAGACCGCCCAGGCGCCTTCCCTGTTGACGCAGGCCTGCTGCACCACGAGGCGGTAGGTTTGCCCCGCATCGAGATCGTATGAGCCCGCCGTATCGACGGCAAACGGCAAGCCCGACTCGTCCGCATTGGGCCGCACCAGGTTGACCGACGGGTTGGCCGCATCGAAGGGACCGCTGTACACGAGGATGGTAAGGTCCACGCCGTTGTACTTGGCGCCTTCCAGGTACAGAACGTCCAGCACGGAATAGGTGCCGCTGGCCGATACCTGCAGCGTGCCCGCATCCTGGTAAGCCAGCGGGTCTTTTGCCCCGCAGATGCCGTAAATCGGCGCCGTTTTCGGCTCCGATCCGTCAAAGCTGCCGGCCAGAATGGTGCTGGCGGCCGCCGCCAGGCCGGGTTGGGCCAGCAGCAGCAGGCCCAAAGCAAGAAAGTGTTTTTTCATGTTCTTACGCTCTTTAAAATCAACCCACCCGAACTTCGGCCGTTACGGCTGCAGGTCACGGGTTCCAATCCCGTGTTCTGACACGGATAATTCAAGTATGCGCCCATACTTTTTTCTTATCTTGCCACGCCGACTGTGAAGGCTGTGCGAAGACAACGCCGCTTCATAGCGGTCGCCGGCAATATCGGCGCCGGCAAGTCGTCGCTGGTGGATTTTCTGACCGCTACCTATGATGTCGCGCCGTTTTACGAGCCGAATGACGAGAACCCCTACCTCGAGGATTTTTACTCCGACATGCGGGCCTGGGCCTTTCACTCCCAGATGTTCTTCCTCAGCAACAAGTTTCGCATCCACCAGGAGGCCGACCGCACGCCGGGCGTGGTCATCCAGGACCGCACGATCTTCGAGGACGCCGAGATTTTCGCCACGGCCCTGCACCGGATGCGCAAGATCGACGCCCGGGACTGGGCGACTTACTGGTCCTTCTACCAGAGCATCCTGCAAGCGATCCAGCCGCCGGACCTGATGATCTACCTGCGCTGCCCGATTCGCACGATCCGCCGCCGCATCCGCCTGCGGGGACGAAAGATGGAGCAGGATATTCCGCTCAGCTACCTCAAGCGCCTGGAGGCCCTCTACGAAGACTGGATCCGGAACTACGATCTCGGCGAGGTGCTGGTGCTGGATTCACACCGGCTGGATTTCGTCAGCGATCTCGTGGACCGGCAGGACGTGCGTGAACGCATCGAGAGGCTGCTGCCGATCAGGCGGCGCTGAATTACTCGGGGTTCTCCTGGCGCGTTCGCCGTTCCCTCGGGAAGCATGCGGTGGAATTGCCGTTTTTGCCGGGCTTCGAGCCGGTGCTCAATCAGCAAACGAGTCCAGTATCTCGGTAAAGCGCGGGTGGGAGCGCACGCTGTCGAGGTCGGAGTCGTGCAGCAGCCACTCCCGGTTGAGGCTTCCTACCCGGGAATGACAGTTTTCCAGGCAGTCGATCGACTTTTCGGCATCGCCCGCCAGCGCATACAGGCAGGCCGCGTTGTAATGCACGACGGTATCCGTCGG
>JAZBPJ010000090.1:0-28300 GCA_036351575.1 Lysobacterales bacterium | reverse complement strand
GCCGGTTCATCCAGCCCTGCATCAGAACGCGGCCGTCAAAAGCATGCTGCACGACGGCGGGGACCAGCCCGTTCATCTTGTCCCAGTCGATGCGGGCCACGTCTTCGGTTTCACGGATCAGCACGGCCGTACCTCGATGCCGGCTGCAGCCAGCGATTTTTTAAGCTGCGGGATGGGAATCTGGCCCGAGTGAAAAACCGTCGCAGCCAGCGCGGCGTCCACGTCCGCCTGTTCGAACACGTCCACGAAGTGCCGGGTTTCGCCGGCGCCGCCGGACGCCACCAGCGGGATCGGCAGAACCGCGCGCGCGGCGGCAAGCTGGGCGATGTCGTAGCCGGCGCGCGTTCCGTCGGCCGACATGCAGTTCAGCACGATTTCTCCGGCGCCGCGGCCGACCACCTCGTCCAGCCAGTCCAGTGTCTTTCGGCCGGGCGATTTCATCTCATCCGGGGTGCCGGTGTGGGAGCGCACGGTCCAGGTTTCACCCTCGGCGATCGAGTCCACGCCGATCACGACGCACTGGCTGCCGAAGGCCTTGACCATCGCGTCGATGAGGCCCGGGTTTTCCAGCGCCGGCGTGTTGATCGAAATCTTGTCCGCGCCCTGGGACAGGACACGTTCGGCCGCCTGGACGCTGCGGATGCCCCCGGCCACGCAGAAGGGAATGTCGATGGTTTCGGAAACGCGGCGCACCCAGTCGACATCCACGCTGCGCCCTTCGGGGCTCGCCGTGATGTCGTAGAACACCAGTTCGTCGGCCCCCTCGTCCCGGTAGCGCGCCGCCAGTTCCACGATCTCGCCCATCACGCGGTGGTCGCGGAACTGCACCCCCTTGACCACCTGGCCGTCGCGCACATCCAGGCAGGGCACCAGGCGTTTCGCCACGCCCATGCTCACGACAGGCTCTCGAGCGCTTCCGCGACGGTGAAACAACCCTCGAGCAGGGCCTTGCCGACGATGGCCGAGTCGGCGCCGGTTCGCGACAGCCGGCGCAGGTCCTTGAGACCGCTGACACCGCCGGATGCCTGGACTTTCAGCTCGGGATAGCGCTCGACGATCGAGTCGTAAAGGCAGGCGTTCGGTCCCTTCATGGCGCCGTCCTTGCCGATGTCGGTGCACAGCACGTGTTGCAGACCGCGGTCTGCATAGAACGCCAGCAGCCGCCACAGGTCGAGGCTGGAGTCGCGCGTCCAGCCGTGGGTGCGCGGCCAGGGCGTGCCGAGTTCATCCAGCCGTACGTCCAGGGCCGCGACGAGTTTTTCCGGGCCGAAGTGATCCAGCCAGTCTGCGAAGCGCTCGGGCTCGGTGACGCAGATGCTGCCGACCACCACGCGGTCGGCACCGGCGTCAAGCCTGCGCTGCACGTCTTCCCGCTGGCGCACGCCGCCGCCGGTCTGCACGGATTGAGTCGCGGAATCGAGCAGGCGAAGCAAGGGCTGAATATTCGCTTTTTCGCCGTCGCGCGAGGCGGCCAGGTCGACGACGTGCAGCCACTCCGCACCTTCCCTGGCGTAGCGGGCTGCCAGTCCGACCGCGTCATGGTCATAGGTCTTGCACTGTTTGAAGTCGCCCTGAAGCAAGCGGACACAGGCGCCGTCGAGCAGGTCGATAGCCGGAATGATGGTAAAGCTCATGGCGTGCTTGTCTCCATGAAGTTTTCGAGCAGCGACGCGCCGGCTGCCGCCGAACGCTCAGGGTGAAACTGGGCGCCGTAAAAGTTTTCATGACGGACGACTGCGCTGAACGGTTCACCGTGAAACCCGGTCGCCAGCGTCCAGTCTCCCACCGGTGCAGCGAAGGAGTGTACGAAATAGAACCACTCGCCGCCAATACCGTTCAGCAGGTGATCTTCCACGCCCGGCTGTATCGTATTCCATCCCATGTGCGGAACACGGAGGCCGCCGTGACCCGTCAGGCGCCTGAGCCGGGCCGGAATAATACCGAGCATTTCCGCATTGTCCTCCTCGGAAGACTCGAACAGAAGCTGCATGCCCAGGCAGATACCGAGAACGGGCTGTTTCAGGCCGCGCAGAACGTCGGCCAGGCCATGGCGGTTCAGCACGTCCATCGCGTTGCCGGCCGCGCCGACGCCCGGCAGGATCACGCGGTCTGCCGCGCGGATGGTGTCCGCGTCGTCGCTGAACTCCGGCTCGGCGCCGAGCCGGCGCAGAGCGTGCAGCACCGAGGTGATGTTCGCGCCGCCGCTGTCCACGACCGCGATGGTCATCAGAGCACTCCCTTGGTGCTGGGCATTTCCCGCCCCTGTCGCTCCAGTGCGGGCCGCAGCGCCCGGCCGGCGGACTTGAACACGGCTTCCACCATGTGGTGCGTGTTTTCTCCGCTGACCTGCACGTGGATGGCGGCGCCCAGCTTCTGGCTCAGCGACTGGAAGAAGTGCCGGACCATCTCGGTCGAGAGGTTGCCCACGCTGTCGCGCGGGAAGGCCGCTTCGAATTGCATGGCCGGTCGACCGGAAAGATCGATGGCGACCTGCGCCAGCGACTCGTCCATCGGCAGGCAGAATCCGTAACGGCCGATACCGCGGCGATCACCCAGCGCCTGGTTCAATGCCTGGCCCAGGGCCAGTGCGCAGTCCTCGACGGTATGGTGCTCGTCGATTTCCAGGTCGCCTTTGCATTGCAGTTCCAGCCGGAAGCCGCCGTGCGACGCGAGCTGGTCCAGCATGTGGTCAAAAAAGCCGATGCCGGTGGACACCTCGCTGGTTCCGGGTGCATCGAGGTCGACGAACACCTGGATGTCGGTTTCGCGGGTTTCCCGCTTGACCCGGGCCTGGCGCGGGCGGTTCAGCAGGTGGTGCGCGATGCTTTCCCAGGTTTCCGGCCCGGGCTGCAGGCGAAAGCCGCCGATACCCATGTTTTCGGCCAGTTCCAGGTCGGTTTCCCGGTCGCCGATGACCCAGGAGTCCTCGAGGTCTAGTTCGCCCGATTTCAGGTAGGGCAGCACCATGCCGATTCCGGGCTTGCGGCAGGGTGAATCCTCGTGCTCGAAGTGCTCGTCGATCAGCACATCGGAGAACTCGATACCCTGCGAAGCAAACAGCTCCAGCATTTTGCGCTGCGGCGGTTCGAAGTCCTCGAACGGGTAAGCCTCGGTCCCCAGCCCGTCCTGGTTGCTGACGATGACGAATTCGTAACCCGCTTCGGCCAGCTTCAGCAGAGCCGGGATCACGCCCGGAACCAGGCCCAGTTTTTCCAGCGAATCGACCTGCTGGTCGGGCGGTTCGGTAATCAGGGTTCCGTCGCGGTCGATAAACAGGATTCTGCGTTTTTCGCCGGTCATGTTTTACTCTCCCATTCTTTGAGGGCCTGCTCGAGTTGCGCCATGTCGCTGCTGGAGCCAACGGAAATGCGAATGCAGTCACGCAGCGCCGGATCGGACGGGAAGCCGCGCAGGATCACGCCGCGCGCGGCGCAGAAGTCCAGCAGGCCGCCGGGGTCATCGACCCGCAGCAGCACGAAGTTGGCTTCGCCGGCGAAGATCTGCTTGACGAAGGGGCGGTCACGCAGCATGCCCAGCAACTGCTTCTTGTTGTCGCGCAGTTGGCGCAGCAGGTCCCGCTGGTCTTTGAGCCGGTCGTCCTCGAGCATGGCGAGCGCAATGGATACCACCGGAGAAGGCAGCGGGTAGGGCGCGATCACCCGGCGCAGCAGCGAGACGACCGCAGGCCGGGCGATGACCGTGCCGCAGCGCAGCCCGGCCGCGGCCCAGGCCTTGGAAAGCGTGCGCAGCACGACCAGGTGCTCGTGCTCCTTCACCAGGGGCACGGCGGAAGGCTGGCCGCAGAATTCGGCGTATGCCTCGTCCAGCACCACCAGCGCGCGACCGCGCGTGCGCTCCAGCACCTTTTCAAGAAAACCCGGCGGCAACACGTCTCCGGTCGGGTTCGACGGGGACGTCAGGAAGACCAGCTTGATCCGTGCGTCGGCATCCAGGGCTTCCAGGACCCCGTCCTGGTCGAGTGAAAAGTCGTCGTCGCGACGCGGCACGGAAACGACATCCGCTCCCTGCGCCTGGGCGGCGATGCGGTACATGCCAAAGGCGGGCGGGCACTGCAGTATGGCGTCCTGTCCCGCGCGGCAGAATACGCGCGTCAGCAGGTCGATACCCTCGTCACTGCCCCGCGTCACCAGCAGGAAACGTTCTTCCGTGCCGTACAGGCGCGCCAGGCGTTCGAGCAGTCGTTCCGGCTGGGGATCGGGGTAGCGGTTCAGCCGGTCCTCGATATCCAGCAGCGGCCAGGGCGCCTCGTTGGCGTTGAGCAGCACGCCCTCGCCGGGCGCTTCTCGGCGCGCCGAGGAGTAGGGTTTCATGGCCACGATTTCGGGCCGCGCAAGCTGCTCGACGTTCATCGCCGCAGCCTCGCCCGGACCGCCATCCGGTGTGCTTCCAGCCCTTCGACTTCGGCCAGCTTTTCGGCCGTCGGGCCGACCCGGGCAAGCGCTTCGCGGCTGGCCGACTGGAAGGTCATGCGCCGCATGAAATCGCCGGTGCCCAGCGCGCCGTGGGAGCGCGCCCAGCCATAGGTCGGCAGCACGTGGTTGGTGCCGGAGCAATAATCGCCCAGCGATTCCGGTGTCCAGGGCCCCAGGAAGACCGAGCCCGCGTTGCGTACGCTGGCGGCCAGCGCTGCCGCGTTTTCGGTATTGATGATCAGGTGTTCGGGCGCGTAGCCGTTTGAAATCGAAACGGCCTCTTCCACGCTGTCGACGCGAATGAAGCGCGAAGCGGAGAGTGAGCGCTCCAGGATCGCGCAGCGCGGCAGCTGCGGGGCCAATTCCTGCAGTGCCTCGATGACCTGCGCGGCGAGCGCGTCATCGTTGGTCAGGAGAATGGACTGGGAGTCCGGGCCGTGTTCCGCCTGCGACATCAGGTCCCAGGCCACGGCGACCGGGTCCGCTGCTCCGTCCGCGATGACCAGCACCTCTGAAGGACCGGCCGGCATATCGACGGCAGCCCCCAGCGGGTCCTGCGAAACCTGCTGCTTGGCCTCGGTGACCCAGGCGTTGCCGGGCCCGAAAATCTTGGCGCAGCGGGGCAGGCTGTCCGTTCCGTATGCCATGGCGGCGATCGCCTGGGCGCCGCCGACGCAGAAAACCCGGTCGACACCGCACAGCGAAGCGGCCGCGAGCACCTCGTCGGCGATGTGCCCATCAACGGCCGGCGGAGAACACATGATCACCTCCTCGCAGCCCGCCAACCGGGCCGGTATCGCGAGCATCAGCACGGTGGACAACAGCGGTGCGCTGCCGCCCGGAATGTACAGCCCGACCGGTGAAAGCGGCTGGTAGCGGACCTCGCAGACGAGGCCGGGCGCGGTCTCCAGGCGTCCGTCCCGCGGCCTGTCGGCGCTGTGAAAACCGCGGATGCGCTCGGCGGCATCCTCGATGGCGCTCCTCAGGTCAGCGCCGATGCGCTGCTCCGCCGCGGCGATCTCCGGTGCCGTCACTTCCAGCGATGACGGCCGGCAGCCGTCGAGTTCCTGCGTCAACGCTTCCAGCGCGGCATCGCCATCGCGGCGCACCCGCTGAATGATGGCCGCGACCGCGTCCCCGATACCGGGCTGATCCAGCGCCGGGCGGCGCAGCAGGCGCTCGCGCTGTTCGCGATCGAGCTCAGGCCAATAGCTGGTTTTTAATGAATGGAGCATTCGAACCGTCCTCAGGCCAGCATCTTTTCGACCGGCAGGACCAGGATGGCGGACGCGCCGGCAGCCTTGAGCGCCTCGAGGTGCTCCCAGAAAACCGTTTCCCCGCACACCGCGTGCACGGCGACGCGATCCGAACCTTCCAGCGGCATCAGGGACGGGTGTTCCACCCCCGGCAGCAATTCGGTGATCCTGGCCAGCGAATCGCGCGGAGCGTGCAGCATCACGTACTTGCTGGCGCTGGCCTGCATGACGCCGGTCAGCCTTGAGAGGAGCAGGTCCACGAGCCGCTGTTTTTCGGGTGCGAGCGGACCCGGCCGGCCGTAGAGGGCGGCTTCGCTGCGAAACAGGACTTCCAGTTCGCGCAGGTGGTTGGCGCGCAGGGTCGTGCCGGTCGAAACCAGGTCCGATATGGCGTCGGCGGTTCCCATGCTCGGGGCGATTTCCACCGCGCCGGACAGTTCCGAGATTTCTGCGTTGACCCCTCTCTTTTGCAGCAGGTCGCGGGTCAGTGCCGGGTAACTGGTGGCGATGCGCTGCCCGTCCAGCGCCGCGACGTCGGAGATCCCGGTGCTTTCCGGCACCGCGATCGACAGGCGGCATTGGCCGAAACCCAGGCCGTGCAGCCGCTGCAGTCCGTTGCGCAGGCCACGCTCGAGCATGACCTCGAGCGCGATGTTTTCTCCGACGATACCGAGTTCACATACGCCGTCCAGCAGCAGGCGGGGTATGTCGTCGTCACGCACCAGCAGCAGGTCAACCGGAAAGTCCTGGCCGTACCAGAACAGCTTGTCCTTGCTGCGCGCAAAATTGAGTCCGCAGCGTTTCAGTACATCCTGGGAACGCTCCGACAGCCGGCCCGATTTCTGGATGGCCACGCGCAGCCGCGCGGTTTCATTGCTTTTCATTTGTCCTGTTCTCCTGAGGGGGGTTCCGCGATGCGGTCCAGCAGCTTGCGGTAACCGCCGTTGCCCAGCTCCATGAAGCGCGCCACGCGCCCGATCGTGGTCACGCTGACACCGGTCTGTTCGCGGATTTCCCGGTAAGACAGCCCCTGGTCGAGCAGCTGGGCCACCCGCCAGCGGTCGACCATGGCTTCGAGTTCGGCCGGCGTGCACAGGTCTTCGAGAAACGCGCGCGCTTCACCGGGTGTCTGCAGCGACAGCAGGGCCTCGGAAAGCGTTTTTGCCGCTGCCTGCAGATCTTTCTTTTGGGCACTGTCGTGATGTTTCATGATCGTATTAATGTATGAATGTATTAGTACACTGAAATGTTACGAGAAGCTGGGGTAAGATGCAACAGTCAAAACACCAAATTCGTGTTTCGTTGCCTGGGCGGCCAGATGGTGTGCGTGGTTTTTAAAATACGGTTTAAACCGTCTTGGCGCCGGCAGCATCAAAACACACGAGACAACCATGGTTCCCAAGAGGTTCAGACAATGAAAACCATCTTTTTTGCCAGCGCTGCTTTGATGCTGATTTCGACCGCGCTAACGGCTGACGTGAGAGACACCGAGGAATTTCGCTTCGAAGTGAATTCGGGCGCGCGCATCAGCGTCGAAAACATCAATGGCGACATCAAGGTTACCGGCGGTTCCGGCGATACCGTGGAAGTGCTTGCACACAAAAAGGCCGGCAAGCAGGAATACCTGGACGGGCTCGAGATCGATGTCGACGCCTCGGCCGACTACGTGCGCATCGAGACCAAGCACCCCAAGAGCAAGGGCTGGTTCAACTGGAGCGGCGACAGCAGCGGCAGCGTCACCTATGAAATCACCGTGCCGGCAGACGTCAACCTTGACAGCATCGAGACCGTGAATGGCGACGTGGGCATCAGTTCCGTGAGCGGCGAGGTCTCCGCCAGCACCGTCAACGGAGCGGTCAGTGTGGCCGGTGTTTCGGCGGACGTGGACCTCGAGACCGTCAACGGCAGCCTCGAGGCCGTGTTCGAGGAACTCGGGGCCAGCCAGCGGGTCAAGGCGGACACCGTCAACGGAGCCATTCGAATCTATCTTCCCGCGGACGCGAGCGCCCGGATTACCGCCGAGACGGTAAACGGCAGTATCGACGCCGAGGATTTCGGGCTGAAAGCCGAGAAGGGTTTCGTAGGCCGTGACCTGGAAGGCGTGATCAACGATGGCGATGCACGGGTCGTGCTGAGCACGGTGAATGGTTCGATTCGCGTGAAGAAGAACTGAACGCGCTTTTAACCCTGGCCTCATCTGATATATCATCCTGCGGACTGTGTTCCGCAGGATTGCCATGCCGGATTCCAAGCAAAAAGCCGCCAGCCTTGCTGAGCAGGCCTACGACATTCTTGAAACCGCGCTCGTTACGCTGAGGCTGGAACCCGGTTCCATCGTCTCCGAGGCAACGATGATCGACGTCGCAGGCCTGGGGCGAACACCGGTTCGCGAGGCCATGCAGCGCCTGGCGCACCAGGGCCTGGTCCGCGTGCTGCCGCGCCGGGGCCTTGAAATCGCGTCGATTGAAAATACCGCCATTATCCAGGTTCTCGAGGTCCGCAGGCGTCTTGAGCGACTCGTCGTCCGCCAGGCCGCGGTCAACGCCCGGGACGCCCAGCGCAGCGAATTCTCCGCCCTGGCGCGGAATATGCGGGCTTCTCACGACGATTTCGAAAACTTTCTCGCGCTCGGCCGCGAAGCGGAACGGCTGCTGGACGAATGCGCCGACAACCCCTTCTGCAGGGCGGCCATCTCGCCCCTGCGCACGCACTGCCGGCGCTTCTGGTACCACAACCGCGGAAATGCCCGGCTTACCGAGACGATCAGCGCTCAGACGACGCTTCTGCAGCTTGTTGCGCGGCGCGATCCGGGCGGTGCGTGCAAGGCATCGGACAACATGATTGCCACGCTCGAGCGCCTGTTGACCGGCTGACCCCTGATATTGCCCTGACAAACCGAAGCTTATGAATCCGAACATCAAATTTGCCCGGCTATCTATCCTGTTCCTGCTGATCTTCGGCGGTTCGCTCGCGGCCGACGGAGACGACGCCGAGGCATTCCGGGCGATCTGCGAAAAGGAGTGGGCGTTCAGGATGTCGGAGTTCCCGATGATGGCGTCCTGGACGGGTCATGACGGCGGCGCCGACCGCATGGGCCGCGTTTCCGAGGCGGACCAGCAGCGCCGGCACGCGTTCTGGAAAGGCATTCGAACGGAGCTGGAAGGCATATCCTGCGAACGGCTCGACCGTGAGGGCTGCATCAACTACCGGATCTTCCGCCGCCAGGTCGACAATTTCCTGGCCGATTACGAGACCGGGGCGTACCTGGTGCCGTTCAACAGCGACTGGGGTTTTTACATGGCGTGGAGTCGCCTGCCCGCCAACACCCGCTTCGACAGCACCGACGATTACCGGAACTACCTGGCCCGCCTGCATGAATTGCCGGCGGTGATGGACGAATACATCGCGCTGATGCGGCGCGGAATCGAGCTGGGAATGACGCAGCCGCGCGTGGTGCTGGACGGCCGTGATGCGCCGATCAGGGCCGAAATCGTCGACGCTGTCGAGGACAGCGGGTTTTACGCACCGTTCCGGGAGTTACCGGAGTCCGGCGATCGCGCCGCGCTGCTGGCCGCGGCCCGCAAGGTGATCGCAAATGAAGTGATCCCCGCCTACCGGAGCCTTTACACGTTTTTCCACGAGGAATACCTGCCCGGGGCGCGCACCACGCTCGGCGCATCGGAACTGCCCGACGGTGAGGCTTTCTACCGGGCCCAGGTCCGCCGTTATGCAACCGTGGACATGACGCCGCGGGAAATTCATGAGATCGGGCTTGCCGAGGTCGCTCGCATTCGCTCCGAGATGGAGGAAATCATCGAGGAAGTGGGTTTCGAGGGCGATTTTGCGGCGTTCCTGGAGTTTCTGAGGACCGATCCGCAGTTCTACGCGAAAACGGGCAGGGAACTGCTGTCCATCGCTTCTTACTATGCCAAGAAGATCGACGGCCGCCTGCCCGCGGTGATCGGCCACCTGCCGCGTCAGCCCTACGGTGTCGCGCCGGTGCCGGAGACGCTGGCGCCGTTTTACACCGCCGGACGCTATGCCGGGGCGCCGCTGAACGCGCAGCGCGGCGGTTATTACTGGGTCAACACGCACGCACTGGAAAGCCGGCCGCTGTACGCGATTCCGGCACTGACCCTGCACGAGGCCGCTCCCGGGCACCATATCCAGTCTGCGCTGGCCAGGGAGCAGGACGAAAAGCCGCCGTTCAGGCGCCATGATTACATTTCGGCCTACGGCGAGGGCTGGGCCCTGTACGCGGAAAAACTCGGTGTCGAGATGGGCATCTACGAAACGCCTTACGAGCATTTCGGACGCTTGACGTACGAGATGTGGCGCGCTTGCCGGCTGGTCATCGATACCGGCATTCACGCCATGGGCTGGACGCGCGAGCAGGCGCTGGATTACCTGCGATCCAACACGGCGCTGTCAGAACACGAGGTGACTACCGAGATCGACCGCTACATTTCCTGGCCCGGCCAGGCGCTCAGCTACAAGCTGGGCGAATACACGATCTGGCAGCTGCGCGGCCGCGCCGAGGAAACACTCGGTGACGCCTTCGACTTGCGGGCCTTCCACGATTTCATCCTCTCGCTGGGCTCCGTGCCGCTTGACGTGCTGAGCGACGAGGTCGAATACTGGATTGCGCAACAGGGCTAGCCACTGTTGGGCCATGCCTGCATAATCCCGCTACCGCGTAAAAAACCATTCGAGGATCGTTATGCCCGTCGAAAAAAGCAAGGTCGTTTCTTTTCACTACACGCTGACCGACGAGGAAGGCACGCAGATCGAGTCCTCGAAAGAGCGCGAACCGATGGCCTACCTGCACGGCCACCGCAACATCATTCCGGGCCTGGAAAAAGCCATGGAGGGCCGGGAAGAGGGCGACAGCTTCCAGGTCACGATCGAACCGGCCGAGGCCTACGGCGAGCGCAACCCGAACGCCACCCAGCGCGTGGCGTCCAAGCACTTTCCGCAACCCAATAAGTTGCGGCCCGGACAGGTCGTGACGCTGCAGACCCGCCAGGGGCCGATGCAGGCGACCGTGGTCAAGGTCGGGCGCTTCAACGTCGATATCGATACCAACCATCCCCTGGCCGGCCGCACGCTGACCTTCGACGTGGAGATCACCGGCCTGCGCGACGCAACGAAGGAAGAAGCCGAGCACGGGCACGTGCACGGGCCGGGCGGCGTTCAGCATTGAGCGGTCGCAAGGTTGCGCCTTGATATGAACAGGGGTGTTCTGCGAGAGTAGGCCCTGATTTGAAAAGCGGAAACCCGTCTCGCCCATGTCCATTCGAACACTGAGAAAAATTCTCACCGCGCTGTTCCTGCCTTTGACGCTTGGCGCCTGCGCCACGGTTTCGCTGGATATTCCGAAGATATCCTCCACCGCTATCCCGGAGACGGAACAAACCAGCCTCGCCCGCTACAGTGACGCCTGGCGAGCGGAACAGCCCGGGCATGACGCCTTCTACCCGTTGTCCAGGGGGCTCGATGCCTTCGGCTCCCGGCTCTCGCTGATCGACCACGCGGAAGTCAGCATCGATGCACAGTATTTCCTGATGAAACCGGACGACGCCGGCCTGGTGCTGGCCACCAAGCTGGTGGAGGCGGCCGAGCGCGGTGTCCGCGTTCGCCTGCTGCTGGATGACGTGTTCACGACGGTGAAAGACGGTGGGCTCGCATTGCTGGACGAATACCCGAACGTCGAGGTGCGTATCTTCAACCCGGTCTCGCGCCAGGGGCTCTATGCGCTGAACTACGCCGGCAATTTCAAGCTGGCCAACCGCCGCATGCACAACAAGGCATTCATCGCCGATAACCAGATCGCCATCGTCGGCGGCCGCAATATCGCGGTGGAGTATTTCCAGCTCGAGGCCAGCGGCGAGTTCGTCGACTTCGACATGCTGTCGGCCGGGCCGATCGTGCAGCAGGTGTCGAACTCCTTTGACCGGTACTGGAACCATGAACTGGCCGTGCCGCTCGAGGCGCTGATCGCGAACAAGGACGATGGAAAGCGCGAGGAGCGAATTGCGTTCGCTCAGCGGCGGATGGCGGACGCCGGCGATTCGATCTACGCGCAGGCCATCAACACCGAGCTGATGCGGCGTTTCTACGATGGCGCGGTGAAGCCGTACTTCGCGAAGAGCGAACTGGTCGTCGACGACCCCCGGAAACTGCTCTCGAAGATCGCCGATGAGCACAAGATCGTCGCGGGCCAGATCGCGGCGGCGCTCGCCGCGGCGCAGAGCGAGGTGGTCATCTTCACGCCATACCTCATTCCGCGGCAATCCGGTCTCGATCTCCTGCGGGAAGCCCGGCGTCGGGGCGTTCGGATCGTCATCCTGACCAACTCCCTGGCCACCAACAACCACACGGCGGTGCACTCGGCCTACGCCTCCTACCGCAAGCCACTGGTCGAGATGGGCGTGGAGTTGTGGGAAGCACGCGCCGATGCTGCGAAGGTCGTGGCCGAAGACGGCAGCACCATGCTGGACCACCTGACGCTGCACGCCAAGGGCATGGTGATCGACCGCCGCCTGGTGATCGCAGGCTCGCTGAACCTGGATCCCCGCTCCATCGACATCAACAGCGAACTGGCCCTGTTCCTGGATTCACCGGAACTGGGTGAGCGAATGGCCAGCACTGCCCTGGATGCGATTCCGAATGGCGCCTACCGCCTCAAACTCGACGACCGGGGGCGCATCACCTGGCACGCGACGATCGATGGCGAACAGGTCGTCGAGACCACGGAGCCGCAGGCGTCCTGGTGGCGGCGGGTCAGCGCCTGGTTCCAGAAGATCGCGCCGGAAGACCAGTTGTAAACTTGTGCTGGGAAGTTTTTGGGAGCCTATTGATGTTTGATGCTGCAAATTTTCGATTGGATGGAGCGATTGCGCTGGTAACCGGTGCCGGTGCCGGAATCGGACGGGCGATCGCCGAGGTATTTGCCGGCGCCGGGGCAGCGGTTGCCGTAACCGATCTTGATGCGGCAGCGGCGGAGCGTGTCGCTCAGGGTATCGTAGACGCGGGCGGACAGGCCTTTGGTGCCGCCTGCAACGTGACCCAGGAAAAAGAACTGGAAGCGATCGTGGAACGCACGGTCGGTGAGTTCGGCGGGCTGACGATACTGGTCAACAATGCCGGCGGTGGCGGACCCAAGCCTTTTGACATGCCGATGAGAGACATGCGCTGGGCCTTTGAACTCAACGTGTTCTCGGTGTTTCGCCTGTGCCAGCTCGCCGCGCCGCACATGGAGGCGGCTGGCGGCGGCGCCATTCTCAATATCACGTCGATGGCTGCCGAGAATCGCAATCGGCGTATGGCTTCCTATTCCTCGTCCAAGGCCGCCGAGAGTCACCTGACACGGAATATCGCGCACGATCTCGGCCCGATGAATATCCGCGTCAACGCCATCGCGCCGGGAGCGACCAAGACCTCGGCGCTGCTTTCCGTGCTCACCCCGGAGATGGAAAAAGCCATGCTGGCGCGCACGCCGCTGAAACGCCTCGGCGAGCCCGTGGACATGGCCAATGCGGCACTGTTCCTGTGTTCACCGGCGGCTGGCTGGGTCAGCGGCCAGGTCCTGACCGTTTCCGGCGGCGGCGTGCAGGAACTCGACTGAGAGCAGGTAACCGGCGGTTTATTCAGCCACCGGCGTATCGAGCAATGTAATAGCCGTAGCTGAAGAACGAGCGGTAGCGCTCGTACAGGGCGATTTCCTTTTCCTCGGCTTCGACGGTCGCCCGTGCCGCCTTCGAATGCCCGTGACGTTCGAGGAACGCGGAAAAGCGCTGCCGCATCGGTGCGTAGTAGTTGTCCAGCCAGCAGTATTCCGGCAGAGCAAAATAGCCGATGGGCGTGAAACCGAGCCGTTCCAGGACGGCTGTTTTGCCGCCGGCCGTGTCCACTTCGGGATATTCCCGGTCCCAGTGCGCCTGCAGTTCGTCGGGCCGCTGAGCGCTGAGCCAGGTCAGTTCCGAGACGGCAAGAATGCCGCCGGGTTTCAGAAATTTGCGCCAGGCCTCGATACCTGCCGCGAAACCCATGTTGTAAATGGCGCCTTCCGACCAGATGGCGTCGTACTCCGCTTGCGCGAAGGGCAGCGCGTCCATGGACGCCGTCAGCGTGGTGATGCGATCGCTCAGGCCGGCGCGGCCGGCGGCATCTTCGAGAAGGGACAGGAAGTCGGGAAGAAAATCGACCGCCGTGATGTGCGCATCGAGTTCATTCGCCAGCACCAGCGTCGAAGCGCCGGTTCCGCAGCCGATGTCCGCGACCTTCAGACCCTGTTTTTTCTTCAGCCCGGAAAGCGTTATGGAAAGACGGGTTTCCCGGTCTCCGCCCGGGCCCTGGCGTACGCCGTCCCGGTGCAGGTCGATCAGGAGTTGCAGTTCATCCATTTTTTATCACGGTCGTGCTTTCCGGCCGAGGCCGGGCAGGACAGGTGAATAACGCCTGTTTTCAGGATTTTCGGGCGATCGACTTCAGCTCATCGATGTCCAGGATCTGGACCTGCTTGCGGTCGACCTTGACGACACCTGCTTTCTGGAAACGGGCCAGCACACGGCTGACGGTCTCGGTCGCCAGCCTGAGGTAGCTGGCGATATCGCGGCGTGACATCGCGAGGATGAATTCCTTGTCGCTGTAACCGCGGCGCGAGAAGCGCTCGGACAGCGACAGCAGGAACATGGCGATACGCTCGTCCGCGCTGAGGTCGCCGGCGATGGTTTCCAGTTCGCTGATGCGCTGGCTCATCACGCGGAACAGCTCGTTCTGGAGTTCCGGCATGTGGCGCGCCATGCCGGTGACGGTATCGAAGGTCAGGCCGCAGACCGCGCTGGTGTCCAGCGCGACCACGTTGGCGACGTGCTTGCAGGAATGAATCGCGTCCAGGCCGATGATTTCACCCGGCAGGTGAAAACCGAGGACCTGCTCCTGGCCTTCGTGGTCGATGACATAGCTCTTGAAGCAACCGGTGCGCACCGAGGCGACGGAACGGAACTCGTCACCGGCCCGGAACAGGTGCTCGCCCGGCTGGATGGGGCGGGAGCGGTGCACGATCTGTTCGAAACGCTCGGTTTCATCGGGCGTCAGTCCGCGTGGAAGGCAGAGTTCACCCAGAGCGCAGCGGCTGCAGGCAACCTGGGAGCGCGACGGTTCGCGGCGGTAGTCGCGGATGTTGGATACCCTGAGGGAGCCTTCCATTGTGTGTTCTCCAAGAATTGATGCTTATAAATGCATTATATTTGAAGTGAGACAAAAAACCTACATTCGGGTTCAATTTTTTGTTCTACCTAGATCACAACATGGCAGATACAGGCCCAGAATTCTAGCAGATTTTGGGGTGCGCGGTTGAAGCGCGGAACGAATGGCGATCCGTCGCGCGCGCGGGCAGACCGCCCGAAGCGGGTGTATTAATGCAGGCCTCTGAAAATAAGGGGATTTTGTTGCTTTTATTCCTCAGATGACCCGCGAGAACCTGGGTTTTTCGGACGCCTGGCTGAGGTACTCGTCAAACACCATCGCGATGTTTCTGAGCAACATCCGGCCGGCCGGCGTCACGGTGAAAGAATTTTCGCGTGTGACGAGCAGCCCGTCCTTCTCCATTTCTTCCAGGGTTAGCAGTTCGGGGGCGAAATGCTCGTGGAAATCGATCGCGAACATGGATTCCATGACTTCGAACTTCAGTTCGCCGTGGCACATGATGGATTCAATCACGCGCCGCCGCAGGCGGTCCTCCGTGTTCAGGCTGAGGCCGCGCCAGATCGGCAGTTCCCCGGCCTCGACCGTGGTCTGCCAGGTTTGTATGTCCTTGATGTTCTGGGCATAGCAGTCACCGACACGACCGATGGAACTGACACCCAGGCCGACCAGGTCGCATCCCTTGCGGGTCGAGTATCCCTGGAAGTTGCGCTGCAATTCGCCTTCGCGCTGAGCGATCGTGAGTTCGTCCTCGGGCAGCGCGAAGTGGTCCATGCCGATGTACACGTAGCCCAGTTCGCCCAGCCGGTCGATGGTCAGTTCCATCAGCTTCAGCTTGGTTTCGGGAGACGGAATATCGTCGGCCTCGATCATGCGCTGCGCCCGGAAGATGTGCGGCAGGTGGGCGTAGTTGTAGACGGCGAGGCGGTCCGGGCGCGCCTGCACGACCGTGTCGATGGTGTCGGAGAAACTCTCCACGGTCTGCAGCGGCAGGCCGTAGATGAGATCGACGGAAACCGAGTTGAAGCCCAGTTCACGGGCGCGGCCGATCATTTCCAGCGTCGACTCCGTGTCCTGGATGCGGTTCACGGCTTTCTGCACGCGCGGATCGACATCCTGGATGCCCAGGCTGATGCGGTTGAAACCCATCTCGGCCAGCGCTTCGAGGCGATCGGCGCCGACGGTCCTGGGGTCGACCTCGATGGAAAACTCGCGGTCGTCGTCGCGGCTCAGCGAGAAATGGCGTCCAAGCTGTTCCATCAGGGCTTTGAGCTGCGCGTCATCGTGGTACGTTGGCGTGCCGCCGCCGAAATGCAGCTGCACGACTTCCCGGTCGTGATCGAACAACTGCCCCTGCATTTCGATCTCTCGGTCGAGAAAAGCCAGGTACTGGTCGGCCTGCGCGGTGTGCCGCGTTACTTTTTTCATGCAGCCGCAGTAATAGCAAAGCGATTTGCAGAAAGGCAGGTGCACATACAGGGACAACGGCTTGGGAATCAGTTCGCTGTTACTCGCGGCCACGTGCCGGCGATAGGCCTCGGCATCGAAACCTTCCATGAACTGCACGGCGGTCGGGTAGGAAGTGTAGCGCGGGCCGGCCACGTCGTACCGTTTGATCAGTTCTGTGTCGAATACTACTCGTTGTTCCATCGAAGGTTCCGGGTGATCACTGCGAAAAAAAGATAAACGATGAAAAAAGTTTCAAAATTGACGCGCGTCAAAGCCGGGGCAGTTGCAAAATGACTTCGGACAATTAATGCGCACTTTGGCAGTATTTTAGCTTGTTATTGTCTTTGAGCCGGTTTTCAGGCCAAAAAAAGAAGGCCAGACGTTTTGCCTGGCCTAAATCTTGAGACTTGGAGAGTCTTCACACAATCGTGTTCCTTCGATAGCGCGATGTTCTGCTCTATCGACGGACCTAGTGTACGTAGCCTGGGGCAGCGGGTAATTGACCTGAATCAGCTAAAGAAAAAGCCGATTTTCAGCCGCGGAAGACACAACCGGCGTTGCAGGTTTCCTGCACGATCACCTTGCTCAGGCCGGGCAGGGCGGGCTGCAGACGTTGCCAGACCCAGCGGGCGAGGTTTTCGCTGGTGGGGTTTTCCAGGCCTTCAATATCGTTGAGACAGTGGTGATCCAGCTGGTCGAATAGCGGTTGGAAGGCGCGTTTCAGGTCGGCGAAGTCCATGACCCAGCCGCTTTCGTCCCCCACGGGCCCGCTGACGTGAACCTCGATGCGAAACGAATGCCCGTGCATGCGGCGGCACTTATGGTCGGCCGGAACGTTCGGCAGGAAATGCGCGGCTTCGACCTGGAATACTTTGAATACGTCCATGGAAAGGATTGTGACGCGCCGGACCACCGGACCGCAATCCCCGCGGGCCGGTTTTTTTGATCGTGTCGTGCCGCTGTTGCGCTGAAAATATGCCTAGCGCGAGGATTTGAACCCCGAGCGCTCATGGGAACCGTCGCAGAACGGCTTGTTCGCCGACTGCCCGCAGCGGCACAGGGCGCCGCGCATCTTCATGCATTCCTGGCCGAACTGGTTGAGCAGCTTGACCCTGCCGCGAAAAGTGACCGGCCCGTTCCTGACCAGGGTGAAGGTCACTTTGCTCGGTCGATCCGTCGGCGGAACCTCCGAAACCGAGGAGAATTTTCCGCTGTGCAGGAATTCACGGTCGAGGTGAGCGTCGTCGCAGGTTGGCTTGGTGCTGGAATGACCGCAGCGGCACAGCGACAGGTGGTTGGCATACTCGACCGAACCGTCTTCGCGAACCAGGGTCAGGTTGCCTGTGATGTGAATCGGGCC
Organism: Lysobacterales bacterium; assembly: GCA_036351575.1. Lineage (GTDB taxonomy): Bacteria > Pseudomonadota > Gammaproteobacteria > Xanthomonadales > SZUA-36 > JABDPF01. The sequence continues at coordinate 10,595 of JAZBPJ010000090.1, read as the reverse complement.
GCCGTTGGTGATCACGGCCTCGTTGGGGATTTCCAGCATGCGGGGGCTGCCCTGCTGTTTCTGGCGTTCCCTGAACCAGCGATCGAGCGCCTTGCCCGTAACGGAGTCGCCTTGCCCCTGTGAGACATCGGCAACCGGCTCGTTCATGAAGGCAACGAACGTTTCTTTGTCTTCCCCGGACTTTTCTTTGGCGTCCTGCCGGACGTCAATTGCGGCGGCTGCCGCCGATTTGCGTGTATCTTCCATTTCGAACTCCAAGCGGAAAATCCTTTTTCCTCAGCATATACTGTATCACCGAATTTTGCTGGGCGCGAATTTCCATGAGTGTTTTCATTACCCGTTTGATCGTTCCGCTGCTGCTTGTCCTGTTGGCGTTTCATGCCGTCGCAGCGCCGCTGAAGGCGCCCGACCGCGAGCGCGGTGAAGGGCCTTTCGAGCGGCTTATCCTGCGGGGCGTGACCGTCATCAGCGGAGAAGGCGCGCCGCCCATGGGCCCGGTGGACGTGGTCATCGAAGGAGACCGCATCGTCGCCGTGCAGAGCGTGGGTTATCCCGGTTTGCCCATCGACGAGGCAAGACGCCCCGAGGCCCGCAAGGGCGATCGCGTGATGGACCTGGAGGGGCACTACGTATTGCCCGGGTTTGTCGACTCCCACGCCCATTTCGGCGGAGAAGCCCAGGGTGTGCCGGCCGAGTACCCGGCCAAGCTGTGGCTCGCCCACGGCATCACGACGATTCGCGAGGCCGGCAGTTTCAATGGCGCCGACTGGGTGCTGTCACACCGCCAGCGCAGTGCGGAAAACGAGATCGCCGCCCCGCGCATCGTGCCCTACTTCGTTTTCGGCATGGGTGCAGACGGTCCGGTTCTGACGGCAAAAGAAGCCCGGGAATGGGTCCGCGGTATCGCTCGCCGGGGCGCGGCCGGCATCAAGTTTTTCGGTGCGCCGCCCGAGGTCATGAGCGCGGCGCTCGACGAGGCCCGCAAACAGGGGCTGGGCTCGATGATGCACCACGCCCAGCTCGACGTCGTGCGCTGGAACGTCCTCGATTCGGCACGCGCCGGGATGGGCAGCATGGAGCACTGGTATGGCCTGCCGGAGGCCATGTTCGAGAACCGGGTGATCCAGGACTATCCGCCGGACTACAACTACAGCGACGAGCAGCACCGCTTCGGCGCGGCGGGACGACTCTGGGCCCAGACCGCAAAGCCCGGGTCTGAAAAGTGGGACGCCGTTCGGGACGAGCTGATCGCGCTCGGTTTCACGATCTCCCCGACCTTTACGGTTTACGAGGCCAGCCGGGACCTGATGCGCGAGATGAATGCCGACTGGCAGCAGGACTACGCGCACCCGAACCTTTGGCAGTTTTTTCAGCCGTCCAGGCGGGCCCACGGGTCCTACTGGTTCGACTGGACCACGGCCGACGAAGTCGCCTGGAAAAACAACTTTCGAAAGTGGATGGCTTTCGTCAACGACTACAAGAACCACGGCGGTCGCGTGACGACCGGGTCCGACAGCGGCTATATCTGGAAGGTTTACGGTTTTGCTTACATACGCGAACTGGAATTACTGCAGGAAGCGGGCTTTAACCCGCTGGAAGTGATTCGCGCGGCTACGTTCAGCGGGGCCGAATTGCTGGGCATGGCCTCGGATATCGGTTCGATCCGCCCCGGCAAGCTGGCCGATCTCGTGATCACGAAAGAAAACCCGCTGGCGAACTTCAAGGTGCTTTACGGCACCGGTCATTTCCGCCTGTCCGAAGACAACCTGCCGGTGCGGGTCGGCGGCGTGCATTACACGATCAAGGACGGCATCGTTTACGACGCGCGCCTTCTGTTGCAGGACGTGCGCGAAATCGTCGAGCAGGCCCGGCGCGAGCAGGGTACCGAGGGAGGCCCCCGGCGCCTGCCTTTCGTACCGGGGAGGTGACAGGCCTGAAACCCGGGCCGTCGCTCACGGAAATCGCTCAGCGATTAAGCGGGACCTCGTCACGCTGATACCGCGGTTCCAACTCCTCTTCGCCGCGATACCCGTCAGGATCCGCTGAAGATCAGTTTCGGGCGGTTGTACAGCGTCGCTGCGATCACGGCCAGCACCAGCCCGATGATCATCGTGCTGGCGAATGACATTCCGTACCAGGCCATGGGCACCACCTCGCCGCGAATGATTTCCCCGATCAGGATATTCTGCGAAAACAGCGGCACATTCATCATCCACGCTTCCGCCTTGATCGGGTTGGCCATGAAAATCAGGCTGGGAATCATCGGGATCAGGATCACCAGGCCCATGTAGCTCTGGGCTTCGCGGTAGGACTTGGCGAAGGATGCCAGCAGCGTCAGCAGCGCGGCCGCCAGGATGGCAACGGGTGAAATCACCAGCAGGATGCGGAGCAGGGTCTCGATACCCAGGGTCAGGTCCATGCCGAAGGCGCCGACCGGCATGTACGGCAGCACGATGCGGAACGAAACCAGCGTCAGGGCCAGCGAGGCCATCGCGAACACGGTGGTGGTGATCATCTTGCCGGTCATGATCTGCCAACGCGCCACCGGGTTGATCAGCAGCGGCTCGAGCGACTTGCGTTCCTTCTCGCCGGCCGTGGTGTCCATGGCCAGGTGGGTCGCGCCGGTGAAGGCGGTGATCATCAGTACGTAGGGCAGGAAAATCACGGCCAGTATGGCCCGGCTTTTCGGCGTGGAAAGGTCCACGTCCCGGACCATGATCGGTGAAGCCAGCTGCGGCGAGACGCCGCGCAGCTGCAGCCGCAGCGAGGCGGTCTGCGAGCCATAGGCGGCCAGCAGCATCTTGACGCGCCGAATCGATGCATTGGTTTCCTGGCGTGAAGGGTCGGAGATGACCTCGACCGGGGCCGGCAGGCCCAGCGACCACTTTTCCGGGTACTCCGGCAGGATGCGCAGGATGACCTGCTCCTCCTGGTTCTGGACGAGGGCTTCTGGGTTTTCCGGCTCTGGCTCGATCTGCACGCCCTGCTGTTCAAAAAAGCGGATCAGGCTGGGCGCGTATTCGGCCCCGACGACCGGGAGTTCCAGCGTCTGCTCCTGGCGTTCGCGCTCGGCGCTCTCCAGGAACCACATCATGCCCACGAACAGCAGGGGGAACAGCAGCGGCCCCAGCAGCAGCGAGTTGAACAGGGCGCGGCGGTCGCGGATGTTCTCGCGCACCTCTTTCTTGAATACCGTGGTGAGACCCCTCATGCCAGCAACCCCTCTTCCGTGCCGATCAGTTTCACGAACGCATCTTCCAGGCTGTCGCAGCCCGAGCGTTGCAGCAGTTCCTCGGCCGTGCCGTCGGCGGCGACTTCACCCTTGGCGATGATGACGATGCGGTCACACAGCGCGGCGACTTCCTGCATGATGTGCGTCGACAGCACCACGGATTGCCCGGCCCGCCGCAGGCTGCGGATATACTCGCGCAGCGCGCGGGTGCTCATCACGTCAAGGCCGTTGCTGGGCTCGTCCATCAGCACCGTCTGGGGACGGTGCACCATGGAACGGGCGATGGCGACCTTGACGCGCTGGCCCTGCGAGAAGCCCTCGGTGCGTCGGTCGATGAAGTCGCCCATGTCCAGGGTCTCGGTGAGTTCCTCGATGCGTTCCCTGATCTCCGGCTGGCTCATGCCGTGCAGCTCGCCGAAGTAGGCGATGTTCTCGCGCGCGCTGAGCCGCGTGTAGAGGCCCCGGCTGTCGGGAACGACGCCCAGCGTGCGCTTGATTTCCATCGCGTCGTGCACCGGGTCGAGCCCGTCGATGCGGATCTCGCCCGCGTCCGGAGGCAGCAGGGAGTAGAGCATGCGAAGCGTTGTCGTCTTGCCGGCGCCGTTCGGACCCAGCAGGCCGGTGATCTCGCCGTCACGGGCTTCGAAGGAAACCCCGTTGACGGCCTTCACGTCGCCGAAGGACTTGTACAGGTTCTTGACGACGATCATGGCTGCGGCCCCGTCAGTGAAAGGAAAAACGGCGAGGGTTTCATGTTGGAAATACACTCCGTTTCCAGGTTTTCGGCGCTGGCTTCCTCGATGAAGGTGGAGGCCAGTTCGCCCATGCAGCCGCGGGTAACCGCGATATGGGCCTGCCCGGGCGCCACCAGGTGCGTGGCGTTATCGAAATGAACGGCGACCTCGTCCGCGTACTCGGGCGGCGTCACCGGGTCGTATTCTCCGGACAGCAGCAGCAGCGGGACGGAGCCGCCCACCGGGTCGTGAAAGCCTTCAGGCACCGGCCCGCGCGGCCAGATGGAGCACTGGATGCGCACGACCTGTTCCAGCAGCGTACCCATCAGGTAGTCGTTGGGCCGGATTTCTTCCGGGAACAGCGGGTAATCCTCGGCGCACATCACGGACATCTCCATGCCCTGCGCAATGCTCTGCTGCAGCCCGGTGGCCGTAATCAGCATCTGGCTGGCCAGGCGCTCGAAATGGCCTTCGCTTGCCGCTTCGTGAATCAGCATCGGCAGCATGGCCTGGGTTTCAGGCGAATAACTGAGAAAGCGCAGCGCGGAGGACATGACTTCCCGCGTAAAGCTGAACGTCAGCGGCTCGCCGGTGGTCGGGTGAACGACCGTCACCTCCACGGGCTCGGCGGCGATACGCCCGGTCAGCACGCGCAGGCTGTCTGCCGAGTTGGGGAAGCGTTTGGCGCACTGGGGGTCGGCGTCGCAGCCGGCGAGCACCTTGTAGATGGCCTGGTCGAGTTTTTTCGCATGCTCGGTGCCCAGCCCGAGTGTCTGCGGCACCACGCCGTCGAGTACGATGCTGCGCACGCGCTCCGGGAACATCCGGTAGTAGACCTGCGCGGCCCGCGTGCCGTAGGAACCGCCGTACAGGTTGACCGTTTCGTAGCCGAGCGCCGCGCGCGCCGCATCGATGTCGTGCATGGCGATCGTCGTGGTGTAGTAGCGCGGATCGGCCTCGATCGAATCCAGGCAGGCCTGCGTCATCGGGCCCAGGTGCTCCCAGTCGGTGAGCAGGGCCTCCTCGAGTTCGATCTGCGGGCAGCGCAGCGGGTTGGATTTACCGGTGCCGCGCTGGTCGACCAGCAGGATATCGCGCGTTTCGTTCACCTTGCGCAGGGCCTGGGCGACAATCGGCCACGCTTCGCTCGCCGCCTGTCCGGGGCCGCCGGCGAAAAAGACCAGCGGGTCGGGTTCCGCCACGCGTCCCCGCGCGGGAATCCGGGCCACGTGGATGTCGATGGTTCGCCCTTCAGGCTCGCCCGGGTTTTCGGGGCGTTCCAGCCAGCCGCACTGGCCGCGCACCGACAGGGGCGTGCCGGGTACCAGCAGTTCGCAGTTTTCCAGACCGAGTGGGTTTGCGGGATCTTCGTCCTGCGCCGGCGCCGGCATGGCGGGCAGCAGGAGACAGAACAGCATCAGTGTCCGGCTAATGGGCATGGCTTGACTCGTAAATTAACACGGTGGCACACGATAGAGGCAAAGGTGTTGCCTGTCCATAGCCTGAAGGTCATTGATTTTCGCGCGCATGTGCTTCACATTGTCCGCATGTATGCACTCGAAGTCCGGGATCTCCGCAAAACCTACAAGAACGGCGTCGAGGCCCTGAAGGGTGTTTCGCTCACGGTCGAGGAAGGCGATTTTTTCGCGCTACTCGGCCCCAACGGCGCGGGCAAATCGACGCTGATCGGGATCATATCCTCGCTGGTCAACGCGACGTCGGGTGAAACCCGCGTTTTCGGCACCAGCGTGCAGACCGATCGTTCCCGCGCGATGTCGTTCATCGGCCTGGTTCCGCAGGAGCTCAACTTCAACCAGTTCGAAAAGCCGCTGGACATCGTCGTCAACCAGGCCGGCTACTACGGCATCCCGCGTGATATCGCCCTGGAGCGCGCCGAGAAATACCTGAAACAACTGCAGCTCTGGGACAAGGCGCACAAGTGGTCGCGCACGCTTTCGGGCGGCATGAAGCGGCGCCTGATGATCGCCCGGGCGATGGTCAACGAGCCGCGCCTGCTGATCCTGGACGAGCCGACCGCCGGGGTGGATATCGAGATCCGCCGGTCCATGTGGGAGTTTATCCGCGAGATCAACGATGCAGGGACCACGGTCATCCTGACCACGCATTACCTCGAAGAGGCGGAGAGCCTGTGCCGCAACATCGCCATCATCGATCACGGCGAAATCGTGCAGGACACCGACATGAAATCCCTGCTGGCGACGCTGGATATCGAAACATTCGTGCTGGACCTGCGTGAGCCGATCCGGGTCTGCCCGCAGATCGACGGCATGGAAATCCGCATCATCGACGAGTACTGCATCGAAGCCTCGCTGCCCAAGGCCAAGTCGCTGAACAACCTGTTCGCCGACCTCGACCGGCAGGGCGTCCACGTGCTGAGCATGCGCAACAAGGCCAACCGGCTCGAAGAGCTTTTCCTGCGCCTGGTCGAGAAGGAACGGGATCTCGAGGTCGTTGCATCATGAGCGGCAACATCTACTGGGTGGGCTACCGCACCATCGTGCGCAAGGAAATTACCCGCATCCTGCGCATCTGGGGCCAGACCATCGTGCCGCCGGCGATCACGATGACGCTGTATTTCATCATTTTCGGTGAACTGATCGGCCGCCGTATCGGCGACATGGGCGGCTTTTCCTACATGCAGTACATCGTGCCCGGCCTGGTCATCATGTCGGTGATCACCAATTCCTACGGCAACATGGTCTCGTCGTTTTTCGGGGCGAAGTTCGGCAAGCACATCGAGGAACTGCTGATTTCGCCGCTGCCGAACTGGGTCATCCTGGCGGGCTACGTCACCGGCGCCCTGGCGCGCGGGCTGATGGTGGGCGCGGTGGTGATGCTTGTTTCCCTGTTCTTTACGCGCATCGAAATCCAGCAGCCCCTGGTACTGGTCTCCGTGCTGGTGCTGACCGCCGTGGTGTTCGCGCTGGCGGGAATGGTGAACGCGATCTTCGCGCAGAAGTTCGACGATATCGCGATCATCCCGACCTTCGTGCTTGCGCCGCTGACCTACCTGGGCGGCGTATTTTATTCCATCGCTCTGCTGCCGGAGTTCTGGCAGAAGGTTTCCGTCTTCAACCCGATCCTCTACATGGTCAACGGCTTCCGCCGCGGCATGCTGGGCGTTTCCGATGTCAGCCTCGCCGCGACCTACGGCGTGATACTGACCGCGGGCGCGCTGTTGTTTGCCTGGTGCCTGTACCTGCTGCACCGGGGCACCGGTCTGCGCAGCTGACTGCATGCCGTAATGAAAAAACCGGAGTCAGAGCAGCTTGGCTACTCTGACCCCTTCGAATCATTTCAGGCCCGTTAACAGGTGACGATCTGGCAAATCTCCAATCCCAACAGTGTGAGCGGTATTCATGACCAGCATGCGCCGGCGAAAATCGGGATGAGGACTGCGCCGAAAACCTGGATCAGGTTGACAGTTCCGGTACGTGCAAGTTAAGCCGCGGTTAAGCGCGAGAGGTGGATAATATAGTTTGAATTGGCGCGGGCGGGAGAGCGGGTTGTGAGATTCAAGACAGTGGCGGATGTACTGCACTGGGTCGAGGGATTCCACCGCCAGGTCCAGGCGGAACTGACCGGCAAATGGGCAGAAACCGGGGACGAACGCATCCGCATGTTGCTCGCCTACCTGGCTGATCATGAGCAGAGGCTGACGGCTGCCCTGGAAGCCTACGAGGAAGATGCGTCTGCTGCCATCCTGTCCACCTGGTACCGGAATGCCGACTGCCCATTGGCCATGGATCACGACGCGCTGACCGAGGCAGTCTCGGACATGGACATTGATGAGGTGCTGGCCTGCATGGTCCGCTGTCATAACAGCCTCATCGAGCTTTACGAGATGCTGAGGGACAGGGCCGAAGTACCGAGGGTTGCCGAAATCTTCGCCAGCCTGGCGGCCATGGAAGCATCTGAGCTGCGCCGCAGCGTCAGGGACACGAACCTGCTGAAAGACCTCTAGTCCCCAGCTGACAGGACCTTCCGACGGATTATCGACGTCCTCGCAGAAGCACTGCGCATAACCGGTGTCCGTCTCATGGGCGATCACCGAGTGCATCTGCTCGCTGCACCGGGGCACCGGTCTGCGCAGCTGACCGCACGCTGTCATGCGCCTGGTGTAGAATGCGTGGCTGAAAAGAATTCGAGACTGGAGATTTACTGCAATGCCCTCAACGTCCGCAACGACGCAAAAAGAAAACGCACCGGTCAACTGGCCGGTCACGGCCGTGCTCGGCGGCACCTTCCTGGCGGCCGTCACCGTGGTGCCCTGGTACGGTATCGCTCATGGTTACAACGCCTGGGCCTGGTTCTTTTTCGCCCTGTTTACCGTGCTCAACGGCGTCGGCATCGGCAGCGGTTACCACCGCCTGTGGTCGCACCGGACCTACGAGGCCCACCCGGCACTGAAGTGGTTCCTCGCGGTATTCGGCGGCATGGCTTTGCAGAACAGCATCATCACGTGGTCGGCGCGCCACCGCGTCCATCACCGCGACGTCGATGACAACGACAAGGACCCGTACTCGATCGGCCGGGGTTTCTGGTTCGCCCATATCGGCTGGATGCTGAAGGATTACCGCAGCGGCGAAGTCGATTACGCGGTTGTGAAGGACCTTGAAAACGACCCGGTCTGCGCGCTGCAGCACCGCTGGTACGGGACGCTCGCCTGGAGCACGAACCTGCTGCTGCCGCTGCTGCTCGGCTGGATGACGGGTGACGTCTGGGGCATGCTGCTGCTGGCCGGCGTGCTGCGCCTGGTGGTGAGCCACCACGTCACGTTTTTCATCAACTCGCTGGCCCATATCTGGGGCAGCCGGCCCTACACCGACGAGAACAGCGCGCGGGACAACCACCTGCTGGCGCTGATCACCTACGGCGAGGGCTATCACAACTACCACCACCTGTTCCAGAACGACTATCGCTGCGGCATCCGCTGGTGGCACCTGGACATCAACAAGTGGTTTATCTCGGCATGCGCCTGGATGGGTTTGGCGCGCGGCCGCAAGCGCGCGCCGGCGTTCAAGGTGCTGCGGGCCCGTCTCGACATGCAGTTCAAGGAAGCGGCGAAAAAACTCGAGCGCCCCGGTGTCAGCCAGCGGCTGATCGCGCAGTTCGACTTCGAGTACTCGCAGTTCAAGGAAACCGTCCTGGAATGGCAGGCGCTGCAGATGGAACGCATGCAGGCGCAGCGCCTGAAACTGGCCGAGCGCATCGAGGCGGAAACCGCGTCTTTGACGGCCCGCTACCGTGAGCTCGAACGCAGCCTGAAGCTTCAGCACAGACGCCTGGCGCTGCTGACGGCTGCTGTCGCCTAGCCCGGTACGGATTCCAGGCAGGAAATCTCAACGCCTGGCTGGAGCCCTTGCCGCTCACGCCAAAACTGGAGATGATGTCGAAGGCCGGGTCCACCTGACCCGGGACTGTTGGGAATGGGTAATGAGCAGACCTTCGCTGGACGAACTGAAAATCGACCGCCCGGAACCGAAGAATTCTTCTTCCTCGCTGACGTGGCTGGCCGTGGTCGTTCTGGCAGCCGCTGTCATCGTAACGGCCTGGTATTTCCTGCTTCGTCCTGAGCCTGCGCTGGAAGTAAGCACGGTTCGCGCCACGCCGCTGAACAGCGGTGCGCCGCAGGCCGGCACCGTTCTGAACGCATCCGGTTACGTCAACGCCCGCCGCTACGCGACCGTTTCCTCCAAGATCACCGGCCGGGTGATCGACGTGCTGATCGAGGAAGGCATGGCGGTCGAGGAAGGCCAGGTACTGGCGCGGCTGGACGATTCCAACATCCGTGCGGCCTGGGAACTGGCCCGGGCACAGCTCGTGTCGGCCGAGCGCGGGCTGGGGGAAACCCGGGCCCTGCTAGAAGAGGCCGAAAATAACCACGAGCGGCAGAAACGACTGGTCAGCCAGAACCTGGCCAGCGCCGCCGAGCTGGATCGCGCCCGTGCGCTGGCGGTGTCGCTGGCTGCACGTGCAGAACGCAACCTGGCCGATGTCGAAGTAGCCCGTCGGCAGATCGACATCTACCAGCGCCAGCTGGACGATACCGTCATCCGCGCGCCCTTCGCCGGCATCATCGTGGGCAAGAACGCGCAGCCGGGCGAAATGGTTTCGCCGGTTTCCGCCGGCGGCGGCTTCACCCGCACCGGCATCGGCACCATCGTCGACATGTCGTCGCTGGAGATCGAGATCGACGTCAACGAGGCCTACATCAACCGCATCAGCCCGGGGCAAAGCGCCGAGGCCACGCTCGATGCCTACCCGGACTGGAAAATCCCCGCGCACGTGATCGCCATCATTCCGACGGCCGACCGTCAGCGGGCCACGGTGGAAGTGCGCGTCGGTATCGACGAACTCGACGATCGAATCCTGCCCGACATGGGCGTAAAAGTGGCCTTTCACGAGGCGGAAGAAATCGAACCCGAGGCCGAAGTGCGGCGCGGCGTACTGGTTCCTGCAGGCGCGCTTCGCCGGGACGCCGGTCGTGATATCGTGTTTGTCGCATCGTCCGGCACGGCCGAGCGCCGGGCGGTCTCCGCGCGGAATTACCGCGACGGCACCGTCCTGGTCGAAAGCGGCCTGCAGGCCGGTGAAAGCGTGGTCGT
>JAZBPJ010000089.1:0-15478 GCA_036351575.1 Lysobacterales bacterium | reverse complement strand
TGGGGTGGACTTCACCGAGCTGGGCTGGACGACCGATCCGATCAACGGCGGCGAACGCGTCGAAGAAGGCGAGAGCGTCATGCTCGACCGCCCCGCGCCCCTGCGGTTCGACTGAGTAAACCGACCTTCCCTATTCAAGGGGACACGAAACGGCCCGTGATTTTCACGGGCCGTTTTTTTGAAGACAAGGGGTCAGAGTAGCTCAGCTACCCTGACCCAATGACCCCGTTATTGCTTGCCGATCAGTAAATCAGGAAGTCCGCCCGTTCCTCGTACCAGGCCTTCTCGTCGGCCGCGGCCAGGGCCTCCAGGTCGCCGGGCTCGGCGGCATCGTCGTCGACCCAGAGCCTGAGGTCTTCGCCGCCGTTGATCAGGTCGATGGCCAATCGGTCATGCTCGTATTCGTATGGGAAGTCGCGCCACAATTCGTAGCCGGGGTGCAGCTTGCGGATGGCCTTGAAAAGCAGGGCGGTGAGCCGCCAGGGCCGGAACGCGTCATGGTCGTAGCTATCGTCATCCAGGTGAACCTGGAATCCGGCGCAGAGCAGTTCTTTGTGTTTGTGGAAGGTGGGTTCGAAATGACATGCGCGCAGGCGGCATCCCCCGAGCCACTGCGGCGCGATGTCTTCCATGGCATTCATCAGGGCGCGGGGATCGATATCGGGGGCGCCGAACAGTTCCAGCGGGTGTGTCGTACCCCGGCCCTCGGAGAGCGTCGTGCCTTCCAGCATCACGGTTCCCGCGTAGGCGCGCGCCATCGACAGGGTCGCCGCGTTCGGGCTGGGGTTAACCCAGCTTCTCTCGCCGAGCGGCCAGCCGTAACCCGGAGCTTTCGCCGGTTGCCAGCCCTGCATGGCGATTACCTCGTAGTCCACGTCCAGGTCAAAGCGGTGAGTGAACCAGCCACCCAACTCCCCCAATGTCAGGCCATGCCGCATTGGCATCGGGCCCGCGCCGACGAAGCTTTCCCACCCGGGACGCAGCGTCAGCCCCTCCACCGGCCGGCCGGCCGGGTTCGGCCGGTCCAGCACGACGACCTTCTTGCCATGTTCGGCGCCCGCCTCCAGCAGGTATTTCAGCGTCGTGATAAAGGTGTATATGCGGCAGCCCAGGTCCTGCAGGTCGACGAGCAGCACGTCGAAGCGGTCCATCATTTCCGGCGTCGGGCGTCGCACTTCTCCGTAAAGGCTGAAAACGGGAATTTTGAGGATCGGGTCGATGAAGTCCCCGGATTCGATCATGTTGTCCTGCTTGTCGCCCCTGAGCCCGTGCTGGGGGCCGAAGGCGGCGGTCAGTTCGATCGTATTGAGCGCGGAGATCGCGTCCAGGGAATGCGCGAGCGTACGCGTGACTGAAGCCGGGTGCGCCAGCAGTGCGACACGCCGGCCGTCCAATGGTTTTTGCAGTTCACGATCTTCCAGCAGGCGGTCGATGCCGAATTTCATTATTGGCTCTCTTTCGTGTCATCCCGCGGGCCAGGACGCGCCGAGGTCGCTTCGATTACGCGCAGCATGCCCGGCAGCGCCGGATGGCGGGGATTCGTCCTGGCCAGGGCCTGGACGACGGGCAATGCTTTTTCGGGCTGGTTGCGCCGCAGGTAATGGTCGGCCAGGGCAAACTGAAAATCCGGGTTTTCGGGCTGGACCGACAGCGCCTGCAGCAGTTTCGCCTCGGCGGCCGGCAGCTGGCCCTGCTGCTGGTAGAGCAGCCCCAGGTTGTAATGGATACGAGCCCGCTGCGGCAAGCCGTCCGATGCCCGGGCGAGGTACTCCAGGGCTTCGTCGGGCCGGTTCATCTCGACCAGCAAAAGGCCCAGCGAGTAGGCCATTTCATACATGCCGGGCTGCGACTCCACCACTTCTGTCAGCAGTTCCGCCGCCCTCGTATTCTCACCCCGGGCGTTGTACAGCAGGGCAAGGTTTGACTTGGCCGGGAAAAATTCATCATCGATCCGCAACGCCTCCGCGTATTCCTCGATAGCCCGGTCGGTTTGCCCCAGTCTGTTCCACAGGTTGCCGAGGTTGTAACGCCCGGACGCGAAATCAGCCGCGTACAGCATGGCCGCCTTGTACTCCTCGAGGACTTTTGCAAACAGCTCGGTCTGCGGAATGTCGAGGTGCCCGCTGAGCGGGCCCGCGAGACGGCTTGCCGCCTCGATGCGCACGGTTTGCACCGGGTCGTGCAGACTGCGCGCGAGCACCCTGGCGAGGGCCCGTGCGTCCGGCAACTGAACGACAGATACTGCTGTGCGGCGCAGCATCGCTTCCTCGTCGAGCAGGGCGCCCTGGATTGCGGCGGTCGCCGCAGGGCTCGAGTAATAGACGGTGCCCAGCAATTCGATGGCCGCGGCTCGCGCATTTACCGGGTACAGGGCGTCTCCGGCCAGGGCGGCCAGGTCGGCGTCCGCCGCCGCTTCGCCCTGGCGGCCCCGGTACAGGGTGTAGCCGTAGTGGGACTTCCTGCCCGGTCCGTACCATTCGGCCACTTTCTCGACCGACCACGAGGCATCTTCATCCAGGTGACAGCGCAGGCAGGCATCGGGCGAACCGGTCGCCGCGGCCAGCGCCGGGTCGGGCACCCGGAAACTGTGGTCCGGGCGGTAGTCGTTGCCCATGTAGTAACGTCCCGGCATGTGGCATTGCTCACACTGCGCTCCGGTTCCGACGGCCCACAACACTTCTCCGTCCGCGGAACGAATGGGTTCACCGTCTTCACCTTCTTTCTTGTGGAAGTGGTGCTCGTAATTGTCGTATTGCGCTTCCCGGTGACACTGCAGGCACAGCGCGTTTCCTTCGAGTATCCGGCGGGCCGTGTGCACGTCGTGGCAGTCGCTGCACTTCACGTCGCGCTGAAACATCTTGCTCTGGATGAAAGAACCGTAGACATACACTTCGTCCAGGATCTGCCCGTCGGGGAAATAAAGGCCTTCCTCGAGCGCGCTGGGAAGGAAGTCATCCATCAGTTCGGTCTCGGTATGTCTCACGTCGCCCAGGGCAGCCCGGCGCGAGTGGCATACGGCGCATTGCTCGACCAGTTCCACGCTGCTCAGCCCGGAGGTTCTGCGCGCGAGGGCGAAATTCTCGACTGGCGGGCGGGCCATGTCCGGCATGCTCGCCCAGCTGACGTGTTCGGAACCCGGCCCGTGGCAGGCTTCGCAGCCTACGTCGATGTCCGACCAGGTCGTCGCGTACGTGTCGGTCTCGGGGTCGTAGTTTTTCTGCAGGTCGGTCGAGTGGCACTGGGCGCACATGCCGTTCCAGTTCTGGGCGGCATTGGTCCAGTACAGCCAGTCGTCCGGGTCGATATCCTCGTCCGGCGGAACGCGAAACCACTCGTTTTTCTCCGTGTCCCAGGCGATGGGCAGGGTTTGCAGGCGCCCCCCGGGGAACGGCACCAGGTACTGCTGCAGGGGCTCCCAGCCAAAGGTGTGCGTGATCTCGAACTCGCCCATCTCTCCGCCGGGGCCGGCCGTTTCCACGAAGTAGCGTCCGTTCCGGCGGTAAAACCTGGACGTGACGCCATGCCGCGTAAACGCGGCGTTGTCGAAGTCGCCGCGGACCGACGCCTCCGTTGCGACATCCATGGCCAGGTCGTGGTGTGAGCCCAGCCAGGCGTCCCATTCCGGCTGGTGGCAGTCCTTGCACTCGGTGCTGCCCACGAATTGCGGAATCGGCGCCGCGGTGGCGCTGCTTTCGGGCTGGCTCGCGCCCCGGTAGTGGTAAACCGCGAAAATGACGAGGATGAAGGCTGCCGCGGCCAATGCCAGCCGCTCCCATGCCGCTGTGCGGGATGTCGCTGTCGTCATGTCGCTTCCGGGTAAACGGCCTGGCTTGCTTCGAAGGCCGTGCGTTTCAGGCGGCGGCCGGTATCGACCCGCACCATGTCGTTTTCAATGCTCACCTCGAAAAGATCCATCGCGCGCGGCGCCGGCGGTTCGATGACGTCGCCGTTGATATCGAAGGCCGAGGCATGACAGGGGCAGACAAATCGCTGTTCGTCCGCGACCCAGGGTACCGTGCAGCCCAGGTGCGTGCAGGTCCGGGAAAGCGCCAGGAAACCGCCGTTCCCGATGCGCGCCAGGTAGAACTTTCCGCGCACGAAAGCCGTCACGGTTCCGGGCTCAAAATCGTCGACCGCGCCCACGGTGAATACCTCGCCCGGGTCGGTGGGTGAGTAGCGCGGCTTGCGCGGAGAGAAGTAGCCGCTGAGAAAGGCGACCGCCTCGGCTGCCGCGACGATGCCGAGCCCGGCCCAGACCCGGTTAAGGAATTTGCGTCGGTTCAGTTTATCGGCTGTCATTCATCCGCCCCAGGTCAATTGCATGCCCGGCCCCCGGAACCAGGTGCCGATCAGTGTCAGCGTTACGAAAGAAACCATCAGCAGCGTGAACAGGGCCTGCACGGCCTCGTTGCGGTTGCAGTCGAAGCGCTTTCTCAGCAGGAAGTGAAAAGCGATACAGAAGGCAATGACCCCGGCAAAGGGCAGCAGGCCGTTCTGAATCATCCCGGGCGAAGCCTGGCCGTTCGCCGACAGCAGCAGGTCGTCGACCAGCACCGCCGCCACGGTGACGATGAAGCCGGTCACCGCCGCCGCCAGCGCTGTGGCGCGTCCCTTTCGGGACACGAACCAGGTGCCCGCCGGTCTGGAGTCGAATCGATACCAGGGAATGCACAGCAGTGCTGCAGTCAGCGCCAGGGGTATGACCACGGCCGCGAACAGCGGGTGAAAGTGCATCAGTATTTCCTGGATACCCATGAAATACCAGGGCGCCTTGGTCGGGTTGGGGGACATGCCCGGGTTCGCCTGTTCCGCGAGGGGAGCGTTGAAGACCATGGATGCCGAAACCAGCGCGGCCAGCACCACCAGCACCATGGCGATTTCCCGCGTGACCAGGTGCGGGACCGTTCTGGCCATCGGCAGCGGGTCCGGCAACTGCTCGTCGACACCTCGTGGAATGACGATACCGCCCGCCTTGCGAATGCGCCAGAAATGAAAAGGCAGCAGGAACAGCAACGCGACCGGCACGATCGCGGTGTGAATCGCGTAGAAATTCATCAGCGTGGCGGGTCCCGGTTCCGTCCCGCCCAGGATGAACTGCTTCAGCGGCGGCCCGAGCCAGGGCAGGTAGTCGAGCATGGATGTGCTGATGGTGATCGCCCAGTAGGAAATCTGGTCCCAGGGCAGCAGGTAACCGGTGAAGTTCGAGAGCACGATGGCGGCGAACAGGCCCAGCCCGACGATCCAGTTGAGCTGACGCGGCGCGTGGAAAGCACTGGTGTAGAAGACGCGCAGCAGGTGAAGGAAAGCAGTCAGAAGAATCGCATAGCCGCTCCAGCGGTGCATGTTGCGCAGCAGTTGACCGTAAGGAACGTCGCCGACGAGATAGACGATGGAATCGTAGGCATGCGTTGGATTCGGTTCGTACACGAACTTCAGCAAAAAGCCGGTCAGAACGAGAACGGCCAGCAGGGTCGTCGATGCGACGCCGAGCGCCCAGGTGGCGGAAATGTGCAGAACGCGTTCCGGCACGGCCGCGGGTCGAAAGTGCAGCAGGAAATTCCGCAGGTACTTTCGGGAGTCGGCACTGCCGTTCATGGCCCGCGTCCTGTTCGAGGCCGGCGCCCGTTCCGAAGCGTTCATCTGCCCTCCCTTGAGCCGGTTCAGGCTCATTCTAAAGCCTTGCGCGGCGCAGTACGAGAACCATGGCCGGGCAATCGACGGCTGTTTTGACGCCGCATCTTTCCTTGTTAGACTTTCTCGCGGGCTCCATTACCACTCCATCGCGAGTGAAAGACAAAAAGCAGGCTGAATCACCATGGACAAGCAGCAAAGAATCACCGTCGCGGGCTCGGGTTTTGCGGCCGTCGCCGGAATCAGCGAACTGCGCAAGTTGCTGCCGAAAGCCGCCATTACGCTGGTTGCGCCGAAGCCTGAGCTGATTTACCTGCCCAGCCTGATCTGGGTGCCCTACGGCATTCGCAGCGGTGAAGACCTGAGGCACGACCTCGGGCCGCTGCTGAAACGCCTGGACGTCGAGTACATCCAGGCCGCCGTCACCGGGGTCTCGCAGGACGGCCGCAGGCTCGATACCGACCGGGGGGTGGTCGAAAACGACGCTTTGCTGATCGCGACCGGCGGGCGTTACATCAAGAAACTGCCCGGCATCGAGAACGCGATCACGCTGTGCGAAGGCATCGGGGCGGCCGAACGCATGAAAACCGCGGTGCATTCGCTCGCAGGCGGCACCGTCGCACTCGGTTTCAGCAGCAATCCAAAGGAACCGGCGGCGATGCGCGGCGGCCCGATGTTCGAATTGTTGTTCGGCCTGGATACCTGGCTGAAGAAGACCGGCAGAAGAGACCGCTTTCGCCTGGTCTTTTTCACGCCTGCCCCGCGGCCGGGTGCAAGGCTGGGCGAACGCGCCGTCGACAAGCTGCTCAAGGAGATGAAAAAGCGCGGCATCGAGACCCACCTCGGCCACCGGATCAAATCGCTCGAGGACAACGTGGTTCGGACCGAGGGCGGCGAAATCAAAGCGGACCTGATCCTGTTCATGCCCGGCATGACGGGGCCGGCCTGGGTTCAGGGCAGTCCATTGCCGCTGTCACCCGGCGGCATGATCCAGGCAGACGAGATGGCAGCGGTACAGGGGATGGAGCGCGTTTACGTGGCGGGTGACGCCGGCAGTTATCCCGGTCCGGACTGGATGCCGAAGCAGGCGCACATGGCCGACCTGCAGGCGAAAGCGGCGGCGAAAAACATCGCCCTGAACCTCGACTGCAAACCGGCGAGCGTAAAATTCAAGGTGGAACTGCTGTGCATCATCGATTCCCTCGACAAGGGAATACTGGTCTATCGCGGCGAGAAGCGCGGCCTGGCATTGCCCGGCATGCGCCCCCTGCACTGGGCCAAGCGCTCGTTCGAAAAGCAGTGGCTCAGGAGCATGGGCATAACAGGAAAGTAAGCACCGGGTATTTCGCGGCGCCGTTTGAAAACCGCCGGCGCGATGACCGGCGGCGTATTTCAAAACCCGTTTTTGAATTCTAGATGGAGCAGGACATGTCCTCGCCACAGCACATCGGCGACTTGATCTTGCCGTGGCCGTTGGGGCACTCCGAAATCTCGACTTCGGTGCCGTCGGGGAGTTCCAGCATCGCGTCGACGAGGGGGGCGTCGCAGTGGCCGCAGGTCGCGTTGACACTCATTCCGCATTTCTTGCATTCATAGGTCGCCATGGATCGATTCCTCCGGTCGGGTCAGTCAAAAGAACAGTCGATCAAAGCATAGGCATTTACGGCCGGTTTGTGAAGCGGTGAGTTCATGTGGCCGGAACATCGCCCGGCAAAAGACAATTTGTGAAGAGAAGAACAGGGGGCTTATTCGTAGCGCGGCGCGTTGGCTGCCTGCTCGTCGACGGCCTGCTCTACCGGTCCGAGGGTAGCGAGTACCGGACCGCGGGTAAGATGGATCTGCCAGGCGCGCATGTTGCCGATGCCGACGACGTTGCGCAGGGGAATGGCTTCAAAGATGGCTCGATGGAGATGTTCCCGTTTGCTGGTTTTGCTGTTCTGACCCATGCTGTCCCTCGCTAAATTTCTCTTCCTTGCAGTATCTATAATGCATTAAGCATGCCAGTAATGCTTCCGCATGCGGCAGAAAACACTTTATATTCATTAAAAACAGTGGGATAGGGTTTATTTTCTTGCTTTCGGGCGGCACGCCGGAATCCCTGCTTTGGCCAGGCCGGGTGACCGGCTTTGACAGTTTTGCCTGCAAAATTTGTCAGCCATCAAGAAAAACACGGCGGCTCCGCGTAAGCGGACTGTGCCCGGGGCCGGACGACTGTGTTAACGTGTCGGCACCATGAAAATCGACGGCATTCACTACCGTTCCATCTGGCCGGGCACGGACGGCCGCGCGGTCGAAATCATCGACCAGACCCTGCTTCCGCACGCTTTCGTCACCCGCAGCCTGAATTCACTTGAATGCGCGGCCGAAGCGATCGCGAACATGCGTGTGCGCGGCGCACCGCTGATCGGTGCGACAGCCGCTTACGGCGTGGCGCTGGCGATGGCGGAGCAGCCCGGAGACCGGCAATTGCGGCATGCACTGGAAACGCTGACCGCAACGCGGCCGACCGCGGTCAACCTGCGCTGGGCGCTCGCGCGGATGAACGATGCGCTCGAGCCGCTGCCCGAGTCGGGGCGCTGCGCGGCAGCCTACGCGCTGGCGCAGGAAATCTGTGATGAAGACGTCGCAATCAACCGGAAAATCGGCGAGCACGGTCTTGGCGTAATCCGGTCCGTTCGGGCCGGGAAAAAAGATCCGGACAGCCCTGTGCATCTCCTGACGCACTGCAATGCCGGTTGGCTGGCCACGGTCGACTGGGGCACCGCCCTTGCCCCGATTTACCAGGCCCACGACGCCGGTATCGCGGTCCACGTCTGGGTGGATGAAACCCGGCCGCGCAACCAGGGAGCTTCCCTGACGGCCTGGGAACTGAAGTCGCATGGGGTCCCGCACGACGTGATTGTCGACAACGCCGGCGGCCACCTGATGCAGCACGGGCTGGTCGATTTGTGCATCGTCGGCACAGACCGCACGGCGGCTTCCGGTGACGTCTGCAACAAGATCGGGACATACCTCAAGGCCCTCGCCGCCGCCGACAACGGCGTTCCTTTTTACGTCGCGCTGCCCGGCCCGACCATCGACTGGACAGTGGCTGACGGCGTGGCGGAAATTCCCATCGAGGAACGGGACTCCACCGAGGTGACCCGCATTTCCGGCGCTCTGGACGACGGCCGCAGCGCCGAGGTGCGACTGACGCCCGAGGGTGTCAGCGCCCGCAATTTTGCTTTTGACGTGACGCCCGCCCGGCTCGTCACCGGCCTGATCACCGAACGCGGTGTTTGCGCGGCCGGCAGGGAAGGGCTCGAGTCCCTGTACCCCGAACACGCTTGAAGCAAGGGCATGACGGTCGAAACCGGCGAAGTTTTCACCGATGCCTTCAGGATTCCCGGCTGCCTGGGCGCCGTCCTGGCGGGTGGCGGTTCACGCCGCATGGATGGGCGTTCCAAGGCACTGCTCGACCTGGCCGGGCAAACCATGCTGCAGCACGTGATCGACCGCATGGCACCGCAGGCGGCTTCCCTGGTGCTGAGCGTTGACCGGCAGCGGGAGGAATACCGCGCATTCGGCCTTGAGCAGGTGCCGGACCTGTGGCCTGATTGCGGGCCGCTCGGCGGTCTCGCCTCGGTCCTGGCACGGGCTGCCGGGGCCTGGGAATGGGTGCTGCTGGCGCCCTGTGATGCCCCGTTCGTACCGAGAGACCTCGGCAGGCGGTTACACGACGCTGCTGACCGTGCGCAGGCCACGGTGGCGGTGGTTCGCTACGGATCGCGGCTGCAGCCGGTGTTTTCAATGTGGCATGTCTCCCTGCTCGAAGTGGTCCGGAAGTCGGTGATGGCGCATGGCATGGCCGGGTTTCGGCAGTTCCTGGATGGGCGCGATTATTGCACCCTGGACTGGCCGGAAGCAGGCGAGAACCCGTTTTTCAATGTCAATGATTCCGCGGCGCTGCAACGGGCGCGCCGGCGGGCCAGCAGGCAGAAGGAGAATCACGCATGATCTGTGTTCAGGACGCGATCGGGATGTTGCTGAAAAATGCTCGACGACTCGTCGGCGTCGAGACCGTTGCTTTATCCGGGGCGCTTGGGCGAACGCTCGCCGAGGACGTGGTGTCACCGCTTGACGTGCCGCCTGTCGACAACAGCGCGATGGACGGCTACGCGTTGCGAAGCGGCGACTGGACCGGTCCGGAAAAGACGTTTCCCCTCGGCCAGCGGATCACCGCCGGGTCGGTTCCCGAAGCCCTCGAGAAAGGAACCGCGGCGCGGATATTCACCGGCGCGGCGATCCCGGCGGGGGCGGACACCGTCGTCATGCAGGAGAAATGCGATGCCTCGGACACCGCGGTTCGAATCCTGCAGCGGCCGCGGCCCGGCGACAATATCCGCCCGCGCGGCCAGGACGTGCACGAAGGGCAGACGGCGCTGGTGCAGGGCTGTCGCCTGAGAGCTCAGGAGGTCGGGCTGGCCGCTTCGCTGGGCATCGCCGAACTGCCGGTATTCAAGCGCCTCAGGGTCGCGGTGCTTTCGACCGGTGACGAACTCGCCGAGCCGGGCGAGCCGCCCGCCCCGGGGCGGATATTCAATTCCAACCGCTACCTGATGAACGCGCGGCTGACCGCCTGGGGTTTCGAGCCGGTCGATCTCGGCGTGGCGGAGGATGACTTCGAAACGGTCAGAAACAGGCTCGAGCAGGCGGCGGGGCTGGCCGACGTGATCCTCACTTCCGGGGGCGTTTCGGTGGGCGAGGAAGACCATGTGAAGGCAGCCGTGCGTTCGCTCGGTGCGATCGATCTCTGGAAAATCGCCGTCAAGCCGGGCAAGCCCTTTGCTTTCGGACAGGTCTGCGGAACGCCTTTCCTGGGACTACCGGGGAATCCGGTCTCGGTGCTGGTCACCCTGCTCGTCATCGCCCGGCCGTACCTTTTTGCATGCCAGGGCACAGCCAATGCCGCGATCACGGCGTCTCCCCAAAAGTCGCTGTTCAGCCGCAAAGCCAGCTGGCGCGAGGACTATATCCGCGTGCGCCACAACGGGAATGGGCTTGAGCCTTATCCGAACCAGAGCAGCGGCGCCCTGTTTTCAACCTGCTGGGCGGATGGCCTGCTGCGTCAGCCCGCCGATACGCCGATCAGCGCGGGGGATACGGTTGACTACCTGCCGTTCAGCGCTTTCGATTGAGCAGCAATCAGGAGCGAGGCAGCAGCAGGTCGCAGACGTGGCGGCTGATCGGAATGGCCGAGGTGGCCGCGGGTGAAGGCGCGTTGCACAGGTGCAGGCTGCGCGGCGTTTGCTGCACGATGAAATCGTGGATCATGGTGCCGTCGCGGTCCACGGCCTGCGCGCGAATGCCCGGCGGGTGCGGCAGCAGATCGTCGAGTTCGATCCGGGGGCAGTATTTCTGCACCTGCTTCAGGTAACCGCGCTTCCACAGCGAGTTGAGCATTTCTTTCAGACCGGCGCCGAGGTGCCGCCCGGTCAGTTTCCACCAGCCTGGAAACGCAAGAAAATCGAGGCTGTCCGCCGGGCTGAAGGCAAACCGCGAATAGCCTTCGCGTTTGAAAGCCTGCACCGCGTTGGGGCCTACCGTGATCGTGCCGTCCAGTGTTCGGGTCAGGTGCACGCCCAGGAAGGGGAGGGCCGGGTCCGGCACCGGGTAGACGAGGTGTTTTATCAGGCCATTCAAGTGAGCCTTGAGGGCAAAATACTCGCCCCGGTAGGGGACGATCCGGAAATTTCTGTCGAGGCCCTGCAGCGCCGCCAGCCGATCGGCTGAGAGGCCGGCGCAGGCGACCAGCCGTTCGCTTTCGATACGGCCCCGTTGCGTGTGCAGCAGGATACGATCTGCGCTTTCCTCGATCCCCGTCACGGCCTCACCCAGGCGGACATCACCGCCGCGTTCACGGAACTCGTCGATCATCGCTGCGCAAACCCGGGCAAAATCGGTAACGGCCGTCTCGTCAACGCGGATCGCCGCGGCGCCGGTGACAGCCGGCTCCAGTGCGCTCAGCTGGCCGGCGTTCAGCATCCGCGGCTCGAGACCGTTCAGCCGGCAGCGCTCAAAAAGATCCTCGAGCCGCCGGCTTTCCAGCGCGTTGGTGGCGACGATCAGCTTGCCGGTTTTCAAATAGGGCAGGCGGTGTTGTTGGCAGAATTCGCGGGTCTCCTTGACCCCTTCCCGGCAGAAACGCGCTTTCAGGCTGCCGGGCTCGTAATACACGCCCGCGTGCACCACGCCGCTGTTGCGGCCGCTCTGGTGCAGGGCGGGCTCGTTTTCTTTTTCGATCAGGGTGACCTGCGCCTGCGGTTGCCGGCGGATCAGTTCGAGAGCAGTCGCAGCGCCGACGATACCGGCGCCGACGACAGTGAAGTGAACGTTCATGAATACACCCCGTCGTTACGGGGTCTGATTTTATCAGCAGGTGGCGAGACGTGCGCTCAGCCGCGGCTGCAGATTCCGGAGCCGGACTGTGTGCGTGAAATTTCGACGGTTCCGCTTTCGTCGATACGGACAACCTTGGTTCGGGGATTCAGACCCTCAAGACAGACATGGAATTCGCCCTGCTCGGCTTCGTTGGCCGGGACCAGGCCGCTCATGGTCAGGGATGCGGATTTTTGCACCGCGCCCGTGGCGAAGATGCGAACATGCGAACTGGGAGCGGAGAACGACTTGATCAATTCGATTTCCTGGACAGTGCCGTCCCCGTTGCCGTCCGAAAACACCAGCCAACCGTGGTTCCAGTCGCCGTCCGTGCGGCAGAACCGGGCGTTGGAACTGGGGCAGACGCGTACGGTGCCGCCGCGCCTCTGGGCTTCACCCAGCGCCAGGTCGAGGCTGTCGGACAACTGTGAGGAGGTGGTCTTCAGCCGGAAATTCTCCAGTACGACGGTCGACCCCGGTATGCTGATGACCGCAACGATCGCGATGACCGAGACGATGATGATCAGCTCGATCACGGTAAGCCCGTTCTGATTTTTTTTATTTCCGTTCATCTGGAAATTCCTATGCAGTACCGCCGGTCTCAGCGGACCTCCACGGTTGCGGTGATGGACTCGTCAACGCGCGATGTCAGGGTGACGTACCCGGGCTCATGCACCATGCCGCGCGCGTCGAACTCGAAGGACATCGCGGGGCTGGCCACGACAAAGAAGCCTTCCGGCAGCGTGTGGTTCGGAATTCCCAGGGCTCTTGCTTTCGAGTTGCTGCGGGCAAAGCTGATCTCGGTGGCCTGGCCGTCCAAGGCCGGGCTGAATTCAAGCATGATTTCACTCTCTTCCATGCGCGCGGTGTTGCGCGCGGTGCGAATCGAGTATTCGATGTTCTCGACGGCCGCGGTGAGTTCGGCGCTGGCCGTTGCATTGCTCATCGATGGTACGGCAAACGAAGCGATAACGATCAGAAGACCGATCACGATAAGGATTTCTATGAGGGTGATGCCCCTGGCGCGTGAGCGCGAAAGAGCTTTGTTTTGCCTGGTCATAATCGCTACGTTTCCCTTTTTGTTCAGGTTTTGCCGGGCCGGACACAAAGAAGCCCGACATCGCCGATCCGTAGCGAAAATTTCTGTCCCTGATTACTGGAATCAGTATATACAAAGCAAGTCCGCAAGCGGGCTCCCGGCTTTACCACTTGTCGGGCTGTAGCTACCATTTGCGCTTTTCGGGGCGGAAACACGCTATGATTTGCCCCTTCCGAAGTGACGAACAACGTGAAAATGCCCATGAAACCGAGATTGCTGACACTATTATTTTTATTGCTTCCCGGCTTGCTCGCGGCGGATGCGCGGCAGATCGACGACTACCGCTGGGAAGGTGTCGAGCGCGTGGTTGCAGTCGGTGATATCCATGGCGATCTCGAAAACTACATGGCAACACTGCGCGCCGCCGGACTGGTCGATGGCAAGGGAAGATGGGCGGCCGGTAAAACGCACCTGGTGCAGGTCGGGGATCTTCCGGACCGCGGTCCGGACACGCGTGAGATCATTGAGCACATCCGCAAGCTGACGACACAGGCCCGGCGCAAGGGCGGCCGGGTGCACAGCCTGATCGGCAATCACGAGGTGATGAACGTGACGGGCGATCTGCGTTACGTGCATCCGGGTGAATACGAGGCGTTTGTCGACCGCCGCTCCGATTGGCTGCGTGACCGGTACTTCGAGGCCTACATGGAACGGTTGCGCCAGCAGGACCCGGACAGCTACGCCGCTCTGCCCGGGGATTTCAGGGACAACTGGGAAAAGGAACACCCCCTGGGTTGGCTCGAGCACCGCCAGGCCTGGGACCCGAGGTGGCATGAGGACCCGGAACTGGCGGAGTGGGTCATGACCCTGCGTGTCGCGATACGCATCAACGATACGCTGTTCGTTCATGGCGGAATCAGTGCGGAGTATTGTGCGAACACGCTCGAATCGCTCACCGAGGCGGCTGTCGAGAAGTTGGCGGATTACGACCCCAACGACGCCGGAATCCTGGAAGACCCGAAAGGACCATTCTGGTACCGGGGTCTCTCCGGCGGTAAACCGCGCGCGCTGCCGGAGACCGTGGCGGCCATACTCGAGCAGCAGGAAATTTCCCGCATCGTCGTGGGCCACACACCCACCCCGGGCGTGGTCTGGCCGGAGTTCGACGGGCGCGTCGTGGTCATCGATACCGGCATTGCCGGCTACTACGGCGGTTATCCCGCCTACCTCGAGATCACGCCCTCAACTGTCCTGGCCGGCTATCCCGAGGGGAAATTGCCGCTGCCTGCGAACGATGCGGACCGTGTCGCCTACCTCGAGGAAGTGATCCGGATGCAGCCGGACAACGAAAAACTGAAACAACGCCTGGAGCGGCTGCAACAGGCGCCGGAACCGGCCGGGGAAGAAGCCGGCGCCGAGGAGCCGCCGGAGCCGGCGCTTATTTGCGGCAGTTCCTGACGATCAGCCGCTCGAAGTCTTTTTCGTCTGCAAGGATATCGAAGTACTTGTCCAGGTACTTTGCGGCTTTTTTGCGCGAGCCGTCGCTGAGCCGTTCGTCGCTGTCCAGCACGGCGAGGATGTCCGCTTTCCTGGTGAGCGCTTTTCGGCGGGCGTTTTCCAGCTCGCCGTTATGGGCGCAGTAACCTCGGTAGACCCGTTGCGTGACCGAGCGGATACCCAGGTTGTCCGGGGGCTCGGCGTAGGGCGGATTCACCAGGCCGGATGAATCGAAATCGTATGGAACCGGCTGGACCAGGTCGCCCTGCTCGAGGGGCCGGGGCGCAACCAGCTTGACGTTGTGGCAGCATTCCTCGGGGTCGGGCCCGATCAGCGGGGACCAGTCCACGTTTCCGATCATGTACTGGAACAGCGCCATGTCGCTCGCCGTGGCGGGGTCCAGGTTCGCGGGTCCCAGGCGGTCGGTCGTGTATTTTTTCAGATCGTTGCGCTCGGCGACATCACTGTCGTCCTCGATCAGGAAGGCAAAACGCGTCTCGTCGAAGTCGCCCGGCCCGCTGTTCACGTAAGTGACGGTCAGCGGGCGTACGCCAAAGCTGTAATCCGTGATCACGTTGTACATCCGGTATGCCATCATCTCGAGGATGTAGTACTGATCGTAGCGGTCCGAGCGCCGGCAGTGCGTGACCATCTTCACGGATTTCTGCCCCCGGAACATCGTGTCGCGGACCTCTTCCTTAGCAAAGCGCAGCCTGATGGGCGGAAACTCACATGCATCCTGCCGCTTCACGCCGCGCCGCTCGACGGTCAGTTGGTGGCTGTGCAGTTCACCCTGCGGGTCGCGGTATTCCAGGGTTGCCGGGTAAGCGCCCTGGTGGGCTTCGTTGTCGATGAGTTCGCGCCAGGCTGCGGTAAGCGTGATTTCCAGGTTGG
>JAZBPJ010000088.1:0-18268 GCA_036351575.1 Lysobacterales bacterium | reverse complement strand
CGTGGCGGCCCCGTCCGCCCTGATCGGGGCCAGCAATTTTTTCGAGCTGGCGGTGGCCGCCGCCATCAGCCTGTTCGGCCTGCAGTCCGGCGCCGCCCTGGCCACGGTGGTGGGCGTACTGGTGGAAGTGCCCGTCATGCTGTCCGTGGTCTGGATCGTCAACCGCAGCAAGGGCTGGTACGAGGCCGGTCCATAGGCCCGCTTCAAGTAGTTCAGGTTTTCTTGCGAATAACTTATTTTGTGCCGGTGGCGATGGGGCGCTGCGGATCGCGGATCCACTCGCTCCAGGAACCGGCGTACAGGCGGCTGCCGGGCAGCCCGGCCAACTCCATCGCGAACAGGTTGTGGCAAGCCGATACGCCGGATCCGCAGGAATGCACGACGGCATCGATGGGCGCGCCGCCCAGGAAATCCTCTATATCTTCCCTGAGTTCATCGGCCGGCCGAAAACGGCCATTGAGTTCCAGGTTACGGCCAAACGGGTAGCTCACGGCACCCGGAATATGTCCTGCCCGGGTATCCAAAGGCTCGACCTCGCCGCGAAACCGCTCTGAAGTCCGTGCATCGACGAGGACCACGTCCTGCAGCGAGGATTCGAGGTCCCGGGTCTCGACCATCATGCCCTGGTTGGGCGTCAGTGATGGAAGCGGCGCAGCGGCGGTTTCCACTTCGCCGCTCTCGATATCGAAACCGGATTTTCTCCAGGCTTCGAAGCCGCCGTCCAGCAGGGCCGCAGGCTTGCCGTAAAAGCGCATCAGCCACCACAGGCGCGATGCGATCGCACCGGGGCCGTCATCATAGGCGACCAGCAGCCGGCCTTCCTGCCAGCCGATCCGCGACAGGAATCGTGCAAAATTTTCAGTGATCGGCAGAGGGTGGCGGCCCGTGTGCGGTTCAATCGGTGATGACAGGTCGTTGTCGAGGTGCGCATAGCGCGCACCCGGAATATGACCCTCGAGCCACAGGGCTTTGCCTGCTTCGGTGTTCTCCAGGTCAAACCGGCAATCGACCACGACCAAATCGCTGTCGCCCAGCCTGCTGGCAAGCGCTTTGGCGCTAAGCAGAATGCTGTCTTTCACGGGCTTCCTCCAGGCGTATTACGAGGTTCATCAATATGGCGGCCGTGATACCCCAAATCTTCCTCCCTTCCCAATGCAGGATCCAGATGCGATGGACCTGGCCATGCCGTTCAAGAATCTCGGAGTCGTAATTCTTCCGGTCAAACACCACGGAGGCCGGAACCGTGAACACCTCGGCAACCTCGTTGTGGTCGGGCTTCCATACAACGGGCGGCTCCACCAGAGATACGACCGGCAATACGCGGTAATCGGAAATGGTGTCCAGCCGGTCGAGAAAGCCGATCGGGCGGACTGCGGAACGCGGCAGCCCGGTCTCTTCCTCGGCCTCGCGCAGCGCCGTTTCGACCGCCGAATCGTCGGTCTCCTCGGAACCGCCTCCGGGAAACGCCACCTGTCCCGAATGCTGCACCAGGTGATCCGCCCGAACGGTGAGGACGATTTCCAGCTCCGGCAGGTCGAGCACGGGCACCAGGACGGCTGCCGTCCTGCGAGGCCGGGTCATTGCCGGATCCGGCCCGGTGCCGTACACGTTAAGGCCGCGGACGCCGGAGTCGAACGGAGCGACGGCGTCCAGCAGCAGTTTGCGCCAGGAGCTCATACGAATTTGCGGAACGTGAAAAGACGGGGCCGTGGACGGCCCCGTCATAAACGGGTTCTTACTCGATGATTTCGACCAGCTTGAGATCGAACATCAAGGCTTCGTTCGGGCCGACCGGCGGGTTGCCGCGGGCGCCGAAGGCCAACTCCGGCGGAACGAAGATCTGCCAGGTTGCACCGGTCTTCATCAAGGGCAGCACTTCCTGCCAGCCGCGCAGCACGGTGTTCACCGGGAACTCTTCCGGAACGCCGCGGGCGAAGGAACTGTCGAACTCATGGCCGCTGATCTTGGAACCGCGGTAATGAACTTTCACGGTATCTTCCAGGCCGGGACGGGCGCCTTCACCCTCTTCGATGATCCGGTACTGGACCCCGCTGGGCAGAACGACGATACCGTTCTTGGTCTTGTTCTTCTCGAGAAATTCGTTGGCGGCCGCCTGGTTGTCATCGGCCAGCTTCTGGAATGCCTCGGCCTGCTCCTGGCGGACCTTTTCCTGCAGATTCGTCAGCAACGTGACCATCTCTTCCGGCGGAACCTGCGGGTCACGCTCGGCGACCGAGTCACGAATCGCAGCGATGACCGATTCCACGTTGAATTCGGCGCCGCGACGCTTGATGTCATTACCAATATCCCAGCCAACAGAGTAGCTGAGCTTGTCTTTTTCAGTTTCCATTCCCTGGGCCAGGGCAACGTTCGCCAGCAGCACCAGGATGATGATCGCGAAAATCGATCGCATCAGGTATTTCCTCCTGCTCCAAAAACGGTTCCGGCACGAATGCCGAGAGTACAAACGCCGCATTTTACAGTAGCCTCAACCGACATGTCACGAAGATGTGAGACCGCCAGGCAACAGCGCAACTGCGTAGACCACAATTTGTCACCGAGGTTTCCACCATGTTTTGGTTGAATTCGCCAACAAAAAAATGGCGCTTTCGGCCCGTGCCGCCAAGAATAAATATTTTCATATATTATTCATATAGTTGCGATTCAAATGTGCGCTGGCATGAATCCTGCTTACCCTTAGGCAGAAAACTTCAAGCAGGAGCAAGGAACCATGGGTATTTTTTCACGATTCAGCGACATCGTTAACGCGAACATCAACGCTGTGCTCGAAAAGGCGGAGGATCCGGAAAAAATCATTCGCCTGATGGTCCAGGAGATGGAAGACACGCTGGTCGAGATCCGTTCCGCGGCCGCCAAGTGCATCGCGGACCGCAAGGAACTCGGCCGCCACATCGCGCATCTCGAAAACGAGCAGGAAGAATGGAACCGCAGGGCGGAACTCGCCGTCAAGCGCGACCGTGAAGACCTGGCGCGCGCTGCGCTGGTGGAAAGACGAGCCATTGCCGAGCAGGTCGAACGGATGAACGCCGAGATGGAAAGCCTCGACGGCCAGCTGGAGAAGTTCAATTCCGACATCACGCAGCTGCAGAACAAGCTCAATGACGCCAAGACCCGGCAGCGCAGCATCGTTCTGCGGCACAAAACGGCGACATCGCAGCTGTCGGCGCGCAAGCACATTCACAGCGACCGGCTGGACGAGATGCTGTTCCGCTTCGAGAACGCCGAGCGCCGCATCGACCGCGTAGAGTCGGAAGCCGAGGCCGTTTCCATGGGCCGCGGCGCCAGCCTGGCGGAAGAGATCGAAAACCTGGAAGGCGACGAGAACGTGGAAGCGGAACTGTCCGAACTGAAGTCCCGGCTGAATGAAGAAAAGAAGGGAGATAGCTGATGAGCGAGCTCGTTCCTATTCTATTGTTAACGGTCTGCTTTCCGCTTTGGATCATTTTTCACTACGTGACCAAGTGGAAAACGTCAAAGGGGCTGTCCGCCGAGGATGAGAAGATGCTCAGCGAGGTGTGGGAGTCCGCCAACCGGATGGAAGAGCGCATCAACACGCTCGAGCGCATCCTGGATATCGAATCGCCGAACTGGAGACGCGGCTCATGAACGGTTTCTACAAGCGACAGAACCCGCACCGGCTGTACCGCAACAAGCACGACGCCATGGTGGCCGGTGTGTGCTCCGGCATCGCCGAGTACGCCGGCTTCAACCGCAAGGGTACGCGGCTGGTCATTGCGCTGCTGACGCTGTTTCCGCCGCTGACCGCCTTCATGCTGGTCTCCTATTTCGTGCTGGCCCTGGTGCTTCCCGTCAAGCCCGCCGACCTGTACGAGACCAAGGAACAGGAAGAATTCTGGCAGGGGGTAAACCAGGCGCCGGCCGACGTGTTCGGCTCGCTGAGGCACCGCTTTCGGGAGCTGAACCGCCGCCTGGAAAAGATGGAAGCTTACGTCACGTCGAAAGAATTCGAGTTCGACCACGAACTGGGCAGAAACCCGAAGTAGGCCCTGTCGATCCAACTTTATTGCATTTGGCGTGTAACGAAATCCGCACTCGAAACGTCAAACAGTTAAAGAAACAGGTAAAAACCTGAACGAACCGAAAAGTCATAAGTACAGGAGAGAGCAGATGAACACGCAACGACAGGCAGCCATCGAACACAGGCGGGACGGACCGCTGTTCGGGTCCACCTGGATCGCGCTGTTCCTGCTGATCCGCCGGGTCTGGGCCTCCGCCCGCTGACAAAACGGCCGCTTTACCGCCCGGTATCGCGGCCAGCACCCCTGCTCTTCTACCCAGTCACCTCCCGATTCAATGATATTTCTTTTCTCCCGCGCGGACGTGAATGTCCAGGCGGTTCTGCGCCGGCGGCAACGGGCAGGTTGAATAGTCATTAAACGCGCAGGGCGGATTGTATGCCTTGTTGAAATCAACCGTCAGTTCGCCATCCTTCGGCATTCCCTCGCTGTAGAGGAAACGGCCCGCACCATAGGATTCGCGCCCCGACGTCCGGTCGGCGAACAGGAACCACAGCGACTCCGATTCCTCCGTGCCGAGCGCCAGCAAACGGTGCGTTTTTCCCTCGCGCTCGAACTCGAAGGTGCCGTAAACAGGCGACTCGCTGACCTGCCCGAGCACGTTCACGATTTCTGCCGTCACACCGGCTTCAGCACGAAGCAACCGGCCCTGTATGCGCCAACTGGAATCGATCGCGTAAGCCGGAACCTCCTCGAAGGCGAGCAGTGCGGGCGCGCGGCGGTCTTTGATCCGCAAGGCGAACGAGCCGCGCTCGATAACATGGAAAGCCAGGTCGCCGCTGCGTACGACCGTCGGTGTGCCGGCCGTATCGGGGGCCAGTACCGCCTCGGCAACGTCCTGCCCGTCGACAGTCACGCCGCTGCCCTCGGCTGGCACAAAAGAGATGGATTCATCATCCAGGTAGACGGTGCCCCAGGACGCAGGACCGCCGGGGATGCGGACGTCGTTTGAGGGATCCGAGCCGACCGGGTTCGCCCCCGGCTGCAGCCATTCCAGCCCGACCAGCGTCAGCCAGCCGTCGGGGGAAGAAAGGCGCTCATGCCGGGCCGCGCGCCAGTCGAGAATTTCCTGCTCGTGCTGCGCATCGGCTGCCGCCGGACCGGCCGCGCAGCAAGCGGTGGCCAGCATGCACAAAAGGGAAAACCGTGCAGCCAGGATCATGGCTCCGCCCTGCCGTAGACGTCTTCGTAACGGACGATATCGTCGGCGCCGAGGTACTCGCCGGTCTGCACCTCGATCAGGACGACGTCTTGCGAACCCGGGTTTTCGAGACGGTGCCGCGTGCCGGCCGGAATGAACACCGACTCGTTTGGCGCGAGCACGTTCTCTTTTTCACCGATCATGACCTTGGGCTCGCCGCTGACCACGGTCCAGTGCTCAGCGCGCCGTTCGTGCATCTGCAGCGACAAAACCTGGCCCGGCCTGACGACCAGGCGCCGGACCTTGCAATCGTCCGAATCTTCGAGTACCGCGAAATACCCCCAGGGCCGGTGCACGGTCTTGTGGAACACGGCCATCCCGGGATCGACATCACCGAGCTGGTCAACCACGTCCTTGACGTCCTGGGCCCGGTCCCGGTCCGCCACGAGAACGGCGTCGCCGGTATCCACCAGCACCAGGTTGTCCACGCCGACAGCTGCAATCAGGCGGTCTTCCCCGCGGACGAAACAGTTGCTGCTGTCCACCATGATGACTTTTCCGACCACGCTGTTGCCCGCCTCGTCCGTTTCGTAGAGCTCGGCCATGGCGCGCCAGGTACCGATATCGCTCCAGCCAAAGTCGCCGGCCACCACCGCGCAGTTGTCCGCCCGCTCCATGACCGCGTAGTCGATCGAGATGGACGGACATCGCTCAAACAGCGTGCGCGGTATTTCCAGTGGCTGCCGGTCCAGGTCCATCGCATCGAAACAGGCCTGCGCGCGCTCGGCCACGTCCGGGGCAAAGCGCTCCAGCGCATCCAGGAAAACACCGGCCTCGAAGCAGAACATGCCGGAATTCCAGTCGTACTCGCCCGATGCGACGTAAGACTCCGCGGTTTCCAGGTCCGGCTTCTCAACGAAGGCGGCCACTTCAAATCCCGCCGAGTCCGGCAGGCGGGAGCCTTTTCGAATATATCCGTAGCCGGTTTCGGCGTGGGTCGGATTCACCCCAAAGGTGACCAGCAGGCCGCGTCGGGCCAGTTTCACGGCGTCTGAAGCGGCCTTTTCGAATGTACGCAGGTCCTCGACGAGGTGATCCGCCGGCATGACCAGCATCACGGCACGGGGACCGTGCATCGCGGCCAGGCTGTGTGCAGCCAGCGCGATGGCGGGCGCGGTATTGCGGCCGATGGGCTCCAGCAGAAAAGGCGTCTCGATGGTTTTGCCGACGAGCCCTGCATAAAGGTCGCGGGTATAGAAAAAGTAATCGCGGCTGGTGACGGTCATTACCGGTGCGCCGGGCGCAATGCCCATCGCCCGCCGCAGCGTCTTTTCGGCCATGGTCTCACCGTCCAGCAGCTTCATGAACGGCTTGGGATGCGCACGGCGGGATACGGGCCACAGGCGCGAACCGGAGCCCCCGGAGAGGATGACCGGAAAGACACCGCTGTCATTGAAATCAGCGCCGGGCATGCTCGATCTCTCGCAGGCAGGTCCGCAAAGATTCGTGCAACCCGGCCGGTTCAATGCCGAAACAGCGCTCGGCACGGGACGTATCGAGCACCGAGTAAGCCGGGCGCCGCGCCTTTTGCGGATAATCCTCTGATGCGACAGCCTTTACAGCGGGCGCTTCGCCGAGAAGACCGATCTCAGCAGCGCTGTCGAATATCGCCCGGGCGAATTCACACCAGGAAACCGCTTCCCTGTCGCAGTAGTGACAGATCCCGTCCAGTCGCCCGGCTGCAGCAGCCTGCAATGCCTGCTGCAGCATGGAATGACTCGCTGCCGCGAGGTTGCGGGCCCAGGTTGGCCGCCCGACCTGGTCATCGACGACCGACAGGCTGGAACGGCTGGCGGCGAGGCGCAGCATGGTCAAAACGAAATTGTTGCCCTGGCCGGACCAGACCCAGGACGTTCGAACCACGAGGTTGCGGCAACCGGAAGCTGCAATGGCCTCTTCTCCGGCCAGCTTGCTGGCGCCGTACACGCCGAGCGGGCCGGGCCGGTCGCCTTCGCGATACGGCTTTTGCGCCTCTCCCGAAAACACGTAATCCGTCGAGTAATGCAGCAGGAAGGCGCCGCTCGAGGCGGCATGGTTTGCCAGCAGGCCGGGGAAATCCGCGTTGATCCGGTACGCGGCACCAGGTTCGTCTTCGGCCGCGTCGACGGCGGTGTACGCGGCGGCATTGACGATCACGTCGGGTCGCAGGTCTTCGAGCAGGGCTTCGACGGCTTCAAAGTCGGCCAGGTCCAGTGCCTGCCCCTGTGCACCGTCCGGCGGAAAAACACGGTCAACCGCGGTGACGGCGCCCATCCCCGACAGCAGAGGCTGCATTTCACGCCCCAGTTGTCCGGCTGCTCCCGCCAGCAGGACTTTCATGCGGCCATCCGGGGAAGTCTTGCGGGGTCGAAGTCCGCCAGGCACGGGGCCGCGGCATCCTTGCCCGATAATTCACCTGCGGCTATCGGCCATTCGATGCCGATGTCCGGGTCGTTCCAGGCGATCGAAGCGTCGAACTCGGCTGCGTATTCCGCGGTACACAGGTAGCTCAGCGTGACGGATCCGCCCAGGGCGCAAAAACCGTGGGCAAATCCCTCGGGAATCCAAAACTGGCGGCGGTTCTCCGCGCTGAGTTCGACCGAGGCCCACTGGCGGTAGGTCGGAGAGTCGGGGCGGATATCGACGGCGACATCGAACGCGCGCCCCTCGAGCACCCAGACCAGTTTTCCCTGCGGCTGCGGGTACTGGAAATGCAGCCCGCGAATGACGCCTTCGCGTGAACGGGACTGGTTGGCCTGCACGAAACGATCGGGCATGCCGAGTTCGCGGTAGGCCCCGGCTCGCCAGGTTTCCATGAAGAAACCCCGGTTGTCGCCGTGCACGACCGGCTCCACCACCAAAAGCCCCGGAATACCGGTTTCAATCACTCTCACGGTCAGCTTCCCCGCTTCAGGATGTCCAGCAGGTACTGTCCGTAGCCGCTTTTGAGCAGCGGTTCCGCCAGGCTGCGGACCTGGTCGTCATCGATCCAACGCTGTTCATAGGCTACTTCCTCGGGGCAGGCGATCTTCAGACCCTGGCGGTTTTCGATGGTCTCGATAAAGCTCGAAGCCTCCTGCAGGGACTGGTGGGTGCCCGTGTCGAGCCAGGCGAAACCACGCCCGAGGCGTTCGACCGACAGGCTGCCCTCTTCCAGGTATCTGCGGTTCAGATCCGTGATCTCGAGTTCGCCGCGACTCGACGGGGCCAGCATGCGCGCATATTCAGAGGCGCGCTCATCGTAAAAATACAGACCGGTGACCGCGTAATTCGACTTGGGCTGGCCGGGTTTTTCCTCGATGCTGAGCGCCTGGAAAGACTCGTCGAATTCCACCACGCCGTAGCGCTCGGGATCCCTGACCCAGTAGCCGAACACGGTGGCGCCGTCCGTCCGGCTCGCCGCGCGCTCGAGCACAATGCGCAGGCCGCCGCCATGAAAGATATTGTCAC
Organism: Lysobacterales bacterium; assembly: GCA_036351575.1. Taxonomy (GTDB): domain Bacteria; phylum Pseudomonadota; class Gammaproteobacteria; order Xanthomonadales; family SZUA-36; genus JABDPF01. Next base: position 9,580 of record JAZBPJ010000088.1, on the reverse strand, counting down.
CCAGGATCAGGCAGGAGGGACCGCCAGCCAGGAATTCCTCCGCGATGATCAGCGCCTGCGCCAGGCCCTCGGGCTTCGGCTGCACCGCGTACTCCAGCCTCAGCCCCCATTCGCTGCCGTCACCCAGCAACCCCTTGAACAGGTGCTGCTCGTGCGGCGTGGTGATAATCATGATTTCCCGGATGCCGGCGTACATCAGCGTGGTCAGCGGATAGTAGATCATCGGCTTGTCGTAAACCGGCAGCAGCTGCTTGCTGATCACGCGGGTCAGGGGGTGCAGTCGGGTTCCACTGCCGCCGGCCAGGATGATGCCTTTTCTTTCCACTGTCTGTTCTCCGTGAGCTGCTGGCGCTCAGGCGCCGAGACCCAGGCGTTCGCCCTGGTAGCTGCCGTCCCGCACGCGCCCGATCCACTCGCTGTTGGACAGGTACCAGTCCACGGTGCGGGCCAGGCCGGCTTCGAAATCCACCGTCTGCCGCCAGCCCAGCGACTTCATCAGCTTGCTGCAGTCGATTGCGTAGCGCCGATCGTGGCCGGGGCGGTCGGTCACGTGCTCGATCAACTGCCGGCGGCTGCCCTTCTCACCCGGACGACGCTCGTCGACGATATCGCAGATGGCCTGCACGACCTGCATGTTCGTGCGCTCGGAGTTGCCGCCCACGTTGTACACCTCGCCGGGCGTGCCGCGCTCCAGAACGGCATTGATGGCGTCGACGTGATCCAGCACATAGAGCCAGTCACGCACCTGTTTGCCGTCGCCGTAGACCGGCAGCGGTTTGTACTCCAGCGCGTTGAGGATCATCAGCGGAATCAGTTTTTCGGGAAACTGGAACGGACCGTAGTTGTTGGAGCAATTGGTGGTCAGCACGGGCAGCCCGAAGGTGTGAAACCAGGCACGGACCAGGTGGTCCGAACTGGCCTTGGACGCGGCATAGGGTGAGTTCGGCGCATAGGCCGTGGTTTCCTCGAACAGGCCGGTGTCACCCAGGCTTCCGTACACCTCGTCGGTCGAAACGTGCAGGAAACGAAACGCCTGCTGCTCGGCCTCGGGCCGGGTCTTCCACCAGTCCAGTGTGCACTGGAGCAGGTTGAAGGTGCCGACGATGTTGGTCTGGATAAAATCAGCCGGCCCGTCAATCGATCTGTCCACGTGGCTCTCGGCTGCGAAATTCACGACGGCGTGCGGCGCGTACTCCTCGAGCAGCCGGGTTAGCAGGCCTTGATCCGCAATGCTGCCGTGCATGAAGACATGGCGGTCATTGCCCTGCAGGCCGGCCAGCGTGTCGAGGTTGCCTGCGTAGGTCAGCGCATCCAGGTTGACGATGCGCAGGTCCGGGTTTTTCGCCAGGCTGCGCAGAACGTAATTACCGCCGATGAATCCCGCGCCACCGGTAACGAGTACAGTTCTCATGATCAGGGTCCGGTTACCGCCGGATCAGAACGGAATGTCGTCGTCCGTGAAGCCGTCCTCTGCCGCGGGCTGCTGCGATTCCTGGTTCTGCTGCGAAGACTGCTGCTGTGGCTGTTGCGCCGGTCGCTGGTCGCGAAAACCGCCGCCCGAGGGGCGTGAACCCGCGTCGTCACCACGGTTGCCCAGCATCTGCATTTCGTTCGCCACGATTTCGGTAGTCCAGCGGTCCTGGCCGTCCTGACCCTGCCATTTCCGCGTGCGCAGCGAGCCCTCGATATAGACCTGGCGGCCCTTGCGCAGGTACTCGCCGGCGATTTCCGCCAGGCGGTTGAAAAATACGACCCGGTGCCACTCGGTGCGTTCCTGGGTCTCGCCGGTCTGCTTGTCGCGCCAGGACTCGCTGGTCGCAACGGTAATATTCGTGATCGCGGCTCCGCTGGCCGTGTAGCGTGTTTCCGGATCGCCTCCAAGGTTGCCGACCAGGATAACTTTATTGATACCTCGTGCCATCAGGCACCTCCCTATTCAAGCGTGCTGGAAGTTTAGCACAGTCAGCCATGCGCCCCTGTCGGAAAAACACCCTTCATCAGGCGGCTCAAAAACCCGGCCCAAAGCAGGCAAAACACCCCTGCCAGGGTCAGCGCGAAACCGCTGCCCAGGCGGGACAGCAGCCACCCGCCCGCGACGCCGCCGATGAAAGCACCGATAAACTGGAAGGAACTGTAGAGACCCATCCGGCGTCCGCGCCCCCTGCTGCCGGTCACCCGGGAAAGCACGGAAGGCATCGATGCTTCCAGCAGGTTGAAACCCAGGAAATACAGGGTCACCGCGGTACCCAGCAGCAGCCACTGACCGGTCAGCGACATCGTGACCAGGGCCACCGACATCGCCACGAAACCCCAGGGCAGGTAACGGTGCTCGGAGAGCGTTGCACCCATGCGCCGCAGCGCCGGGAATACGATGACCACGGACAGTAGCATGGTCGGCACGTAAATCATCCAATGGTCGGCCAGTTCCAGGCCATAACGCCCCTGCAGCATGGGCGGAAACGTCACGAACAGCAGCGTCATCACCAGGTGCAGCAGGAACACGCTGATCGACAGCAGCCAGACCGGGCGCGTTGCCGGCGACTCGCCCTCGTGCACCGTTTCATGCCGCGGCGTGACCGCGGGCACGGACAGGACCAGCACGATTCCGGCGACCGCAAAAAGAACCGTGAGCCAGAACAGCCCGCCAAGACCAAGCAGGGTCGCCAGCGGCACGGACGCCATCATGGAAACCAGGAAAGAAGCGCCGATGCCCATGCCGATGACGGCCATCACGATGGAACGTTTCTCGGGGCGCGACACGTCCGCAGCCAGCGCCATGGCGACACCGGCGACGGCGCCGCAGCCTTGCAGCGCGCGCCCCGCGATCAATGCCGCCATGCTGTCGCCCATGGCGGCCACGATGCCGCCGAGCGCGAACAGCGACAGGCCGAGCAGCAGGACCGGCCGCCGCCCCCAGCGGTCCGAAAGCCAGCCAAAGGGCTGCTGCAGGGCCGCCTGGGTCAGGCCGTAGATGCCCATGGCCACCCCGGCGGCCAGCGGCGTGTATCCGGGCACCTCCACGGCGAGAATCATGAACACCGGAAGAATCAGGAAAAGCCCCATCATGCGCAGCGCAATCACGCCCGACAGCGTGGCGGCGTAGCGAATTTCATGGGAATGGGTTCGATGGGACGGCATGGCCGGCGGATTATAAACCGAGTTTCAACGGGCCGGGGATTCCGGTGCTTTCCGATTACTTGCATCCACACCTATAATTGGCGCTTTATCGCAGCCAGGATAACCATGGCGAAACGTTTCGCAACCGAGGCAGTCTCACCGGCCGCGCCCCCGGATATATCCCGTGTGCTCGACCTGTGCGCGGATGACATGACCGCCGTGGACGACCTGATCCGCAGCAGCCTGGACTCCGAGGTGGTGCTGATCCGCCAGATCGCGGAGTACATCATCGGCTCGGGCGGCAAGCGTCTGCGCCCGATGCTGGTGGTCCTGGCCGCCCGGGCCTGCGGCTACGAGGGCCCGCACCACGTCACCCTGGCTGCCGTCATAGAGTTCATCCATACCGCGACCCTTCTGCACGACGATGTCGTGGACGAGTCCGACATGCGCCGTGGCCGGGAATCCGTGCACGCCGTCTGGGGCAATGCCGCCAGCGTGCTGGTCGGAGATTTTCTTTACTCCCGCAGCTTCCAGATGATGGTGACCGTCGAATCGATGCGGGTCATGGAAGTGCTCTCGAATGCGACCAATACGATCGCCGAGGGCGAGGTCGAGCAGCTGCTCAACATGCACGACCCCGAGGTCAGCGAGGAACGTTATTTCAGCGTGATCGAGAAGAAGACCGCGAAACTGTTCGAAGCGGCCTGCCAGCTCGGGGCCGTGCTTGCAGACCGGCAGGAACTGGAAGAACCGCTGGCGCGATTCGGACGGAAACTGGGCGCGGCCTTCCAGGTGGCCGATGACGTGCTGGATTACACTGCGGACGCGGAAACACTGGGAAAGAATATCGGTGACGACCTGGCCGAGGGCAAACCGACACTGCCGCTGATCCTGGGCCGCAAGGTGCTGACCGGCGAAGACCGGCAGCTGATCGACGATACCATCCGCGCAGGCGGCATCGACCGGATCACGGAGATCGTCCGGCTTATCCGGGCCTGCGGCGCGCTCGAACAGACCGAAGAGGCCGCCCGCCGCCTGGCAGAAGAAGCAATGGAAGCGGTCGCAACGCTGCCGGATTCTGTATGGAAGGACGCCATGTCGACGCTGGCGTCCTACAGCGTTGCAAGATCTTACTGAGAGCTGCCGGTACTAGGCGAGCTTCCCGTTCCACTCGGCAATACGCGCGGCCTGGCTTTCCAGCAGCGCTTCCGCGCCGCTTACCTCGATCGACTCGATGGCGTCGCCCACGGCGATGGAATCGACCACGGCCTGGTCGTCGCTGCCCAGCACTTCTCCAAATACGGTGTGCCGGCCGTCGAGCCAGGGCGTCTCGACATGGGTGATGAAAAACTGGCTGCCGTTGGTGCCGGGACCGGCGTTGGCCATGGACAGCTTGCCCGGGGCGTCGTGCCGGACATCGTCCCTGCACTCGTCCTCGAAACGGTAGCCGGGGCCGCCCGTTCCGCTGCCGTTCGGGCAACCGCCCTGGATCATGAAATCCGGAATGACGCGGTGAAACGTCAAGCCGTCATAGAATCCGCGGCTGGCGAGGTTGACGAAATTGGCGACGGTCACCGGCGCCTGCCCGGCGAACAGCCGCAGCTTGATTTCACCCTTGTTCGTGCGGATTACCGCGCCCACTTCCTTAGCCGATTCACTCACGTCTGATCTCCTTCAGATTTTTTTGAAACCTTTTCCCACCTGGAACGGTCTATTAGTTGAAGGCCGCGGGATGGTCTCTCCCTCAACCTGACAGGGTATTAATTCTGCACTCCTCATTCCCTGACCCGCGGCCTTTTTTTAATGCCCGTCTTCCGGGCCCTGCATCCGCTCAACCCGGGCCTATGATGGTACCGGCGGCCATGACTAATCAAGCCCGCTTTTCGAATTGCTTCCCGCCGCTGCCGGTCCGGCAAAAAAAGCGGCGCCATGGAAGGCGCCGCAATATTGGGGTTGTCGTGAATGGGATCTGACTACCCACGAGGAGTGTGAAACAAATGAACTTCAACGTTCACGGGATACGACCCTGGCCCTTGCGGGAAGTTCCGCGCGGCTTAAAAAATTTTCAACGCAACTGCACAGGCCTGCTCGCGGCTGCGCTTGACCGATATCAAGGCTTCCCATGGGATTCATGCCTAAGATTGCTCCAATTTCTCCGTGTTGACCGAGAATCTTCCCGCGGCATGAATCACCGCTTGCCGGTGACTGCGCGGAATACACGAAACGGGATTTGGAGCATCCGCCAAACTGTACTAGGATGACCGTCCCCCCAGATAACAAAGCATCAGGAAGACCGAATGCCGAACTACCGTACCGAAGACATCCGCAATCTCACTTTTGTGGGCCATGCCGGCAGCGGCAAAACCACGCTGATCGAAGCCCTGCTCGAGCGAGCCGGGGTGATCGGCGAAGCCGGCACCATCGAACGGGGCAGCACCACGACCGACCACGACCCGCTCGAAAAAGAAATGCAGCATTCGCTGGATTCGGCCATCGCCAGCCTGGATTTCGAAGGCGTTCACCTGAACATGATCGACACTGCGGGATTCCCGGATTTCCGCGGTCCGACCCTGAGCGGGATGGCGGCAACCGAGACGACCGCCATCGTGATCAATGCACACAACGGCGTCGAGCTTTCCACCCGCCGCCTGATGCGCCGGGCCAAGCAACGCCGCCTTTGCCGCATCATCGTCGTCAGCAAGATCGACCAGGTCGGCAAGAATACGCTGGCCAGCCTGGTTGACATCATCCGCGAGGAATTCGGTCCCGAGTGCCTGCCGATCAACCTGCCCTCGGAGGGGTTGACCAAGATCAGGGACTGTTTTTACGACGAAGACGGTGAAACCGACATCCTGTCCATGTCCGACGCGCACGAAGCCATCATCGACCAGGTCGTCGAAGTCAACGAGGAGTTGATGGAGAAGTATCTCGAAGGCGAGGATCTGAGCAAGGAAGAACTTCACGACGCCTTTGAAAAAGCGCTGCGCGAAGGGCACCTGGTGCCAATCTGCTTCACCTCGGCGCAAAACGGCGCCGGCCTCAACAGTTTCCTGAAGCTGGCCAAGCGCCTGCTGCCCAACCCGCTGGAAGGAAATCCGCCGCCTATCCTCAAGGGCGAAGGAAAGGACGCGGAGAAAGTCGAAGTCACAGCGGACCCCGACGGCCACGTCGTGGCGCACGTGTTCAAGATCACCAACGATCCTTTCGTCGGCAAACTGAGCATATTCCGCATTTACCAGGGCACGATCAGGCCCGACACCCAGTTGCTGGTCGGCGACGGCCGCAAGCCGTTCAAGGTGGGGCACCTGTTCAAAGTCCAGGGCGGCAAGCACGAGGAAGTCGATGCCGGTATACCGGGCGACATCTGCGCCGTGGCCAAGGTGGAGGAAATTTACTACGACGCCATCCTGCACGATTCACACGATGAAGATCATTTCCACCTCAAGCCCGTCGATCTGCCGCAGCCGATGTACGGCCTGGCCATTGAAACGAAGGCCCGGGGCCAGGAACAGAAGCTGGCGCAGTCGATCGCCAAGCTGTCGGAAGAAGACCCCTGCTTCATCATCGAGCAGAACCAGGAATTGAACGAAACCGTGATCCGCGGCCTGGGTGAATTCCACATGCGGGTGATGCTGCAGCGCATGAAATCGCGCTACAGCGTCGAGGTGGAAACCCGTCCGCCGCGCATCGCCTACCGCGAGACCGTCACGCGGGCGGCCGAAGGCCACTACCGCCACAAGAAGCAGACCGGCGGCGCCGGCCAGTTCGGTGAAGTTTTCCTGCGCATCCGCCCGCTGCAACGAGGCGAGGGCTTCCAGTTCAAGAACAGCGTGGTCGGCGGCGCGATTCCGACCAGCCTCATCCCCGCGGTCGAAAAAGGCGTTCGCCAGATCATGGAGGAAGGCGCCATCGCGGGCTACCAGCTGCAGGACATCGAGGTCGAAGTCTACGACGGCAAATTCCACCCGGTGGATTCAAAAGAAATCGCGTTCGTCATCGCAGCCCGTAATGCGTTCCTGGACGCCATCTCGAACGGCGGCCCGCAGATTCTCGAACCGATCGTCAGCGTGGACGTAACCGTTCCCGAAGCCGTGATGGGTGATATCACCGGCAACCTCGCCGGCCGCCGCGCGCGCATCAGCGGCACGGAAAGCCTGAGCGGCGGACAGGTCACGGTGAAGGCGGATATGCCGCTGAGTTCGCTCAGCGACTACCACGCCGAGCTGAAGAGCATGTCCCAGGGCCAGGGCAGCTTCACCATGGAGTTCAGCCACTACGATCCGGTTCCGCGCGATGTGCAGAACCAGCTCGAGGCGGATTTCAAGAAGAAAGACGAAGACTGAACGGCCATTCGGCCTCAGAAACAAAAACGCCGCTTCACCGCGGCGTTTTTGCATTTAGAATAAGGACTTTTCAAGGTCATGGAGCCAGCGCAAACCGTGAACGAGCCAACCGCAGCCCCTGCCGGAGGCAACAGCAGATCCACCGCCTGGGTTTCCGCCGTCGTCCTGGCCCTGGTCACCGTCCTGGCGTTCGCCAATGCCGCGCACGAAAACCTCGTACTCGACGACAAGGTGTTCGTCGGCGCCAAGCAGGCCGTCAAAATCGATTCCATAAAAGAAGCCTTCACGCGGGATGTCTGGGGCGACCGTCCCGGTCACGGCTTCTACCGCCCGCTTCTGCTGATCAGCTTCGATGTGCAAACACGGTGGTTTGGCGACTGGAACCCCGGCTACCACCTCTTCAATATTGCAAAATACGTCGTCGCAACCCTTCTGCTGCTCGGCTTTCTGCGATACCTGTTGAACATGCGCGGCATCGGCGGCAGGAAAGCCGAGCTCGCAGCATTGACGGCGGCGATGCTATTCGCCGTTCACCCCGTGCACACCGAGGTGGTGAATTCCGTTTTCAACGGCTCCTCAATTTCGGTTTCGATTTTTGCCATCGCGGGTCTCTGGTGGCTGCTTGCCCGGTTGGAGTCGAAACCCGTCAGCGCCTGGCTCGGTTTCGGGCTGGCCTACTGCATCGCCATCCTGTTCAAGGAGAGCGCGCTGTCGCTGCCCGGCATCGCGGTCGCGCTGATCTTCCTGCTGACCGAGGGCACTTTCTGGCAGCGGGTTCGCCGGTTCCTGCCCGTGTTCTGGATGCTTTTGCCCATCGCCGGCTACTTTTACCTGCGCACCAATGCACTGGCGGGCGAAGCGCCATCGGGCGATGAATTCAGCGTGGTGTGGGAAGCCACCCGGTTTGCCGGCGCCAGTTACGTCGAGCGCATGGGTTTCGTGCTTGCCCAGGCGATACACACGATATTCTGGCCCTGGCCGCTGGCCGTTTTTTACGGCCGGCCAACGGACCTCACCCTGTGGCTGGGGGGAATTGCATGGGTCGTGCTGCTGCTGAGCGCGGTCGCGCTGTACTTCAGAGGGAAGCCTGCGCTCGCTGCCGGGCTGGCGTTTTTCTTCATCGCCTTCCTGCCGGCCAGCCGCCTGATCAGCAGCGATGGTTCGCTGCCGCACATGGCCGACCGTTACCTTTATTACCCATCGATCGGTTTCGCCATCATCGTCGCGTTCGCCGCGTTTGCAGTGGCAAAACGCTTCAACTCGAAAATCATCATGCTGGTGGGCCTGCCGCTGATCCTGCTGGGCGCCGGCATCACCTGGAACCGCAACCATGACTGGTCCAGCGAACCGTACCTGTTCCGGTCCGAATACGAGTACGGCAACCGGAACCTGGCCTCGCTGAGACCGCTTCTCGCCATCATGTGGAGCAGGCAGCATTTGGACCAGATATCGAGGGTCTGTGATGAAAACCCGGGAATCTTCTCATACCCGAATTTCCTGAGCATATGCGTCAGGACCTATAACCAGACCGGCCGCAGAGAAGACGCCATTGCGGTGCTCGAAGCCAACCTGGACCAGGACGAGGAATGGATGAGGGGCAACCTGCTGCTGGCCGACCTGCTCATCCAGGCTGACCGGAAACAGGAAGCCGCGGACCGGTTCGTCTACATCATCAACCGGCTGGAACAGCCTGCCCTGAAGGAATTTTACAAGGGCTTCATGTACCTGCAGCTGTTTCCGCGAAACCGGCAATTCCTGGAAACGGCCAGGGGCCATTTGCAATTCGCATTGCGCTTCGACCCGGAACTCGAAGAAGCACAACCGTTTCTCGAGCACATCGAGCGGGTACTCAACCCCGCGGAAAGCGACGAGGCGGAGCCGGAAGACCTGTCCATCTACGCCAACATGGCGCTGCCGATGCCCGAAGAGGATGAGTGATTGCGAACGGGGCTGAGCCAGGCGGCGGGCTCGGGCCATTCAAAATTTCACCGGCCGCGGCGTGACCTCGATCGAGTCGACGATCTGCTGCACGATATCCCAGCGGCGTTGGTTCCATACCCTGTCTTCCTGGTTGCCGTAGCGCTTTTCGCGAACGAAAAAACGGAAGCTCAGGTATTCGT
>JAZBPJ010000087.1:0-9769 GCA_036351575.1 Lysobacterales bacterium | reverse complement strand
CTCAATCGCTGGCTGGTTGTCGTCGGTGCAATCCTGATTCAACTGGCCCTTGGCGCCCTGTATGCATGGTCGGTATTCACCAGGATACTGACCGACCCCAGCGGCATTTACCAGTTCACCGCAACCCAGACCGCATGGATCTTCTCCGCCGGCCTGGCGACGTTCGCGGCGGTGATGATCCTGGCCGGCCGCATGCTGGCCACAGTCGGCCCGCGGCGCCTGACCATCCTGGGCGGCCTGTTCCTTGGGCTCGGCTTCGTGCTGGGCGGTTTCTTCGGCACCAGTTTCTGGGCCCAGTTTATCTGCATCGGCCTGGTCGCCGGCGCCGGTATCGGCCTCGGCTACGTCGTGCCGATCGCGGTGGGCGTCAAGTGGTTCCCGGATAAAAAGGGCATGATCACGGGCCTCGCTGTGGCCGGTTTCGGTTTCGGCGCGACGATCTGGGTCAAGCTCGCCGGCTCCTGGTTCGGCGGCCTGCTGAACTACGCGGAAGTCTTCGGTCTGCCGCCCGTGCAGAGTGTATTCGTGATCTACGGATTCATTTTCGCGGCCCTGGTGCTGCTGGGCAGCGTGGTCATGGTCAACCCGCCCGAAGGCTACCGCCCGGCCGGCTGGAAACCGGATCCGGCCAACGCGGCAACCTCTGGCGACGGGGTCAGTTTTGCACCCGCACAGATGCTGAAGACGCCGCAGTTCTACTCGATCTGGGTGGTGTTTTTGTCCTCGGCGATCGCCGGCCTGATGGTCATTTACTGCATCAAGCTGTTCGGTATCGACGCGCTTTCCTACCACGGTGTCGAAAACGCCGGCATCACGACCGAAACCGCCGTCGCCTGGCTGGCGATCTTCAATGGTCTCGGACGCATCCTCTGGGGCATGATTTCCGACCGGATCGGGCGCAAGAGCGCGATCATCATCATGTCAGCGCTCCAGGGCGTCGCGATGCTGGCCACCTACCATGTCTTCATTTACACCGGCCTGACCACGGGCCTGGTGATTGCGGCCTGCCTGATCGGCTTCAATTACGGCGGCATTTTCGCCCTGTTCCCGGCCGTGACCGCGGACTGGTTCGGCAACAAGGAAGTCGGCCGCAACTACGGCTGGGTGTTCAGCGCGTACGGCGTGGCCGGAATCGTCGGCCCGCTGCTGGCCGGCCTGTTCAAGGATGCGGCTGCCGGCGGCACGTCACCGATCGGCTGGATGACACCCTTCCTGATCGCAGGCGTTTCCTGCCTGATCGGAGCGGCGATCATGATATTCACGGTTCGCCCGGGCCAGCGCACCCGCAAGGGCCGCGGCCGCGGCGGAGTCGCCTACGGCTCGACCTGAACGCAAGCCTGATTTTCGAATGCACGAAGAAAAGCCGGCCGCCTGGCCGGCTTTTTTTATCCTGGCCGGCATCCCCGGCGCGGACACAAAACGGTAAACTGGGCCGATGGACGCACCCATCAGAAAAAAACACGACGCACGCTTTTTGTTTCTCACGCTGCTGACCGTCGTCGTTTGCAGCTTCCTTGCATCGCAGGTCATGACATCGGGCGGAGCCGTGCGGGTCAACGAGGTTCTCATACCCACGCAAAACGGCCAGTGGGTGGCGGGCGACCTGTTCAAACCGCGCGATGTCAGCAAGGACAACAAGGCGCCGCTGATCGTCGTCGTACCCGGTTTCCAGCGATCGCGCGAAGCGCTGGCCAACATTGCGATCGAACTCTCGCGCCGCGGTTTCGTCGTGATTTCCATCGACCCTTATGCGCAGGGACGTTCCAGCGCGTCCATGAGCCGGCTGGCCGCGACCACCGAGGGTTACGGCATGTTCGCGGTGGTCGACTACGCGGCAAACAGCGAAAATCTGAATTACATCGACAAGAAGCGGATTGGCAGCACCGGGCACTCGGCCGGCGGCAACGCGGCCATCCGCGGCGCCGATTACTTCGGCAAACGGGCCATCGAAACCGGCGAACCCTCCCTGCTGCACTCGATATTCATCTCGGGCTACGTGCTGACCCTGCGGGCAGATATCCTGGAAAACGTGCGTTCCAACGTGGGGGTCAGCTACGCCTTCTGGGACGAGGGCGCCTATCGCAACGAACTGCAAAACGGCGATATGCGAACAGCCCCCGAGGCGCTGCGCGCCGTCAACTCGGGGCTGGCGCTCGAAGGCCTGCCGCCGATCGACGAGGTCGAGATCGGCCGCTACTACGGCGACATCGATGCACGCACGCTGCGCGTGGTGCATAACGAGCGCATCCTGCACCCCTTCCAGCCCTACATGATCGAGGCGACCGCCAACCAGATCGAGTATTTCGAATACGTTTTCGACCACGAGAGCGGCCTCGCCAGCACCGACCAGATCTGGTACTGGAAGGAACTGCTTGGCATGGTGTCGATGATCGCGGCGCTGGTGGCGCTGATTCCGCTGTCCCGCATCCTGCTGCAAACGCCTTACTTCCAGGCGCTCGTGCACCCGCTTCCGCCGGCCCTGCCCCGCCCGCGAGGCAAGGGCGCTGCCGTGTTCTGGTCAGTCTTTGCCGTCAGCGCACTGATTGCCTGCTTTACCTACATTCCGATGGCGGAACTGTCGCAGAAACTGTTCGTCGACGCCTCTTCACGACAGCAGACCTGGTTTTTCCCGCAGCGCATGAACAACGCGGTCATGCTCTGGGCCGTGCTCAACGGCACGCTGGGCTACCTGCTGTTCTTCGCAAGCTACCGGTTCTTCGGCAAGAAACACGGCGTCGAACCGGCCATGTGGGGCGCCCGGGTCAGCGGCAGCGAACTGCTGAAGACCTTCTTTCTCGCCTTCATCCTGTTCGCCGCCTATTTCATGACGGTCTTCACGCTCTATTACCTGCTGCACGTCGACTACAACTTCCTGTTCATGGGGGTTCGCGTGTTCCGGCCGGAACTGCTGGTGCTGCTGGCGATGTACGCACCGATCTTTTTCATTTTCTTCCTGTCGAATTCGCTGCGCGTCAACGGCGCCATGCGCTTCGAAGGCGAGGCGGAATGGAAAAGCATGCTGCGCGGTGGCGTCGCCAATTCCCTCGGCCTGCTGCTGATCGTGATCATCCAGTACACGGTGTTCGCCGCCACGGGCATGGTTTACTGGACGGACGGCTGGCTGTACATCAACCTGCTGTTCGCGGTCGTGCCGATGATGTTCGTGCTGCCCTACTTCAACCGCTACTTCTTCCGCGTGACCGGCCGCATCTACCTGGGGCCGATGGTCACCTGCCTTATCTTCATCATGGTGCTGATCTCGAACACGGTGTTTTATTTGCCGCTCTAAAAGTTCGTGATTCGCAGGGGCCTTCCAAGGGACGCTCGCGCAGGGCGTACATCCCTGTATCGCTTGGATTCGCACATCCCGTGCTCATACACCCTTGGAACGCCCCATACGAAACCACTCACCAAAGCCCCGGCTAAAAAAAACCGGCAGCGGAATGAACCGACTGCCGGTTTTTGCTGTTGGTGGGCACGACTAGGATCGAACTAGTGACCCCTGCGATGTCAACACAGTGCTCTACCGCTGAGCTACGCGCCCAATCGCTAACATTATATCGCGTTAGCGGGCGCGCAAGATAGCAGGAATCGCGCAGCCGTTCAAGCAGTCCCCCGTCCCGCGCCGGGTGGAAATATTCATTGCCCTCGTCTATAGCAATAGGTAACGCCCGTCATGTATGCGGGTAAGAAACTCACCACCACCACACGAATAAAAACCGACCGGAGAGCATTCACATGAAACGACGCCGCTTCCTCAGCCAATCCATCGCCGCGACGGTCGCGGCCACCCTGCCCGCCCGTGCGCTCTGGGCTGAATCCCTGCGCCACACGCCGACCGAGGTAAGCGGCAACATCAACGCGGTCACCGGCAACGGCAAACAGGTGACCCTGGCCAGGGCAGCGGTGCAGGAATTCAGCGACAGCCTGAAAGGCAAACTGCTGCTGCCCGGTATCGAGGGCTACGACGAGGCGCGCCTGCTGATCAACCCGGACTTCGACAAGCACCCGGCGCTGGTGGTGCAGCCGACCGGTCCTGCAGACGTATCCAGCGCGGTCACCTTCGCACGGGAAAACGAACTGCTGCTGGCCGTCAAGTGCGGCGGTCACAGTGCTTCCGGCCAGTCGTCCTGCGATGGCGGCATGCAGATCGACCTGTCGGCCATGCGCGGTGTCCGGGTCGACCCCTCAGCGCGCACGGCACGCGTCGAGGGCGGCAGCCTGCTGGGTGAACTCGACCACGAAACCATGGCGCACGGGCTCGTGACCACGGCCGGCACGGTCTCGCACACCGGCGTCGGCGGCCTGACGCTCGGCGGCGGCTTCGGCCGCGTGGGTCGGCGCTTCGGCCTGACGCTGGACAATGCGCTGGAGTTCGACGTGGTGACCGCCGACGGCAGGCTGCGCCGCGCCTCAATGGAAGAAAACCCCGACCTGTTCTGGGGCTTGCGCGGCGGCGGCGGCAACTTCGGCATCGTGACCTCGTTCCTGTTCCGGCTGCACCCGATGCAGCGGACGGTCGGATCGGGACGCTTCATCTTTCCGTTCTCCGAGGCGAAACAGGTCATGAACTTCTTTGCCGAGTACGCAGACAGCGCGCCGGACGAACTGCAGGTCGACGGCGGCATCGGCGGGCCGCCCGGCCAGGAACCGGGCGTCATCATCATGGTCGTCTGGAGCGGCGACCCGGCCAGAACGGAAGAAGTCTTCGCGCCGATCCGCAAGGCCGGCACCGTGGTTTCCGAGACCGTGACGCCGATGGATTACGTGGCCCTGCAGCGTTCGGGCGATTACGACGATCCGCGCGCCTTCTCCGGCTACATGAAATCGGGCTTCACCGGCGCACTTTCCCCTGCGCTGATCGACGACCTGGTCGACAACTTCGAGGCTTCGCCGAGCCGCGCGACACGCGTCGTCTTCCAGCAATCCGGCGGCGCCATCGGGCGGGTCGCGGCGGATGCAACCGCCTTTGCCCACCGGGAATCAAAGCACAACATGCTGTCCTTCGTCTCCTGGAAATACGGCGAAGACGGCTCGGACCACGTGCGCTACATCAAGTCGCACTGGGCCAACATGGAAAAATACACCCGGGGTTTCTACACCAACGACATGTTCGGCGAGGGCCAGGAAGTCGTCAACGCCAATTACCGGGGCAACTTCTCACGGCTGGTCGAGATCAAGAAAGCCTACGACCCGGGCAACCTGTTCCGCCTGAACGCCAACGTCAAGCCGCTGGCCTGACCGAATCCTCAAACGCCGGGGTGAAAAATCACCCCGGTTTCCAGCTCTCTTCCGCTTAAATCGGGCATGTGCCCGGCGTGCGTCGGCCACGCGAAACGGGCCGGTAGTCGCGGCCGCGGATTCTTGTACAATGACTTCCCCGATCCAATGAACCCGTGACCGCCTCGCCCGATGACCGCGCATTTTGTCCACCTGCACCTGCACACGGAGTACTCGCTGGTAGACGGCACGGTCCGCATCGACGAACTCGTCAAACGGGCCCGCGAACTCGACATGCCGGCGGTCGCGGTCACCGACGAACACAACCTCTTCGCCCTGGTCAAGTTTTACCAGGCCGCGCAGAAAGCGGGCATCAAGCCCATCGTCGGCGCGGACATGCTGATCCGCCCGCCGGACAATCCGGACCAGGTTTCCCGCCTGGTGCTGCTTTGCCAGGACCGCCGCGGATACCTGAACCTGTGCGAACTGATCAGCAAGGCGTACCTCGAGGGACAGCACCTGGGCGTGCCTCACGTCCGGCCGGACTGGGTCGAAGCGCACGCCGACGGCCTGATCGCCCTTTCGGGCGCACGCGAGGGCGACATCGGGCAGGCGATCCTCGCCGGGCACCCCAACCGGGCGCGCAACCTGGCGAAACACTGGAACTCGGTGTTTCCCGGCCGTTTCTACATCGAGGTGCAGCGCACGGGGCGGGACAACGAGGCGCGCTACGAGGCCGGCGCGCTGGCGGTGGCCGCCGATTGCGGACTGCCCGTGGTGGCGACCAACGACGTGCGCTTCGCCGACGAGGCCGGCTACCGGGCGCACGAGGCGCGCGTCTGTATCCACGAGGGGCGCCTGCTCTCGGACAAGCGCCGGGAAGTGCGCTACTCGAAAGAGCAGTACATCAAGAGCCCGAGGAGCATGTCCGAGGTCTTTTTCGACCTGCCTGAGGCGGTAGAAAACAGCTACCACCTCGCCATGCGCTGCAACCTTGAAATGAAACTGGGCACCTACCACCTGCCCGATTTTCCGACGCCCGACGGCATGACGATCGCCGACCTGCTGCGCCGCGATTCCGAGGAGGGCCTGAAACGCCGCTTCGAGGTGCTGCCGCCCAGCGAATGGCACCCGGAAACCGAATACATCGAACGCCTGGAGCACGAACTCGGCGTCATCGAGCAAATGGGTTTTCCGGGTTACTTCCTGATCGTCGCCGACTTCATTTCCTGGGCCAAGGAAAACAGCATCCCGGTCGGCCCCGGCCGCGGTTCGGGCGCGGGTTCGCTGGTCGCCTACGCGCTGGGCATAACGGACCTCGACCCGCTGGTGCACGAACTGCTGTTTGAGCGGTTCCTCAACCCCGAACGCGTGTCCATGCCCGACTTCGACGTCGATTTCTGCATGGAAAAGCGCGACCGCGTGATCGACTACGTCTCGCGCAGGTACGGGCGCGACCGCGTCAGCCAGATCATCACCTACGGTTCGATGAAAGCAAAAGCCGTGGTGCGCGACTGCGGGCGCGTGCTCGGACACGGCTACGGATTCGTCGACAGCATCGCCAAGCTGATCCCGATGACGCTGAAGATGACCCTGGACAAGGCGCTCGCCGAAGAACCCCAGCTCAGCCAACGCTACGAGGAAGAGGAAGACACGCGCGCCATCATCGACCTCGCCCGCTCGCTCGAAGGCATCAAGCGCAACGCCGGCAAGCACGCCGGCGGCGTGGTCATCGGCCCTTCGAAACTGACCGATTTCACGCCGCTGTTCTGCGAGCCGGGCGGCGGCAGCATCGTCACGCAGTTCGACATGAAGGACGTCGAGAAAGTCGGGCTGGTGAAATTCGACTTCCTGGGCCTGCGCACCCTGACCATCATCGACTGGGCGCTGAAGGCCATCAACGCCGAGCGCGAGCAGGCGGGAGAAGACCCCATCCGGCTCGAAACGCTGCCGATGAATGACCCGAAGACGTTCAAGCTGCTGCAATCCTGCCAGACCACCGCGGTTTTCCAGCTCGAATCGCGCGGCATGAAAGACCTGATCGGCAAGCTGCGCCCGGACAGTTTCGACGAGATCGTCGCGCTGGTCGCGCTGTTCCGTCCGGGGCCGCTGGATTCGGGCATGGTCGAAACCTACCTGGACTGCAAGCACGGGCGCGCGCAGGCAAAATATCCGCACCCGGCAGTGCGGCACATCCTGGAGCCGACCTACGGCGTCATCCTCTACCAGGAACAGGTCATGCAGATCGCGCAGGAACTGGCCGGCTTCACGCTGGGCGCCGCGGACATCCTGCGCCGCGCCATGGGCAAGAAGGACGAGGCCGAGATGGCTCGGCAGCGCCTGGTGTTTGTCGACGGCGCGACCGCGAACGGCGTGGAAGAGGATGTCGCCAACTACATCTTCGACCAGATGGAGACCTTCGCCGGCTACGGTTTCAACAAGTCGCACTCGGCCGCCTACGCGCTGATCGCCTACCAGACCGCCTGGCTGAAAACCCACTACGCCTCCTGGTTCATGGCGGCCGTGCTGTCCTCGGACATGGATTCGACCGACAACGTCGACGAATTCGTGCGCGAATGCCGCAGCCTGGGGCTGACCATCCTGCCTCCGGACGTGAACACGTCGGTACACCACTTCACCGCCGTCGACGAGAACACCATCCGCTACGGCCTGGGCGCCGTGAAAGGCGTGGGTCACGCGGCCATCGACGTGATCGAGGAAGTGCGCGAAGCCGGGCCGTTCGAAGACCTCTCCGATTTCTGCAACCGCATCGACCACCGCAAGGTCAACCGGCGCGCGCTGGACGTCCTGGTGCGCTCGGGCGCCCTCGACGGCCTGGACCCCGACGGCAACCGCGGCCGCATGCTGGCCGAGCTGCCGGACGCCATCCAGGCCGCGGAACAATACCAGCGCGACCGTGAAGCCGGCCAGGTCGACCTGTTCGGCAACCTTGCCGGCGACCCGGCGCCGCGCATGGCGGAGCACGCAGACCTGCGGCCCTGGACCCGCCTGCAGGAACTCCAGGCGGAAAGGGAATCGCTCGGCCTCTACCTGACGGGTCACCCCGTGGAACTGCAGGCCGACGAACTCGCACGCTTTACGACCTGCACGCTCGGCGCCGTGGGCAAGCGATTCAAAACCAATGGAAACGGTCCGCGCAGGGGCATCACGATGACCCTGGCCGGCCTGGTCCACGACGTGCGGCGGCGCAGCAACCGCGGCGGCTTCGCGGCCATCGAGGACCACACGGGGCGCATCGAGGTTTCGCTGTTCGACGACACCTGGGCGCTGTACGTGGACTTGCTGCAGAAAGACGAGATCATCGTGGTCGAGGGCAAGGTGTCCGTTAATGCCTTCAGCGGCGGCTACCAGATGCGCGCGCAAAAGGTCATGACCCTGTCGGAGGCCAAGTCGCGTTTCTCCCGCGGCGTGCGTATCGCGCTGAAAGGGCCGGACGAGAACATACCCGAATTACTGCGCTTCGCGATGGCGCCCTACCGCGACGGGGAAGGACGGGTATGGCTGGACTACAGCAACGGGCGGGCCCGCGCGCACATGGAGCTCGGCGACGAGTGGTGCGTGAAACCCTGCGACGAACTGATCGCCGCGCTGAGCGATCTCGAGGCGGTCACGAGCGTCCGCCTGGTTTACTGAACGCTATCCGCGGCGGCTCACCCGGCTTTGGCGCTTGCGCGCTCAAAGCACCTGGCTGTAGCGGCGGTAAAGAATACGGACGCGCCTGACGTACTCCTGTGTTTCGTCGTACGGCGGCACGCCGCGGTGACGCCTGACCGCGCCCGGACCCGCGTTGTAGGCGGCAGCCGTCAACTCGAGATCACCCTCGAACTCACCGAGCAGCTGTGCCAGGTAGCGGGCGCCGCCGTCGATGTTCTGCACCGGGTCGAACGGGTTGTTCACTTCCAGCTCCGCCTGGGTGTCGGGCATCAGCTGCATCAGCCCCTGCGCCCCCCGGGGCGAGACCGCGTCGATCTGGTACGCGGATTCGGCGTGAATGATCGCGCGGATAAGCGACTCATCCACCGCGTTGCTGCGGGCGGCCACTCCGATCTCGTTGGCGAAGGAACGTGTATTGAGCGGCACCTTTTCCCAGGCCACCGAGCGGCACTTCGGGTCCGAGGCGTAACAGGGAAAACGCAGCACGTCGTACTCCGCGTCTTTCGGCGGCGCCACGTTGGAGTACGTGATGATGCCGTCCTTGTCGACCCACTTGTATACCTGGCCAAAAGCACAAAGCGGCGTGAGCGCCACGATCACCGCGACGAGGCAGCTGAGCCGTAGCAATGAATACCTGATGTCCGTAATCTGCCAGTCCTCCCTGTCCGCGCCGCTTTCGGCGCCTTGCGCAGTCGCTTGCAAAACTCAGGGTGCATTTTAAACTTGATCAACACTTACCGCATTAATAACCACCAGCATCATCGGCTCGGTCATCGTCGCGACCATCGGCGCGATCGTGCTGCTCTGGATCGTAAACAAGCTGAAAACCTGACCGCGGCGGGCGCCGGGTCAGACGTGGCAGAACCCCGGCCCG
>JAZBPJ010000086.1:0-17826 GCA_036351575.1 Lysobacterales bacterium | reverse complement strand
GCAGACACAACCCGCGTATCCAGGCCCGTCATCAGGGCGATGGCGCTTCGAGTCGGGCGGGATCCTTCGCGCTCCAGTTTCTTCTGGGCTTCTTCGACGTAAATGGCTTTGAGAATATCAGTGAGAGCGGGCAGTGATACTGTCCCGATGACCAGGCGCACGACTTTACGAAACACGCGGCTCAGAAAGTGTGTGATGGATCGCGCTTCGTCTTGTTGTTCAAAATTTTTATTCATAACCACGCCGGGCATACTCAGTCTCCTGATATCCCGTTACTGCAGTATATGAAATCCATCTCATGAAAACCTGTTCATGTCCTGGAACAGGAAGCCGTATATAAATACGGCAGATTAGCAATAGGATAGCCTGATTATCAGGCACTTGCCAGATTTTTTTAATCTGAAACCGTTCCTAGTGCGCTTGTACTGAAGACACGTTCCCGATCTGCGTCGTCTGAAACGTGCTCAATGCATTCATCCGGTCCCTGAAATTTTCTTCAAAACCGGACAATACCGGAAGATAAATTCCGGAATAGGAATTGGGAGCAGGTGAGAATCAAATGCCCGTCCCACGAGGGCTCTCCTCAGTGGACTGTTTCGTTTCCCTCGCTGAGCAATTTCTTGCCAAAGTACAGACCCAGGGTCGTGGAGCATCCTTGCTCCGGGGCCACATCCTGTGCAAGGTCGTACCAACCTCCCAATACCGGCCAGCATTCCATGTCGGGGCCGGTCCCGATACCGGTTCCATCTCTTTCAACCTGGCTGCCTGCATCCTTGCAGGTGGCCCGTTCGATGAAACGCGGAATTGCCTCTTTACTAGTTCCAGCAACTCGCCAGTCTGCGATGTAATTGTTGTTATTTTGTTGCTGAAAATTTTCCATGGGCCAAAGATAACAAAATTAGACTTATGTGTCTATAGACAATTTAGATTATAGCCAAAAAAGAATTTAGACAAATAATGAAATAGACACTTGCGTCTATAGACAGAAGTGGCTATACTATCAGTCAACAAGGTTGGAGAAAGCAGGGATCGCCAACTCCAACAGCAGAAGGATCTGCACTCTTGTTGAGCATGGATGCACTTTGCGGGTGGCGAGACGTCCGCACGACGGCCAGGAATATTAAGGATGATATTCCTGGCCGTTTTTTTGTGCGTGCGTGAATTGTGGTCCGCTGGTTAGCCGCGGAGCCGTGGTCAGAAGTCCGCCTTGCCCGGGACGCGGGGGAAGGGAATGACGTCGCGGATATTTGCCATGCCCGTGATGTAGTTGATCAGGCGCTCGAATCCCAGTCCAAAGCCGGCATGCGGCACGGTTCCGTAACGCCGCAGGTCAACGTACCAGGAGTAGTGGTCCTTATCGAGGCCCAGTTCGTCCATCCTTCTTTCGAGCACATCCAGCCGTTCTTCTCGCTGTGAGCCGCCGATGATCTCTCCGATTCCGGGTGCGAGAACGTCCATGGCCGCGACGGTTCGCCCGTCGTCACTGAGTCGCATGTAAAACGCCTTGATCTCGGTGGGGTAATTCATCACGACGACCGGCGCGTTGAAATGTTTTTCGGTCAGGTAGCGTTCGTGTTCGGTCTGCAGGTCCAGGCCCCACCGGGCCGGATACTCGAATTTCTTACCGGACTCGCTGAGTATGCGAATGGCTTCCTCGTAATCCACGCGCACGAAATCGGTCTCGATAAACTTCTCGAGCCGCGTGATGGCCTCGGGTTCGATGCGCTTTTCAAAGAACGCCATGTCGTCGGGGCACTCGTCGAGCACGGCCTTGAATATGTACTTGAGAAATTCTTCGGCCACCCCGGCGAGATCATCCAGGTCTGCAAAGGCAATTTCCGGTTCGACCATCCAGAACTCCGCCAGGTGGCGCGACGTGTTCGAGTTCTCGGCCCGGAACGTCGGCCCGAACGTATAAACGTTGCTCATGGCAAGGCAGAAGCACTCGACATTGAGTTGTCCGGAAACCGTCAGAAAAGTTTCCCGTCCGAAAAAGTCTTTGTCGAAATCAACGGCGTTGTTCTCCGTGCGCGGCAGGTTGGCCAGGTCCAGCGTGCTGACCCGGAACATGTCGCCAGCGCCTTCCGCATCGGATGCCGTGATGATCGGGGTGTTGATCCAGTAATAACCGCGTTCGCTGAAATAGCGGTGGATGGCCTGTGCCACGACATGGCGCACGCGCGCCACGGCGCCGATGGTATTGGTTCGCGGCCGCAGGTGTGCGACCTCACGAAGGAATTCAAAGGAGTGCGGTTTCGGCTGGATGGGGTAGGTGTCCGGGTCCTCCACCCAGCCCACGACCTCGACCCCGGTCGCCTGAATTTCGTATTTCTGACCGCGACCGCCCGATTCGACCAGCTTGCCGGAGCAGATCACCGAGCAGCCGCTGGTCAGTTTTTTGATTTCATTCTCGTAATTTTCCAGCTCCGCCGGCGCGACGACCTGGATCGGATCAAAGCAGGAGCCGTCGTGCACGTTGACAAAGGAAAATCCGGCTTTTGAATCACGCCGGGTTCGGACCCAGCCCCTGACGGTAATTTCTTCGCCCAGCGCCGGTTTTCCGGCGAGCGCGTCTTTGATGCATATAATTGTCATGATTTATGGTTGATCCGGCTAGAGCGAGCCCCAAATAATAAAGCACGCCGCAGGGAACCAAAACCCTGCCGTGATGATCAGAGCAAAACCAGGCAGACAGGCGATTGATATGGCAATTGAACTGACAGAGGCTGCAAGAAAAAGAGTGCGCAGTTTTATCGAACGGGACGGCGGCGAGGGCCTGCGCCTGGGTGTGCGCAAAACCGGCTGCTCGGGTTGGTCGTACACGGTCGACATGGCCGCGGAGATCCGTCCGGACGACGTGGTATTTGAAAATGACGGCGTCAAAGTGGTGGTCGCGTCCGAAAACCTGGCGTTTCTCGACGGCTCGGTGGTGGATTTCCGCAGCGAGGGGCTCGGTTCCACCTTTCACTTCAACAATCCCAACGTGGCCGAGGAATGCGGCTGCGGCGAGAGTTTCACCGTAAGCTGAATGCTGGTATAATCCGCCGGCTCCGCGGACAGGAATCATTTTCCGCGGACATCCTTGCTTCACTTCAAAGGCGAAGGAAGCTTTGGTGGCGCTGCTGAAGCGCTGACAAATCCACAAGGAGTCACAATGAGACACTATGAAATATGTTTTCTGGTCCACCCGGACCAGAGCGAGCAAGTTCCTGCCATGCTGGAACGTTACCGTGCCCTGGTTGAGGGCAACAACGGTGCGATTCACCGACTGGAAGACTGGGGCCGCCGTCAGCTGGCATACCCCATCGCGAAACTTCACAAGGCGCACTACGTTCTGATGAACATCGAGTGCGACAGCGACACCCTGTCCGAGCTGGAAGGCATCTTTCGATTCAACGACGCCGTGCTGCGTCACCTGACGATCTCCCGCCAGGAGGCCATCTCCGAGCAGTCGCTCATGATGAAGGCCAAGGAAGAAAAAGACCGCTCCGGCCGCGGGCACGATGATCGCCAGGCGGACAGCGAGCCCGAAGCTTCAAAGGCGCCGGCCGCCGAAGCAGAAGGCGAAGCAGAAGCCGAAGCCGAAGCCGAAGTCGAAGAGGCGCCCGCCGCCGAAGCCGAAGAGGCGCCGGCCAAAGAGAAAGCGGAAGCGGCTGAAGAGCCCGCCGCGCAGGCCGCCACCGAGTCAACTGAAGATGCGGACGCCAGCAAGGGCGCGGACGCTTCGTAAGGAACAGGAGAGAAGTCATGGCACGTCATTTCCGACGCAGAAAGTTTTGTCGTTTCACCGCTGACGGTGTTACCGAAATCGATTACAAAGACATCAACATGCTCAAGCAGTACATTGGCGAATCAGGCAAGATCGTTCCCAGCCGTATCACGGGAACCAAGGCGCGTTACCAGCGCCAGCTGGCCAAGGCGGTCAAGCAGGCGCGTTACCTCGCCCTGCTGCCCTACACCGACAATCAATGACCCGCTGAGTTGTCAGGAGATAAATAATGGAACTGATACTGCTTGAAAAAGTGCAGAACCTGGGTGACCTGGGCGACCGGGTGACCGTCAAGCCGGGTTACGGCCGCAACTTCCTGGTGCCCCAGGGCAAGGCCGTTCGGGCCACGCCCGCCAACATCAAGGAATTCGAGGCGCGTCGCGAAGAGCTCGAGAAAGCCGCGATGAAAAAACTCTCCAGTGCAGAGGAACGCCTCGGCGCATTGCAAGGGTTCGAAATCAGCCTCGTGGCCAACGCCAGCGAAGAAGGCAAGCTGTACGGCTCGATCGGCCCGCGCGAGATTTCCGAAGCGGTCACCGCGGCCGGCCCCGCGCTGGAGAAATCCGAGGTCATCATGGGTGAAGGCCCGATCCGCTATACTGGGGAACACGAAGTGCTCGTGCACCTGCACGCCGACGTGGAAACCACCATCAAGGTCACCGTAGAAGCGGAATAACAAAAAGGAATGCCGGCCCCCAAAGTCGCTACCGTCGAAAATCTCAAGGTTCCACCTCATTCGCTTGAGGCAGAACAGGCGGTGCTTGGGGGCTTGCTTCTTTCGTCGCGCGCCTGGGACACGGTTGCGGACATTCTTACCGAAGCGGACTTCTACCGCGAAGACCACCGTCTGATTTTTCGGGCCGTCGCCGAGCTGAGCGAGGGCAGCAAACCCTGTGATGCGGTAACCGTGACCGAGTGGTTTCATGCCCGCGGCCAGGTCGACCTCGTGGACGGCGGCGGCTACATCAGCCAGTTGGCCTCGAGCACGCCCAGTGCTGCCAATGTCAAGGGTTACGCGGATATCGTCCGGGAGAAATCGATCCTGCGCCAGCTGATCGATGTCGGCAGCGAGATTACCGCGGGCGCTTTTTCGCTCGAAGGCAGGACCAGCCAGGAACTGCTCGAGCAGGCCGAGCGGCTGGTATTTGCCATAGCGGACCAGGGGCAGCGCAGCGGATCCAGCTACGAGACCGTGCAGTCCGCCATGAAAGGCGCGCTCGAGCGCATCCAGGAACTCCACGAGTTCGAGGGTGAGATCACCGGAACACCGACCGGTTTCAGCGATTTCGACCAGCTGACCGCCGGGCTGCAGAACTCCGACCTGATCATCGTGGCCGGGCGGCCCTCAATGGGTAAGACGACCTTCGCGATGAACGTCGCTGAAAGCGCGGCAATCAAGAACGAAGTGCCGGTGGCCGTGTTCAGCATGGAAATGTCGTCACAGCAACTGGTGATGCGCATGTTTTCCTCGCTCGGCAGCATCGACCAGACGCGCCTGAGGACAGGCAACCTTGACGACCTGGACTGGCCGAAACTGACCTCGGCCATGAACCTGCTGCACAAGAGCAGGATCTTTATCGACGAGACACCGTCCCTGTCTCCCGCCGAGCTGCGCGCCCGGGCGCGCCGCCTCAAGCGCGAACACGATATCGGCCTGATCGTGGTCGATTACCTGCAGTTGATGGCCGTGCCGGGCACGGGCGAGAACCGCGCCACCGAGATCGCCGAGATTTCCCGCTCGCTCAAGGCGATCGCCAAGGAACTCAATGTGCCGGTCATCGCGCTCTCCCAGCTGAACCGGGCCCTCGAGCAGCGCCCGAACAAGCGTCCCGTGATGGCGGACCTGCGCGAGTCGGGTTCCATTGAGCAGGACGCCGACCTGATCGTTTTCATTTACCGCGATGAGGTGTACAACGACGAGTCACCGGACAAGGGCCTGGCCGAGATCATCATCGGCAAACACCGAAACGGCCCGACCGGTACGGTGAAACTGTCCTTCCAGGGCCAGTGGCTGCGGTTCAACAATTTCGCGCCGGACTACCGCTACGATCCGCCCCACCACTGAAAGCTACTCCGAATCGGTCAGTTCATACTTGCGCAGGTAACCGCGCAGCTGGTGGTAGGTCATGCCGAGAAACTCGGCGGTTTTTTTCTGGTTGAACCGGTTCTGTTCCAGCGCGGCTTTCAGCAGGTCGATTTCCGTCTGCTGGATGTGTTCCTTGAAGTCGTATGCCTGCCTTGGCGCAGACTGCCCGGGACCTGAACCGCCAGCGGTGCTGCCGCCCAGGCGCCAGGGCGACTCGAAGGGGTCGAAGTTCACCTCGGTGATTTCTCCGTCCGTTCCGAGCGACGAGTAGACCGCCCGCTCCACCACGTTTTTCAGTTCGCGCACGTTGCCCGGCCAGTGGAATTCCAGCAGTTGTTCGCGCGCCGATTCGGCGAACCCCTCGAACAGTTCCAGGCCGAGCTCCCCCGCCATCTTGACCGCGAAATGCTGGGCCAGCGGCATGATGTCCTCGCGCCGTTCACGCAGGGGGGGCAGGGTGATCACGTCAAAGGCGAGACGGTCCAGCAGGTCCGCGCGGAATTTTCCTTTTTCGGCCAGCGCGGGCAGGTCCTCGTTGGTGGCACCGATGATGCGCACGTCCGTGCGGATCGTATCGTTGCCGCCGACGCGTTCGAGTTCTCCGTATTCAATGACGCGCAGGACTTTTTCCTGCACACGGCCGGAGGTGTTGGCCAGTTCGTCCAGGAACAGGCTGCCCTCGTTGGCCAGTTCGAAACGGCCAAGCCGGCGCCGCGTCGCACCGGTAAACGAGCCGGCCTCGTGGCCAAAGAGCTCGGTTTCCAGCAGGGTTTCGGCCAGCGTCGCGCAGTTGAGCTGGACGAAGGGCCGGTCCCAGCGCGGCGACAGGAAGTGGATGCGCGCGGCAATCAGTTCCTTGCCGGTGCCGCGCTCGCCGATCACCAGCACCGGCCGGTTCAGCTGGGCCACGCGCGAGACGTGCTCCAGGATTTCCAGGAATGCCCTGGACTCCCCGATAAGCGGTTGTTCCTGCCGTCGATCCATCACGTAATCTCCCTCGTTGGCCTTCATTCTAGGTGAAGCGGCCAGGGGTGGCATGGGAAGGAGGTCATGCGGTCAATGCAGGAGCAGCCCGCACGATTTTTGCTCTTTGAGCGCGAGTGCTCTGGCTGTTGCGCGGTCGATCTGTTAAAACCCCAGTTTCTCAGAGTGAACATGCATGTCGAAAAACAGGAACAGCTACCAGTGTGAAAGCTGCGGCGCTTCGCTCAGCAAATGGGCCGGGCAGTGCCCCGAGTGCAGCGAATGGAACTCGGTGGTCGAAAGTGCAACGGGCAGCCCGTCCGGGCGGCGCTTTTCCGGCTACGCCGGCAAGCTGAGCAGCACGATACGCGACCTGACCGAGGTCAGCGGCACGGCGACCGAACGCGTCTCGGCGGGAGTCGGCGAGCTGGACCGGGTGTTGGGCGGCGGTGTCGTTCCGGGTTCGGTCATCCTGCTCGGAGGTGACCCCGGCATCGGAAAATCCACCCTGCTGATGCAGTTGACCGCTGCGCTGGGCACCCGCCTTTCCGGGCTTTACGTCACGGGCGAGGAGTCGCTCGAACAGCTTGGCCTGCGCGCGCGCCGCCTGGAAATCAGGCTGGAAAATTTCCGCTGCCTGACGGAAACCTCCATCGAGCAGATCCTCGGGCAGGCGGAGCGTGAAAAACCGCAGCTGATGGTCATCGATTCGATCCAGACCGTCTACACCGAGGCGCTGTCCTCGGCGCCGGGCTCGGTGGCCCAGATCCGCGAATCGGCGGCCGCGCTGGTGCGCTGGGCGAAGGAAAACCTGTGCTGCGTTGTCCTGGTCGGGCACGTCACCAAGGAGGGCGCGCTGGCCGGTCCCCGCGTGCTCGAGCACATGGTCGATACCGTGCTGTACTTTGAAAGCGACGGCAGCAGCCGCTACCGCGTGATCCGCGCGGTGAAGAACCGCTTTGGCGCCGTCAACGAGTTGGGCATGTTCGCGATGACCGGCACCGGCCTCAAGGAAGTGAAAAACCCGTCGGCGATTTTCCTGTCGGGCCACGAGCAGCCGGTGTCCGGCAGCGTGGTCACCGTCGTTCGCCAGGGAACCCGGCCCATCCTGCTGGAAGTGCAGGCCCTGGTCGATCCCAGCCACCTGAACAACCCGCGCCGCGTGTCGCTGGGCCTGGAGCAGAACCGGCTGGCCATGATGCTCGCGGTGCTGAACCGGCACGGCGGCATTGCGCTGTCCGACCACGACGTGTTCATCAACGTGGTCGGCGGCATGCGGGTCAGCGAAACGGCCGCCGACCTGCCGATGGCGCTCGCCCTTTATTCCAGTTTTCGCGACCGCCCGCTGGCGGAAAAAATGGTCTGCTTCGGAGAAGTCGGCCTGTCCGGCGAAATCCGCCCGGTTCCGGACGGTGAGCAGCGCCTGCGCGAGGCCGCCGGACACGGCTACACCACCGCCCTGGTTCCCGCGGCGAACCGGCCGCGCAAGGCGCCGGCGGGCCTGGAGGTCATCGGCCTCAGCCACGTTTCGGGAGCGCTTGAAAAAGTCGTTTAGCGGCTGCGGGAGACGCCCAGGGCCTTCCTGAACAGGCGGTGCAGGGCGCGTTCGGGGCCGCGGTACCAGGCGACGCTGAGCGCGACGATCAGCAGGCCGTAGAGCAGGTAGCCGGACTGCACGGCCAGCGCCGGCCAACCCTTCATGGCCGCGTAGATTCCCAGTTTCATCGTGGCGACGAAAAAGATCGTGTGGCTGAGATAAATGGCGTAGGAAGCGCCGCCGGCGGCCAGGCTGAACGCCCTCGGCGCCACCCGGCCGTTGGCTTCCAGGTTGACCAGTCCCCACAGGATCAGCACCGACGGTATGCCGAACAGCAGCACCCTCGGCACGACGTAAAAGCCTTGTTCGATCATGCCCTGGTAAGCGGTCGCGTTGGTATACCCGGCCGCGGCGAAACCGCCGATGCCGGCGATCAGCAGCAGCCAGCCCCGGGCCTGCGCGCCGCGGGCCGCGAAGCGGGCCAGCACCGCCCCGGCAAAGAACTCGGCCAGGAACGGCGAGCTGTAAAACAGGCCCTCGAAGGTGTTGTAGTAATAATTTTCAGGATCGAATGACTGCAGCGCGAAATGGCGCAGCAGGTTGAACGCCGTCACGGCCAACAGGATCAATGTCAGCAGCGCGTAGCGCCCGCGCAGCGGCAGCAGGATCAGCGCGGTGAACAGCAGGTAGAAATACATCTCGTAGGAAAGCGTCCACGACACGTCGAGCAGGACCTCGTGCAGCGGCGCCGGCCAGAGCAAGAAGGACGTCAGCAGGTTGGAGGCCTCGAAGTGGGCGGGCCGGGCCCAGGCGAACACGATCGCGGCCAGGATGAAGAACGGCCAGTAACCGCTGTAGATCCGCGCGACACGCCGTTTGAAGAAATCCAGCGAAGCGCCCGGCCCGTTCGCCTTCACCGTCGTGTGGTACATGATGAATCCGCTGATCACGAAAAAAACGTCCACACCCGCGAAACCGGCCGCCTGGGCGGCCTGGAACAGCAGCCCCTGGTCCACGCCGGTGTTGGCCACGTGCTTGCTGGCGTGATAGAGGACCACCAGGAAGGCCGCCGCAAAGCGGAGAAACTGGATGTTGATCAGCACCGGCGGTCAGGCCTGCCCCGGCGCCCGGTTCGGCTTGACCAGGACCTTGCCGATCATGTTGTCCTTGATTTCCAGCACGGTCATGATGTGCGGCCCGATCCGGATGCTGGCCTTGCCGGACGGAATGTCGCCGAGTACCTCCAGCAACAGGCCGTTCAGCGTACTGGCGTCGCCTTCGGGCAGGTTCCAGTCGTGGTTGCGGTTGAGCGTGCGTATGGAAACTGCGCCGTTGACCAGGTAGTTGCCGTCGTCCAGCAGGCGGATATCGCGCGACTTGGCGCGGCTTTCCGCGGTGTACTCGCCGACGATCTCCTCCAGTATGTCATCCAGGGTGACCAGCCCCTGGATATCGCCGTATTCGTCAACGACCAGCGCCATGCGGCGTTCGCGCCGCTGGAACTCGAGCAGCTGCTGGGTCAGCGTGGTGCCTTCGGGCACGAAGTAGGGCCGCTGCACCGAGCGTTTCAGGTCATCGAAGGTCAGTCCGCCCAGCGCGAGCTTGGCGATGATGGTGCGGATGTGCAGCAGGCCTTCGACCTGGTCGATGCTTTCGCGAAAAACCGGCATGCGCGTATACACGGTCTGCGTCAGGTGCGTCAGGATGTCTTCCCAGTCGTCGTCGAGGTCGATGCCGACGATGTCCTGGCGCGGGATCATCACGTCCTCGATGGTGGCGTGCTCCAGGTCCAGGATATTGACCAGCATGCGCTGGTGGTCGTCCGGGATCCGTTCGCCGCCTTCCTTGACCAGCGTGCGCAGTTCTTCGCGGTTGAGGTGCTCGATCAGCTCCACGTTGGTGCGCACGCGAAACGGGCGCAGCACGAGGTTGGCGAAGCTGTTGATCAGCCACACCACCGGGTTGAGCACCTTGAGCAGGCCGTACAGCGGAAAGGCGGCCGGAAAGGCGACGCGCTCGGGGTTGAACGCCGCCACGGTCTTGGGCGCGACCTCCGCGAAAATCAGGATGACGACCGTGAGGATCAGCGAACTGATCCATACGCCGTTCACCCCGAACAGCCGGATTCCGATCACGGTGGCGATCGACGCGGCCAGGATATTGACCAGGTTGTTGCCGAGCAGGATCAGGCCGATCAGGCGATCGGGCTTGGCCAGCAGTTTCTGCGCCAGCCGCGCGCCGCGGTGGCCCTTGTTGGCCAGGTGCCTCAGGCGGTACTTGTTGATCGCCATCAGGCCGGTTTCGGAACTGGAAAAGAAGCCGGAAAGCAGTATCAGGACGACAAGCGTCAGGTAGAGGCTTCCGAGCGGGATTTCTTCCATGGCTCAGGATTGCCAGCTGCGACCCAGGATGACCTCGAGCACGAGCTTGGTTCCGAAGTAAGAAAGAATCAGCAGCGCCACGCCGGCCAGCGTCATGCGCACCGCCAGGCTGCCGCGCCAGCCGTAGCGCCAGCGGCCGAACAGCAGCACGCCGAAGACCAGCCAGGTCAGGATCGACAGGATCGTCTTGTGCAGCAGGTGCTGCGCGAAAATGTCGTTGATGAAAATGGCGCCGCTCACCAGTGAGAGGGTCAGCAGCAGGAAGCCCGCGCCGATCACCTGGAACAACAGGTTTTCCAGGACCTCCAGCGGCGGCAGGGTGCGCACGATCGGGTTCAGGTGGTGGTTGCGCAGAAAGTGATCGATAAAAAACACGAAAAAGGCGTAGACGCCGGCGATGCTCAGCAGGCCGAAGGCCAGCACGGAACTGATCAGGTGCAGGGTGAAGCCGGCCGACCGGGCATCCGTGGTGAAGGGCTGGTGCGGCAGGAACAGTTCCATTACCAGCACGGCCGCGGCGATGGGCAAGGCCACCAGGCCTGCCGCGAACAGGCGCTTTTCGGAAAACGCAGACGTCAGCAGCAGCACGATGATCACGAATGCGCACAACGACAGCAGCGGGGTCACGCCGACGTCGGGCAACGGGCCCGCGAACCAGTGCGAATACTGCGCCATGGCGTGCGCCAGGCAGCCGGCTGCCGCCAGCCACAGCGCCGCGGACTGGGTTTTCTTCGAGCGCGTGTTGATCGAGTGGTAAAGCAGGCCCGCGGACACCATGTAAAGGACCGCCGCCAGCACCAATGGAATGTCGTGGTTCATCTCGTACCGCGAATCGTGTTGCGCAGCGGCTATAATAACCGACTCTTTGCACAGGACGACAGATTCCATCGTCGGAGAAACAGATGTTTGAAAACCTGACCGATCGCCTTTCGCGCACGGTAAACCAGCTGAAGTCGAAAGGGCGGCTGACCGAAGACGGCATTCGCGACACGCTGCGCGAGGTGCGCATCGCCCTGTTGGAGGCGGATGTCGCGCTGCCCGTCGTCCAGACATTTATCAGCGAGGTCCGCGAAAAAGCGCTGGGGCAGGAAGTCCTCAAGAGCCTGACGCCCGGCCAGGCCCTGGTGAAACTGGTTCACGACGAACTGGTCAAGATCATGGGCGAGAAGAACGAGGCGCTGGACCTGCGCGCGCAGCCGCCGGTCGCCGTGCTGATGGCGGGCCTGCAGGGTTCGGGTAAAACCACGACCACCGCCAAGCTGGCCCGCCTGCTGATCGAGCGGCACAAGAAAAAAGTCATGGTCGTGAGCTGTGACGTCTACCGCCCGGCCGCCATCGAGCAGCTGCGCACGCTTGCGGCCCAGGTGGGCGCCGTGTTCCAGCCCTCGGAGGTCACGCAAAAACCGGCCGACATCGCGCGCGACGCGCTGGCCGAGGCGAAGCGCCAGATGTGCGACGTGCTGCTGGTCGATACCGCCGGCCGCCTGCACGTCGACGAGGCGATGATGGCGGAGATCAGGGACGTGCACGCGTCCGTCGATCCGCACGAAACCCTTTTCGTGGTCGACGCGATGACCGGGCAGGACGCCGCGAACACCGCTGCGGCCTTCAACGAGGCCCTGCCGCTGACCGGCATCGTGCTGACCAAGACGGACGGCGACGCGCGCGGCGGCGCGGCGCTGTCGGTGCGCCAGATTACCGGCAAGCCGGTGAAGTTCGTCGGCGCCGGCGAAAAAGTGGACGCGCTCGAGCCGTTTTACCCGGACCGGGTCGCATCCCGCATCCTCGGCATGGGCGACGTGCTTTCCCTGGTCGAGGAAGTCCACCGCAAGGTCGACCAGGACGAGGCCCAGAAACTGGTCAAAAAAATCCGCAAGGGCAGGGGTTTCGACCTGGAGGACTTCAAGGCGCAGCTGCAGCAGATGCAGAACATGGGCGGCCTGGGCGGCATGATGGACAAGCTGCCCGGCATGAGCAACCTGCCGGACCAGGTGAAGTCACAGGTGGGCGACCGCCAGACGAACCAGATGATCGCCATCATCAACTCGATGACCCCCGGCGAGCGGCAGCGGCCCGAAATCATCCGCGGATCGCGCAAAAAGCGCATCGCCAACGGTTCGGGCACGCAAATCCAGACGGTCAACCGGCTGCTCAAGCAGCATGCCCAGATGCAGAAAATGATGAAAAAAATGGGCAAGGGCGGCATGGCGCGCATGATGAAAAAAATGGGGCAGATGCAGAAGCAGATGCCGGGCGGCAAGTTTCCCGGCGGAAAGATGCCGTTCTGAGCCACCAACCTGTTTTCTTTTACCAGCAACCACGTTAAAATGGGTGGTTCGCTAGTTCATTTACCGGATTAACAAGAAAATGGTCAAAATAAGATTGTCACGCGGCGGCGCCAAGAAGCAGCCCTTCTACCACATCGTGGTGGCGGACAGCCGCAAGCCCCGTGACGGGCGCAACATCGAGCGTCTCGGCTTTTTCAACCCGGTCGCCCGCGGCCAGGAAGAGCGCCTGCGTCTCGACCTGGAACGCATTGAATACTGGCAGGGTCACGGCGCCCAGCTGAGCGATCGCGTTAAATCGCTGGTTTCCGAGGCGCGCGAAGCCGCTTCCTGAGCCCGGATGCTTCACCGGGGCGTGCCGTGGATCAACGAATCATTCCACTGGGTCACGTTTCCGGCGTTCACGGCGTGCAGGGCTGGGTGAAAATCCACTCCCTGACGGAACCCCGGGAAGCGATATTCGATTACCAACCCTGGCTGCTGGGCGACTCGCGAGAGGAAGTTCGGGTCAGCCAGGGAAAGAAACACGGCAATCGGCTGATTGCCCTGTTTGAAGACATTGACGATCGTGAAGCGGCGGAAAGACTGGTCAACCGGCCGATCGCCGTCTATCGCGAGCAGCTTCCGGAATCGGAAGATGGCGAGTTTTACTGGACGGACCTCGAAGGACTGGCCGTGGAGCTTGCCGATGGAACCCCGCTGGGGACCATCGACCGAATGATGGCCACCGGGGCGAACGACGTCATGGTGGTCAAGGGTGAGCGGGAACGTTTGATCCCGTTTGTCCTCGAACAATACGTGCAGCGGGTCGACCTGGAACACGGCGTGGTCGTCGTGGACTGGGACCCGGAATTCTAGGGACACCGCGGCGATGCACATCCAGGTGGTGACGCTGTTTCCGGACGAATTCCGGTCGCTGGTGGGCCTGGGTGTCACGGGCCGGGCAATCGGCGATGAACGGGTGAGGCTGGATTTGCTGAACCCGCGGGATTTCGCCACCGACCGGCACCGCACGGTCGACGACCGGCCTTACGGCGGCGGCCCCGGAATGGTGATGGCGGTGGAACCGCTGCGCAGCGCGATCCGGGCGGCGCGAGCCGCGGCGGCCGCAGGAACGAAAGTCGGCCTGCTGAGCCCGCAAGGCCGGGTGGTGGACCAGGCAGCGGTGCGCGAACTGGCGCAGCGCCGTGAACTGATACTGGTTTGCGGCCGCTACGAAGGCATCGACGAACGGCTGATCGAGCTGGAAGTCGACGAGGAATGGTCGATCGGCGACTACGTCCTCAGCGGCGGGGAACTTGCCGCGGCGGTCATGATCGACGCCGTCACGCGCCTGCTGCCGGGCGTGCTCGGGGACGAGCAGTCGGCCGAGCAGGATTCGTTCACGGACGGCTTGCTGGACTGCCAGCACTATACCCGCCCGGAGCGGGTGGAAGGATTGAACGTGCCGCCGGTGCTGTTGTCCGGCGACCACGGGGCCATCGAACGGTGGCGCAGGAAACAGGCCCTTGGGCGGACCTGGCTCAGACGGCCGGACCTGCTGGACGGACTGGACCTGGATGACGAGGCGAAAGACCTGCTTGCCGAGTTCCAGGAAGAGTTAAAACCGGGAAAACCGGAAAAACCGGGGTCAGAGTAAAAATTTACTCTGACCCCAAGCAAACAAAGTAAACAGGATCGAGAAAAATGAGCAACATCATCGACGAAATCAATGCCGAGCAGCTGAACAAGGATATTCCCCAGTTCGCGCCGGGCGATACCCTGGTGGTGAGCGTCAAGGTGAAGGAAGGCAACCGCGAGCGCCTGCAGGCTTTCGAAGGTATCTGCATCGCCATTCGCAACCGCGGCCTGAACTCCGCGTTCACCGTTCGTAAAATCTCTCACGGCACCGGCGTGGAGCGTGTTTTCCAGACGCACAGCCCGATGATCGACTCGATCAAGGTCAAGCGCCGGGGCGACGTGCGCCGCTCCAAGCTGTACTACCTCCGCGGCCGCGAAGGCAAGAGCGCCCGTATCCGCGAGAAGCTCGGCTGAGCCTGCAATTTGCAGGAGCCCGCCATGCGGGCGGCCACAAAAAAACCCGCCTTTTCGGCGGGTTTTTTTATACACAGTGCGCAATGTCGTTTCTAAAGCGACACTCGAAGGAACGTCATCCCGGAATTTGCCGAAGGCAAATATCCGGGACCTCCCAACTTCCCGTCATCGGACGGTGCCAGCCAAAGAGTGCACCGTCATTCACGGAAAGCGCGAAGCGCCCCCCTACGTCATCCCGGAATTTGCCGAAGGCAAATATCCGGGATCTTATCGTTCAAAGTGCGCAATTCCGTGACACCGCTCCGGGGCCAGGAAGATTCCGGATAATCGTCTTCGACGATTTCCGGAATGACGGTCGTGTTGGGCACCGTCATTCACGGAATTTGCACCCTTCCTCCGTCATTCACGGAATTTGCACCTTTCCTCCGTCATTCACGGAAAGCGCGAAGCGCCCCCCTACGTCATCCCGGAATTTGCCGAAGGCAAATATCCGGGATCTTCCCGCAACTATCCGGGACCTCCCATCTTGAATATCCCCCGGCCATCCCAATCTTTCACGCATTCAAAGGCAACGGCAAAACTGCACGACCATGACCGAACAAAAACTCGAAACCCACGCCTTCCAGGCGGAAACGAAACAGGTCCTGCACCTGATGATCCACTCCCTGTATTCAAACAAGGAGATATTTCTCCGTGAACTGGTCTCGAACGCCTCCGACGCGCTGGACCGGCTGCGCTTCCTGGGGATCGCCGACGACAGCGTGTACGAGGGTGACGGCGACCTGCGCATCGAGATCGAGGCCGACGAGGAAAAAGGCCTGCTGACCGTGCGTGACAACGGCATCGGCATGAACCGCGAGGAGGTGATGGAAAACATCGGCACCATCGCGCGTTCCGGCACGCGGGCGTTTCTCGACCAGCTGACCGGCGACGCCAAGGCGGACGCGCACCTGATCGGCCAGTTCGGCGTCGGCTTCTACTCCTCGTTCATCGTTGCCGACATGGTCACCGTGATCACGCGCAAGGCCGGCGACGATGCCTCGCAGGGCGTACGCTGGACCTCGGACGGCGGCGGCGAGTACACGCTCGAGGACATCGAGAAGAGCAGCCACGGCACCGAGGTGATCCTGCACCTCAAAAAGGACGAGAAGGAATTCCTCAACAGCTGGACCCTGAAATCGCTGGTCGGCCGCTATTCCGACCACATCGGTTTCCCGATCCGCATGCAGGAAGCAGTGAAGGGCGAAGACGACGACGAAAAGACCGAGTGGAAAGACATCAACAAGGCCTCCGCGCTCTGGACCCTGCCCAAGAACGAGATCGAGGACGAGGAATACCAGTCCTTCTACAAGTACCTGACGCACGACATCGACGACGCGCTGGGCTGGGCCCACAACAAGGTTGAGGGCAGCCAGACCTACACCACGCTGCTGTATGTGCCGTCGACCGCGCCGATGGACCTGATGCTGCAGCGCGACGAGCGCAGCGGCCTGCGCCTGTACGTGAACCGCGTGTTCATCATGGACGCCGCGCAGAACCTGCTGCCGCACTACCTGCGCTTCATGCGCGGCGTGGTCGATTCCGGCGACCTGCCGCTGAACGTTTCGCGCGAATTGCTGCAGGAAAACGAGCTGTCCGGCAAGATCCGCTCCGCGGTGATCCGCCGCAGCCTGGACCTGGTCGGCAAGCTGGCCGACGACGAGGAGAAATACGAAACGTTCTGGACCCAGTTCGGCGCCGTGCTCAAAGAAGGCATCGTCGAGGATTTCGGCAACCGCGAGCGCATCGCGCCGCTGCTGCGCTTCGCCTCGACGAAGGGCGACGGCGCAAAACATGTCGTCGACCTCAAGAGCTACGTCGAGCGCATGCCCGAGGGCCAGGACGCGATTTATTACATCACCGCGGAAAACCACGCCGCGGCGTCACACAGCCCGCACCTCGAGGTGTTCCGCAAGAAAGGCATCGAGGTGCTGCTGATGTCCGACCGCGTGGACGAGTGGATGATGGCTTACTTCAACGAGTTCGAGGGCAAGCCCCTGAAGTCGGTGGCCAAGGGTGACATCGACCTCGCGGCCGTCGGCAAGGACAAAGCGAAGGAAGGCGATGAAGAAGACGCGCCGGAAGCAGCCGAACTCGACGGCGGCCTGCTGGAAAAAGTGAAGGCTTCGCTGGGCGAGCGCGTGGCCGAGGTGCGCAGCAGCAAGCGCCTGACCGATTCCGCGTCCTGCCTGGTGCTGGGCGAACAGGAGATGGCCCTGCACCTGCAGCGCATGCTGGAGCAGGCCGGCCAGGAAGTGCCCGGAAGCAAGCCGGTGCTGGAACTCAACCCGGGCCACCCGCTGGTCGGCAAGCTGGCCGCGGAAGAAGGCCAGCGCTTCGACGACCTGGCGCTGGTGCTGTTCGAGCAGGCGGTGCTGTCCGAGGGTGCGGTACTGCCCGACCCGGCCGACTTCGTGCGCCGGGTGAACGCGCTGTTGGTGGATGGCTGAGAGAAAGCCCCACTCGAAGAATCGTCATCCCGGAATCCGCGCAGCGGATATCCGGGATCTTCCTGACCAGCTGCAAGACCCCGGATCAAGTCCGGGGTGACGGCTAAAGAGCAGAACGTCATTCACGGAATCCGCGCAGCGGATATCCGGGATCTTCTTGCCCAGCTGCAAGACCCCGGATCAAGTCCGGGGTGACGGCTAGAGAGCAGAACGTCATTCACGGAATTTGCCCTTCCACCGTCATTCACGGAATCCGCACAGCGGATATCCGGGATCTTCCTG
>JAZBPJ010000085.1:0-2241 GCA_036351575.1 Lysobacterales bacterium | reverse complement strand
TGGAACGCCAGTGAAGATTTCGTATAAATCGCTTTGGTAGAACAGGTCGGCAACGGTGTCCCGTCGCAGTGACCTTGATGACCTGGATCCGGGGCTCACTGCTCGCGCAGAGCGTCCGCCACCGGCAGGCGGGCCGCGCGCACGGCCGGGAACAGGCCGCCGAAAAATCCGATGGCCAGGGCGAAGATAATGCCCTGGATCAGCAAGGGCACGGAAACGTAGAAAGCAAAGGTGAGCTGGCTGAAGCTCGACCAGTTCAGCGTGGCCGCCGAAAAGCCGTCGAACATCAGCCAGGCCAGGCCGGCGCCGATGACGCCGCCGGTCAATGCCAGCAACAGGGATTCGATCAGCACGGAGATCACCACCGGGCCCGAGTGAAACCCGAGCGCCCTGAGCGTCGCGATTTCACGGGCGCGCGCGGCGACCGCCGTGTACATGGTGTTGAGTGCGCCGAACACGGCGCCAAAACCCATGATCACGGCAATCAGCAAGCCGAGCCCGGTGACCAGGTTGTACAGCATCTCGGATTGCTCGGCGTAATAATCTTCTTCGCGCATGGGCCGCACATTGAGCCGCGGATCAGCGGTCAGCGCGTCTTTGAAGGCCTGGAAATCGTCGGGCGATCCCAGCTTCGCGTAGACCGCCTGGTAGGAATTGCCGCGCCGGTAGGCCGGCTGCAGCACCGCTGCATCAACCCAGATTTCCGATTCGGATATGCCGCCGCCGGCCTCGAACATGCCGACGATCGGCCACTGTTCGCGCGCGACCTCGATGCTGTCACCCACCGAGAGCCCCTTGAATTCACGGCCGGCGCCGACGCCGACGATCAATTCGTTCAGGCCCCACTCGAACATCCGCCCCTCGACGATGCGGAAATCCTGGTGCACCTCGGGCGCGGCGCGGGTGACGCCGCGCAGGGGTACGTTGGCGTCCGTGTCGGTCGAAATCTTCTTCACGTCGATGATCACGAACAGCTCGGCCGAGGCGATCGCGCCCGCCTCGTTGCGCGCGATACCGGGGGCCTCGGAGATGTAATCCACCTCGTTGCCGCCCAGCACACTCATCATCTCCGCGGTGGCGCCGCTGCGCAGAACGACCACGTTCTCCGGGGCCGATGAGCTCTCCATCGCGCGCAGGATGCCGTGCGCGATGGACAACACGGCCACCATCACCGCCACCACGCCGGCCACGCCGAGCACGGCCGTGAGAGACGAACCCAGGCGCTGCGGCAGCGTGCGCACGTTGAACGCACTGATGGAAACGACCTGCGAAAACCAGTTGAGGGGACCCGCCATGCCTTACCGCCTCAACGCGTCCGCGATGCGCAGGCGCTGCGCCTGCAGCGCCGGCAGGATGCCTGCCACGAAGGCCGTCACCGCGATCAGGACGATCCCGATGACCAGGTCCCTGTCCGGGATGAAGAACACCGGCAGCATGCCGTTGGTGGGGTCGCCGCCCCTGACCATCAGCCAGCCCAGCAGCAGGCCGATGCCGCCGCCGATGGCCGTCAGCAGCAGGGCCTCGCCCAGGATCAGCCCGAGCACCCCGATGTCGGTAAAGCCCAGCGCCTTGAGCACGGCCAGTTCGTTGGTGCGTTCGCGCACGGCGTAGGCCATCGTGTTCCCGGCCACCAGCAGGATGGTGAAAAACACCATCGCGACGATCGAGGTCATGATGAAACCGATGTCGCCGATCTGGTTAGCGAAACCCTGCAGGAAAGCGCCCTCGGGCTCGGCCTTCGTCTCGGCCTGCGAGTTGGCGAACTCCGCGTCGATGGCGGCGGAAATGTCGGCGGAGCGCTCCGGGTCGTCGATTCGCACCGTGTACCAGCCGACCAGGCCCCGGCCCCACTCGGGACGGGACTCGTCGAAGTAGTCGTAACGGAAGAAGAACTGCGTGTCGTCGGTGCCTTTTTTACCGGCATCGTAGATACCGACCAGGTCGAAATCCCACACCTGGCTGCCGTCCGCCTTGGTCCAGATGGACGCGGTGATCGGAATTCTGTCGCCCACTTTCCAGCCGAAGCGCTCGGCGACCTGGCGACCGGCGATGGCGCCGGTCCGGGTGCTGAGCCAGGCCTCGCGCTCCTCTTCGCTGAGCACGAATTCCGGGTACACGTCCATGAACTCCTCGGGATCGACCGGCATCTGTGCGAACTGGTTGCGCTGCTCCTGGTAATAACCGCCGAACCAGGTCTGGCCGACGGCCTCGTCGACGCCCTCGATCTGTTCGATTCGCGCC
>JAZBPJ010000084.1:0-5247 GCA_036351575.1 Lysobacterales bacterium | reverse complement strand
CCAGCAGGTGCGCCAGCCGATCTACACCTCCGCCCTCGACAGCAGCCGCCCCTACCGCCCCTTCCTGCAGGACCTTCTGCCGCGTTTCGAGGCCATCGAGGAAAAGGCCGGGACTTTGCCCGGCTCTTGGGAGTAAACAACACCCGTCATCCCGGAAGCGGCGCAGCCGCTATCCGGGATCTTCTTCCGGTTTACTGACGTTCCACGCTAGGACTCCATCCTTCCCAGGATTTCTTCCATCTCGTCCATGATTGCGTTCATCTTCCGAATCACGGCACGGTACGGTTCCGGGGTGGCGAGATCCACGCCGGCCCGGGTCAGCAGTTCATTCGGATAGTCCGAACCGCCGGCCTTGAGCAGGTTCTTGAAGTTCTCGATGGCCGGTTCGCCCTCGTTGACGATCTTTTCGTAAAGCGCCGTGCCGGCGGTCTGCGAGGTCGAGTACTGGAAGACGTACATGTTGTAGTAGAAATGCGGTACGAACATCCATTCGTTGGTGTACAGCTCATCGATATTTACGACACCGTCGTCGTGACCATGGTAGCGGCGCACGATTTCACCGTAGATCTCGGAGATGCGCTCACCGGACAGCGCTTCACCCCGCTCAACCGCCTGGTACAGGGCCAGTTCGAACTCGGCGAACATGGTCTGGCGGAAAAAGGTCGTGCGCAGGCTTTCCAGGGCGCTGCCGAGATAAAACAGGCGTTCCGCGTCCGATTCCGCGTTTTTGACCATGTAGTCCTGCAGGACCAGCTCCAGCGAAGTGGACGGAATCTCGGCGATGAATATCGCGTAATTGGCCGTGTCGTAAGGCTGGGCCTCGGCAGCATACAGCGTATGCATCGCGTGGCCCCACTCGTGCGCCATCGTGGACAGCGAAGAATAGTCATCGTTGTGGTTCAGCAGCACGTAGGGGTGCACGTCGTAAGCCGCCGGC
Source organism: Lysobacterales bacterium (assembly GCA_036351575.1). Lineage (GTDB taxonomy): Bacteria > Pseudomonadota > Gammaproteobacteria > Xanthomonadales > SZUA-36 > JABDPF01. The sequence goes on along the minus strand of JAZBPJ010000084.1, from coordinate 4,310 downwards.
TGCATGTAGGCGCCGGAGCGTTTGCCGCGCTGCGGATAAACGTGCATCCAGCGCTGGTTCATGGCCGCGGTCTGGCGCTCGACCCATTCGTCACCCAGGGTCGACATGGCTTCCAGGGTAATCGCCTTGCTGGTGTCGAAATCGAATTCCTTGTCCAGCGATACCAGCGGCGTGTAGAGGTCGTAGTATTTCAACTCGTCCAGTCCGAGCATGCGCTGGCGCAGGCCGAAATAGCGGTGCAGCGTCGGCAGGCCCTTGTTCACTTCCTCGACCAGCGTGTGGTAAATCGCCGGAGGCAGGTTGTCGTTGAACAGTTCGCGTTCCAGCACGGAATCGAACTTGCGGGCTTTCGCCAGGGCGACCTGGGTCTGGATATGCGAATTGAGAACGGCGCCGGTGCTGTTGCGGTATTCCTGCCACTTGCCCCAGAAGGCGTCGAATGCCGCCTTGCGGTCCTCGCGAACCGGGCTGCTGCGGTAGCGGCCGTAACCCTGCGAATCGATGCGCGCGGTCTCGCCATTGGAAAATTCGACTTCCGGCCACGGAATGTCGGAATTGGCGACCATGCTGTAAATGTTGCTCGGCGCGGAGAACGTCTGGCTGAAGTACGCCAGCGTCGCCTCGGCCTCGTCACCCAGCGTGTGCGGCTCGTTGCGCACGATGTCGTCCAACTGGTAAGCAAAGCGTTCCAGGCGCTCGTCCTCGCGAATGAAAGACTCGATGGTTTCCCGGCCGATTCTCAGGATTTCAGGCTGCATCCAGGCCGTCGCCTCCCCGAACTGGGCGAACATGGCCTGCGCCAGCTGTCGTCGTTCCTGGTCCGCCGTGACCCGCAGGTCTTCGTCGGCCTTCAGGCTGGCGTAAGCAAACACGCGCGCGCCCTTGCGCGAGGTGTTGGAGACGAGGTCCAGCGCCTGGTAAAGCTGTTCGGCGCTTTCACCCAGCCTGCCTTTCATCGCGATGATGTTTTCCATCTCGGCCAGGACTTCCTGGCGGGCCGCGTTCCAGTCCTCCTCTGAGGCGTAGATTTCGGTCAAATCCCAGGTCAATTTCGGGTCCATCTGTGGTTTTGCTTCCTCCGCCTCGGTGCTTGCTGCAAGAAACAGCAAGGAAGCGGAAAGCATAATGGTAAGTGTTCGAATCATGAATCGTTCTCCATGTGATGCCCATAACGATGCGATTGCAACAGGCTGATGGTACCGAACGTCGGCCGGATTACCACGCCCCAGATCAAGCAATACATTTTTTGGATAGCGCCTTTGGGCCCCTGGTTTAACCCCGATTGATTCCCGGCCGCGTTTACAGGGGTGAAGGCAGCTGTTTTCGTGCTAGTCTCAGCGCATGCGCGAACGCAGCGACGAAGAACTGATGGCGAACTGGGCCGCCGGTGAATTCGGGGCGTTCGAGGCTCTGTACGAACGCCACCGCGGTCCGCTTTACCGCTACGTTCTGCGCCAGGTGAGCGATCCGGCGACTGCCAATGACCTCTACCAGGGCAGCTGGGAAAAAGTCATTCGCGCCCGCCGTTCCTGGAGCCCCGGCGCGCCGTTCCGGGCGTGGCTGTACCGCATAGCGCACAACCACGTCGTGGATCATTTTCGTCGCCAGCGCCCGGAGACGGAACTCCAGCCTGAGTGCACGGAATCGCCCGGCGAAGGTCCCGAGCAGGCGCTCGGACGCGAACACAGGGAAGCCCGGCTCAAAGAAGCCCTGGCGCAGCTTTCACCGAAACAGCGCGAAGCCGTGCTGCTGAAACTGGAAGGCGGGCTCGACCTGCAGTCCATCGCAAATGTGCTGGGCGTCAACCGTGAAACGGCGAAGAGCCGCCTGCGCTACGCGGTGGCGCAGCTGAAGGAAGCGTTGAAGGAACGGGAATCATGACCCGCAAAACAACACTATCGACAAACGACAGGCGACTCTCGAAAGACCTCGAGCAGCTGCAGTCAGACTGGGAACGCATGGAGCGGGCCGAACCGCCTGGCCTGCTCGACCAGGCCGTCCTGAACACGGCGCGACGCGACCTCGAATCGAAAAAACGCAGGCGCCCGCTGAAGTGGCTGGGCGGGTTCGCAACCGCCACCGTCGCCGTGCTCGCGATCACGGTGGTGTGGCTGCCGGAGCGTCCGGCTGACCTGCCGCCACCCGACGCGACAGGCGTGCCGGCCCCCCAGGACAAGGCCGCTGCGCTGATGCAGGAGTCCGCGCCGGAAGCCCGGGACACCGCACCGCGGATTGACGTTCAGAAAACCCGCCGATTGAACGCGGCCCCGGCGCCGGCCGCGGACGCCCCGGCGCTCGAAATGGAGGCCCGGCGAGGCGAAAAAGGGGATTTCATGGCCAGTGAAAGCGACGCTGTGCTCGAAGAAGAAGCGCTTCTTCCGCCCGAGGCCTGGATCAAGCAGTTGCTGGCGCTGAAACAGGAAGGCCGAATCGAAGAACTGGAGGCCGGGCTGCGTGCATTTCGCGAGGCGTACCCGGAGCATCCGCTGCCCGGCTCGCTCGGCCAGTCGCCGCCATGAAGACGTTGCCCGGCCCGGCCAGCATGGAGATCGAGATCAGGCGCAGCCGCTTCATTGCGCACGCCGCGCGGGTCGACACGCTGCAGGATACGCTGACCTTTTACGAGTCGGTTGCCGATCCGTCCGCAAGCCACAACTGCTGGGCCTGGCAGCTCGACCACCAGTACCGTTTCAACGATGACGGCGAGCCGGCCAGCAGCGCGGGCAAACCGATCTACGCGGCGATCGACGGCAAGGGCCTGGACCACGTCATGGTGGTCGTCACGCGTTATTTCGGCGGCATCAAGCTGGGCGTGGGCGGTTTGATACGGGCCTATGGAGGCGCCGCGGCGCGCTGCCTCGATAAAGCCGGCCTGGTCAGAATCGAACCGCGGGTCCGCTGCATGATCGAAACCGCGTTCCAGTGGACGGGGCAGGTCTACCTGCTGCTGGAACAGGCGGGTGCGGAAAAAACCGGTGAAAGCTATCCGGAGGGCGCCGTGCACCTCGAAATCGAAATCGAAAAGGCGCGGCTTCCGGCCCTGCGCCGCGCCCTGGGCGACGCGACACGCGGCGCAGCCGCGATCAGGATCCTGTCGACAGACTGACCCCGGGCAGGGACTCGGCAAAGCCGGCCCCGGCCAGCATCGAGGGCGTGTAAAAACCGCCTTCAACATCGTTGTCGCGCAGGTATTCAAACAGCCCCAAGGCGGCGCTTACCGTCAGGTCGTAACCATTCGGCGTCGTCATGGTCGCAGAAACGGTCTGCCCGTCCGGACTGCTGACCTGGCCCCAGACCTGCGTCTGCGTCCGTGCACGGACCTCGTCCGAGGGTCCGCTGACGGTGCGTTCGATTCGGCCGCGAAGGAAAGACTGCACCACGCGCATACGCAGCAGGGGGCCCATGCGACGCAGCATCTTCAGCCGTGAAATGGTCTTGTCGGGCAGCGACAGGTAGACCTCCACGTTCGGAATGCCGGTACTGACGGTCGCGGTATAAACATCGCCCCAGGGAATCGTCACGCCCGTACGCTCGGCATGGGCGAATGCGATGCGCCGCGTTTTCCAGGCCATCGGCACGGTACGCAGTTCGCCGTCGCGGCGAACACAGCCGCCCTGCCCCAGCCGCTCGACACTGGTCCGGGCCGTACCCGGGCTGGCGCCGCCGGCCGCTTCGAACGCCAGCTGAAGCTCGGTCGCCGCCGGCAAGGCCTGCACCAGGCGGGCGGCCAGGCAGTCCGTCGGAACGACGTCAAAGCCGGAGCCGGGCAGCAGCACGATATCCCGACGCCGCGCTTCATCTTGCCGTGCATGAATCGCCTGGAACACACTGATTTCGCCAGTAATATCCATGTAGTGAACGCCCTGCCCCAGGCAGGCGTCGACCATCGGGGCGCTGGTCGCAGAAAACGGGCCGGCGCAATGCAGCACCAGGTCCATACCCTCGAGAGCGGCGTTCAATGCCGCCGGATCGTCGAGCCGCGCGACGCGGTAATCGAGTTCGAGATCTTTCGCCATCGCGGCGACCGGTCCGGTGCTGCGGCCGGCCAGCACGGGCTGCAGACCGCGGCGCACGGCTTCACGTGCCAGCAATCGGCCGGTGTACCCGTTTGCACCGTAGATCAGCCAGTTCATCAACAGCGCCTCAGAACAGGCTGCCCTGTTTTTCGATGTCCAGCGGTCCGCCGGAGTCGGGCTTTTTCTTTTTCCTGGCCCTGGCCCTGGACTTGGCAGCGGGCTTCGGTTCGGGCTTCGGTTCGGGCTTCGGTTCGGGCTTCGGTTCGGGCTTCGGTTCGGGCTTCGGTTCGGGCT
>JAZBPJ010000083.1:0-10867 GCA_036351575.1 Lysobacterales bacterium | reverse complement strand
GGACCGGAGTGGACGAACCTCTGGTGTTCCGGTTGTCACGCCAGTGGCATTGCCGGGTAGCTATGTTCGGAAAGGATAACCGCTGAAAGCATCTAAGCGGGAAGCCCCTCCCAAGATTAGATCTCTCAATCCTCGAGATTGTAAGGGCCCTTGTAGACTACAAGGTTGATAGGCTGGGTGTGGAAGCGCAGTAATGCGTGAAGCTAACCAGTACTAATTGCCCGAGTGGCTTGGTCATATAACACCAAAGCCCTTTTGAACGACACAGTAAGTACGACACATTAGTGTGTATTGGCAATACTCTGTGGTTACGAAAGATTTCACTTCGCAAGACACGAGTTCTTGACGGAACTGCCAGTTGAGGAGACGGGGCTTCGGCCCCGTGCTCCGACCAGTTTGCCTGGCGGCAATAGAGCATTGGTCCCACCTGATCCCATCCCGAACTCAGCAGTGAAACGATGCATCGCCGATGGTAGTGCGGGAGTTCCCGTGCGAGAGTAGGTCACTGCCAGGCGCTAATTGAAAAAGCCTCGCCCATTCGGGCGGGGCTTTTTTTTGCCTGTCAGTGTGCAATTTTAATCTGTGCTTGCTGCCGCGGCGCACAGAGAGCGCTTCGCTTTTAATGTTGTTCAGTGACGGTAAGAGATTCTGAATGCACCCTGGCAATTGTTGCGTACATAGATTCCGGTGTCATCGACTCCCCAGGCCTTGTACTCGTTGCAGGCATCGTTGCCGGCGATCAGCTTTACTCTCGCCAGGTGCACGTCGCGGACATCACAGTGATTCCAGTTTCCGCGTATCGACTCGCAGGGCAATTCAAAATCGTGCGGTGTGCCTGCGTAAGGCGTGAAGCTTTCTCCGTGCGTACGGTAGGCGAAAATAGCCTTGCAACCCTTGTCGACCCAGATTCCCGGGGGGGAAGTCTCGCCCTCGGAAACACCCCATGAACGTCCGCGCTGGCAGCCTTGTGACTTGCCCATCTGCCGTTCGATACTCACGCTTGCCGCATCGATATTGTCGATTCGGCAGATATTGTGGCGTTGTTGTTCTGACTTGCATTTGACGGTCTTGAGCGTACCGCCAGTGGGCCGGTATGAAAGGTTGGCCGGCGGCCGGCGAACTTCAAATTCAGCCCCGCAGCCGTAATCGACCCAGACGCCTCCGTCATAAGTGCCCCAATTTTCATTGAATACGCAACGGTTGTTACCGACCTGTCGCCGGACGTGAACAGTGACATCTCCCTGGGATCTGAAGGCGCACTCGATGTGGTCACCCATTTCGGATTGGCAATAAAAAGTCTCGATGACTTCACCCTGGTCCGCCTGCGCAGGCGCCGGGTACATGAACCCACAAAGTAAAGCAAAGCCAAGCAGGCTTGTAAAAGATCGCATCTGTATTTCCTCGTCTTGGTTGTCGTTCGGTAACTATAAAACAAGAAAATGACAAATTCATACCGGCATCGTGTACTGCCCTTTCATGGGCAGGACATGCTCCTGCCAGACTCGTTGGTAACGTTCTTCATCGACGACCGGTTTGCGGATCATGCGGCGCGCATAATCCATCTGGCCGTCGCTGCTGGACGGCTTGTTGTGCAGTTCCAGTGCGAAAGCCGAGAAATCCCGCACCATGAAGTCGAAGATCTGGTCGAGCACTTCCTCGGGTATCCCGTAAATTTTTGCATTTTCCAGGATCAACTGCCCGTAGACGACCAGGGTGAACAATTCGCCGATGGTCAGCAGAAAATCGATGTCACGGGCCTGTTCTCCGCTGGCCGGCGCCTTGATGAGTGCCTCGCGGAACAGTGCGATCTGTTCCTTGAACACCGCGAGGTTGGGCAGATGGTAGCTGTCGTAGGCTTTTCTGTAGTCATGGAAATGGATTTTACCCAGGCCCCGTGCCGGCCCCTGGTCGAACAGAAAGGCGTCGTCCGCCGGGTCGAAGCGGCGGGGAATCTCCGGGTAATCCACCGGCGCGAAGAAGTAATTGGCCATGAACTTGATGATCAGGGCCATGTTGACATGCACCGTTCCCTCCAGCTTCGGGAGAGCGCGTATGTCGATTGCGGCCATCTCGAAAAAGGGTTCTTTTTCGAAGCCTTTGGCCGCGATCACGTCCCACAGAAGGTTGATCACCTCCTCTCCCTGGGTGGTGACCTTCATTTTTACCATCGGGTTGTACAGCAGGTAACGGCGGTCGTCTTTTGACGCCGACCGGAAGTAGTCTGAGGCGCGCAGCGCGAACAGCTTCATTGCCACCAGCCGAGACCAGGCGTCCGTGAACAGGCGCTGCACGTGGGGAAAATCAGTTACGTACTTCCCGTAAAGGTTCCGGCCGGCAGCATGGTCGATCGCTTCGTAGAAAGCGTGCGTGCACATGCCGATCGAAGCCCACCCAAGGTTGAATTTGCCCACGTTGACGGTATTGAGCGCCGCATTCCACGCGTCATCGCCGCGGGACAGAATCTGTTCTTCCCCGAACTCATAGTTTTCCAGGCGGTACTCGGCCACGTAGGACTGGCTGCTGACGACGTTTTTTACCAGGTGAAAGTCCGGGTTTTGGGAGTCCGCCACGAAGAAGACGTACTCACCCGTGTCCGGCAGTTTTCCAAACGTCGAGACCATTCGCGCCTCGTTGGCATTCCCGATGTAGTACTTGCTGCCCGAGGCGGAATAACGCCCGTCATCTACTTTCGTGACGATCATGTCGGATGAATAGATATCGGCGCCGTGTTCTTTCTCGGATAGGCCGAAAGCAAAGATTTCACCGTCTTCCAGGTAACGAGCGGCCTGTTTACGCATTACCGGATTTCTGCTCATCCAGATCGGTCCGATGCCGAGTACCGAGACCTGGTAGGTGTACCAGTAGCAAAGGCCGTAAAAGCCCAGTATCTCGGCGAAGTCACAGACCCTGGCGGTATCCCAGCGGGCGTCCGGCCCGCCGTTTTCCGCGTTGATCATCATCGTCGCGAGGACGTTCTCCTCGCGCATGAAATCGATGAAATCCGAGTACCAGGTTCTTTCATGGAAATCTTTTTTGAGCTTTTCGAGTCCCTTTTTCTCAAAAAAATCGATGGTCTTTGCCATGACTTCGCGTGTTCGGGAGTCTGCACCCTCGCGCGTCCAGGTCTTTGGGTTCAGCAGAATCATGAGTCACCTCTCGAATGAGTCCCACGGAGTCCATACGATAGCGTATGGATGACCTGCTGAGCGTAATGCAAAGGGGTATCTTCATGCAATGCGCGGTTCTGTGTTTTCGCGGGGAAGCGAACAATAAAAAGGCCGGATCACGGCGAATCCGGCCTTGCGCGGAATATTGGTGGAGCCGAGGAGGATCGAACTCCCGACCTTCGCATTGCGAACGCGACGCTCTCCCAGCTGAGCTACGGCCCCACAGAAGCCTGCTGCGGCGAATGATACACCGACCCGCCGGTCGATGGTCAACCCGTTGTTCGTACAAACCCCCGGGAATACCTGAACTAGATCAGGATATTCGCGAGATTTTGTGGCATTGAGGCGCCCTGGAATCTAAATTGGGACCGCTTGGTCAGCGGGGCCTATCAGGCATATTTCGCACCGGGCAGGAACAACTCAATACAGGGCACACCCTGGGTCTATACATGCTTTCAACGTCGCACCGGACGTTCTCTAGGGAGACACAAATGAACGAATATCTCAACTCTGTAATGGCCACGGTCAAAGCAAAAAACCGCGGTGAAGTGGAGTTTCACCAGGCGGTGGAAGAAGTCCTGGATACGCTCGGCCCCGCGCTGGACAGACATCCCGAATACATCGAGGCCAGGATTGTGGAGCGCCTCGTCGAACCCGAGCGGATGATCGTTTTTCGCGTGCCCTGGCTGGATGATGACGGCAACGCCCAGGTCAACCGCGGATTCCGCGTCGAGTTCAACAGCGCGATCGGACCCTACAAGGGCGGACTGCGATTCCACCCGAGCGTCAACCAGGGCATCCTGAAATTCCTGGGGTTCGAACAGATCCTGAAAAACAGCCTGACCACGCTGCCGATGGGCGGCGGCAAGGGCGGATCCGATTTCGATCCGAAAGGGAAGTCCGACAATGAAGTCATGCGTTTCTGCCAGAGTTTCATGACGGAATTGTGCCGTCACATCGGCCCGAATACGGACGTGCCCGCCGGCGATATCGGTGTTGGCGGCCGCGAAATCGGGTACCTCTTTGGCCAGTACAAGCGCGTACGCAATGCCTTTGAAGGCGTGCTTACAGGCAAGGCTTTGAACTGGGGCGGAAGCCTGATCCGGCCGGAAGCGACCGGTTACGGCACGGTCTATTTCGCCAAGGAGATGCTTGCCACCCAGGGTAAGGCATTTGAAGGAATGCGCGTTGCGGTATCCGGCTCCGGTAACGTCGCCCAGTTCGCGACCGAAAAAGTCAACGAATTCGGCGGCAAGGTCGTCACTTTGTCCGATTCCAGTGGTTTCATCGTAGACGATGACGGTATTTCTCCGGAAAAACTGGAATACGTTTTCGAACTCAAGAACGAACGCCGCGGACGCATCAAGGAATACGTCGACGAATACCCGAATGCCCGTTACCACGAAGGTACCGGTGTCTGGAAGGTGCCCGTGGACGTGGCTCTTCCCTGCGCAACCCAGAACGAGCTCAATGGCGATGACGCAGACGCTCTGCTGAACAATGGTTGTATCTGCATCGCGGAAGGCGCCAACATGCCGAGCACGCCCGAGGCGATCGAAAGGATCCAGGCAGCTGGCATCCTGTACGGCCCCGGCAAGGCGGCCAACGCGGGCGGCGTGGCCGTTTCCGGCCTGGAAATGTCCCAGAACAGCATGCGGCTGAGCTGGACCCGTGAGGAAGTCGACCAGCGCCTGCACGACATCATGGTCAACATCCATAACGCCTGCACTGCCACTGCAGACGAATACGGCGTACCCGGCAACTACGTGCTTGGAGCCAATATCGCCGGCTTCATCAAGATTGCCGATTCCATGCTCGACCAGGGCGTCGTCTGAAGTTTTACGCTTGCAACCGGGCGCCGATTTTCGGCGCCCGGTTTTTTTGTAGGCTTTTTCGCATTAAGCTGTTCCCAGCCGCCCACTGACGGCCTGGGAGCATAATGAAAAAACTCGCCGAGTTGGAAACCTTTGAATACGAATCGGCGCGCTTCGACGCGTTGATGAGTTTCAAGATCCAGAACATCCTTCTGGTTTCAAGTCTTTACGACATTTACAACCTGAGGGAAGACGGTCAGCTGGCCCACAGCCTCTTGGCGGAGTACGCCGAGTTCCGCTTGTCCAGCGCACCTTCGATACACCGGGTCGACTCGGCAGCCAGCGCACTGGAGGCACTCGAGGAGTCGGAATACGAGCTCGTTATTGTGCTGCGCACCTTGTCGGACGCCGACCCCGCGCAATTCAATCAGCAGGCAAAGCAAATCAGGCCCGGCATCCCGGTGGTTCTTCTGGCCTTCCATTATGGCGAACTCAAGGCGGCGCGCGACAGCCTCGTCGGGGCCTACGACAACGTTTTTATCTGGAACGGCGACTCCAAGATGTTGCTGACCATCATCAAGCTGGTCGAAGACAAGGTCAACGTTGAGCCGGATACCCAGGGTGTTGGCGTACGCGTCATCATCCTGGTCGAAAACTCCATCCGTTTTTACTCCGCTTACCTGCCCCTGATGTACGCGGAGGTGATGCGCCAGGCTTCGGCGCTTTTGACCGAGAGCCTGAACTCGGCGACGCGGCGCAATCGAATGCGCGCCCGGCCGAAGATCTTGCTGGCGCAAACGTACGAGGATGCCGTTGCGCTGTTTGAAAAATACAGGGAATACCTGCTGGGCGTGATCTCGGACATCCAGTTTCCCCGCAACGGGGAACTGGATCCTTCAGCCGGCATTCGGCTGGTGGACAGAATCAAACGTGAAGCCGACGACCTGCCGGTGCTGCTCCAGTCATCCGACCAGAAGCAGATCGACCTGGCCCGTTCCTGCAACGCCGGTTTCCTGAACAAGCAGTCACCGAAGCTGCTGAACAAGCTCAGTGATTTCATCAACCAGAACTTCGGTTTCGGGGATTTTGTCTTCAAACTGCCGGACGGCACCGAGGTGGCGCGCGCCAGGGGCTTTCGCGAATTGCAGGAATGCCTGCAGACGGTCGATTCGAGTTCCCTCGTGTTCCATGCCGAGCGCAACCATTTTTCGAACTGGTTCATTGCACGCGGCGAGTTCGACCTGGCCAACCGGCTGCGCCCTGTGCTGATTACCGAGTTCAGGAATTCCGGTGAACTTCGCAAATTCCTGATCGATGTACTGAGCCGGTTTCGTCATGAACGACAGGCGGGAATGGTCACCGACTTCAAACGGGATCAATTCGACGGCCATAACGAGTTTCTGCGTATCGGCGAAGGATCGCTCGGCGGGAAGGGTCGCGGTCTGGCATTTATTAACAAGCTGTTCAACAACCAGTTGATTTGCAGCGCATTTTCCGGAACACGAATCTCGGTGCCGCGCACGGCCGTCATCTGTACCGGTTTCTTTGACCGGTTCATGAGGAAAAACGACCTTACCGAGTTCGCGCTGGATGATCACAGCGACGACGAAATCGTGGCGGCTTTCATGAACGCCACGATTCCGCGCGATCTCGAGGAGGACCTCAAGGCCTACCTGGCGCACGCGAACTACCCGCTTGCCGTGCGCTCGTCTTCTTTGTTGGAGGACAGCTATTATCAGCCGTTTGCCGGTATATTCGACACGCATTTTCTGCCCAACAACCAGCCCTCGCCCGAGGGCCGCCTGCAGCGCCTGCTGGCCGCCATCAAATTGATCTACGCCTCGGTTTATTTCAACAATGCGAAAAACTATACGCGGGCTACCGGAAACCGGACCGAAGAAGAAAAAATGGCGGTCATCCTGCAGAAAATCGTGGGTCGGGAACACAATGGGTACTATTACCCGGTCTTTTCGGGCATGGCGAGGTCCTATAACTTCTATTCGGTGGGCAATATCAAGCCGGAAGAAGGAATCGCCTATTGTGCGCTCGGTCTCGGCAAGACCATCATGGAAGGTGAGAACTGCCTGTTTTTTTCGCCGGCAAACCCGGGCAAACTCCCGCAATTCTCAAAGCCGCAGGATTACCTGCAGAACTCTCAAAACGAATTCTTCGCGGTCGATATGACGCGCTCCTCGGTGTTTCCCGAGGTAGGCGGCGAGACGGGTCTTACCAGGCTGAAAGTCAGGGATGCTGATCCGGAAGGCGTCCTGAAACATGTCTGTTCGACCTATTCGGCGGACAACGACCGAATCTATCCCGGTATCGGTCGAAAAGGCGCACGGATCGTCACCTTTGCCCCGATCCTGAAGTCAAAGACGTTTCCGCTGGATGACATTCTCAAGTATTTTCTTGAGTTGGGCAGCAGCGCCATGCAAGTTCCGGTAGAGGTCGAGTTTGCAGTTGAGATCAGTTCGGACAAAGATCGCCCCAGTGAATTCCGCTTGCTGCAGATCAGGCCCATGAAAGTGGCGTCCTCCTTCGAGGACGTTTCGGTTTACGCAACTGACGATGACCGCGTGGTTTGCCGCTCAACCCAGGCGCTCGGTAACGGACGAATCAACGAAATCCGGGATATCGTTTTCGTCAGAACGGATACATTCAAGGTCGAGAACATGGCCGCCATGACCGCGCAGATCGGTGAGTACAACAGCCGCTTCAGGAAGGCAGGCAAGCCGTACATGCTGCTTGGGCCCGGGCGCTGGGGCACGACTGACCGGTGGCTGGGCGTGCCGGTCAAGTGGGAACAGATTTCGTCCGCGCAGGTGATCGTCGAAGCGGATTACGGAGACTTCATGGTCGAGCCTTCCTTTGGAACGCATTTCTTCCAGAACCTGATCACCTTTTCAATCGCCTACCTGACGGTAAACAGTGCGAGCGGAACCAGTCGCTTTGACTGGGACTGGCTCAATAGCCTGAAAGCCGAGTCGGAGACCGAGTTCATTCGTCACGTCCGTCTCGAGCAACCCCTGGAGGTGCTGGTCGATGGCCGCAATGGTGAAGCGGTGGTGCTGCGCGGGCAAAGCGAAAATCATGGCTGAAACCCGGGTAAAAAATCGCCCGAAGCCGAGATGCAAATACGGGTCTTCTTCGCGTTTGACGGCTGGTTTTTGTTACGCGCGCGCGTGATTTCCCCGGGTTTTTTTACCCATTCGCTCCGGGAGGCTGCCGGCAATCCAGCCAGCCGCGTGCTTTCGCCACCTGGTTGATGCTTTGATAGGTGAGTTTCGCGGCGGCAAAATCCGCGGCATGTAAACCCTCCCGCGGAGCCAGTTCGGTCACGTCCAGTCCCCTGATGGTGGCTGTTTCCGCGGTAGCCTGGATGATCGCGCGGGCCTGCCACCACGACAATCCACCCGGTTCGGGCGTGCCGGTAGCGGGTATGACCGAGGGATCCATGCCGTCCACGTCGATCGTCAGGTACACGTCCCGGCCGTGCAGCAGTTGCCGAAGCCGCTGCAGATAGCCGCCGCTGCTGTCGGCCGAGATTTCGTCCGCCCAGAACACGCTGATCCTCGGGTCGCTTTCAATCAGCCGAATTTCCTCGGGGCATACAGAACGGGTTCCGAGCAGCACCAGGTTTTCGATACCTTCATCGAGCAGGCGGCGGCTGATGCAGGCATGTGAAAAGGCATCGCCGTCATACTCGTCACGCAGGTCGGCGTGGGCGTCGATCTGCACCAGCGTCAAGGGCTTGTCGAGCGCTCGCCGCGTGCCGCGAACGAGACCAACGGTGATCGTATGCTCTCCGCCAAGCCCGACGATAAGTCGCTCCGGGTCGTACAGTTTTTCTGCCAGGGCGGCGAGAGCGCCGACGTAATCGCCGCCCGCCAGGCCTGGTGGTGAGTAGGCCGGCAGGGTCTCGATACCGTATTGCAGGCATGCCTCGCCACCGACAGCACGATCATAGAGTTCAACCTGCGTGGAGGCGACCAGGATGGCGCCCGGTCCACCGGCGGTGCCGCCTTCGTACGATACGGTCTTTTCGTAGGGCAGGGGCAGAATCCGGCAGCGCGGGGGGGTATCCGTCCCGCCGCTATGAACATCCAGGAAATTCAAGCTTGCTTCATGCATGGCTGTCCCTTGTTGTCGAAGCGCTTACCACCCGAGCACGAAGGCAAACACCAGCGGAGCGACGATCGAAGCGTCCGATTCTATGACGAAGGAAGGTGTTTCAGTGTCCAGCTTGCCCCAGGTGATCTTTTCCGATGGAATGGCGCCCGAATACGAGCCGTACGAAGTGGTGGAGTCAGATACCTGGCAAAAGTAGGACCAGTAGGGACACGGCAAGGCCAGGTCCTGGTGAATCATCGGTACCACGCAGATCGGAAAATCGCCGGCGATGCCGCCGCCGACCTGGAAAAAGCCGATCCGGCCCTTGGCTTCATCGGCCCGGATGGTGCGGCTATCGGGATGTTTTCCAGCCTTTGCCAGTTCGGCAATCGGCAGGCCCATTGTGGTGGAGACGTAGTACTCTGCGAGACTGGCCATGTACTCCGGTCCGGAGCGCACCAGGTGATGCCCCGACAGGTCTCCGTTGATGACGTGCGCGACAAAAATGTTTCCCAGGGTCGAGTCTTCCCAGCCTGGCACGAACATCGGCAGGTTCTTCTCCGCGGCTGCCATCAGCCACGAATCTTTCGGGTCGATCTGGAAATCCTCCGCACCCAGCTGCTCTGTCAGCAGGCGATACAGGTACTGATGCGGAAAGAAACGCTTGCCGTCCCTGTCGGCTTCCTGCCACAACTCAAGCACCTGCCTTTCAATCACACGAAACGCCTTGTCTTCCGGTATGCAGGTGTCGGTCACGCGGTTGAGCCCCGCAGACTCGAGTTCTTTTTCGTCCTCGCGATGCAGGTTGCGCCAGTTCGGTATGCGGACGTAATGATCATGCGCGACGAGGTTGAAGACATCTTCCTCCAGGTTGGCGCCGGTGCAGGTGATGGCGTGGACCTTGTCGCTTCGAATCATTTCCGCCAGTGAAAGGCCGAGCTCGGCGGTCGACATGGCGCCGGCAAGTGTCACCATCATCCTGCCCCCGCCTTCGACCAACTCCCGGTAGGCGGTTGCGGCCTCGACCAGCGTGGCCGCATTGAAGTGGCGGTAATGGTGGCGGAGGAATTCCGACAACGGGCCCATGGCTGTCTCCGTCAGTCCGGCAGAAGAACCGCACATGAAATGACCGTGGTCCAGACGCCGCCGACCGCTCCGGCCGCGGTTTGCGTGAACGACTGGGTCTTGACGATATGGCCGCCCATCCGGTACTGCTCCTTGCGCTCGTTGTAGTCATTGTCCGCATCGAAGGGAATGCCCAGCGTGGTGGCAAGCATCGACGCGGCGAGGTCTTCTGCATAGTCGGACGCCTCGCGATGGGACTGGCCGTAGCCGTGGTGCTCGGAAAGGTAGCCGTACAACTCGGGCTTGCCTGGAATGGCGACGCCTATCGACGCCACGACCCGACGGCTTGCCTCGTTGGTTTGCTGGCGGGCCATCACGCAGTGGGTGATTTCCCCGGGACTCAGGGATTTCAGCCCGTCATCGGTCGATATTCTCTTGCATCCGGGAGGGAAAATGGACGACACGTACACCAGGTTCAGGTTGGCGATGCGGGCGTCGCGAAGCGCCTCTTCGAACGATGCAAGACGTTCCTTGTGAACACCCTTGCCACGGGTGAAAAACATACGGCGAGGAATGATTCGCATGGGCAGCCTCCGCTGTTCCGGCATTCGGTCCGGCCACGATCGGAAGCCCTTCTTCCGCCGTTCAAATAATAGATAAGACCGGCCGCATGTCAAACAAAATATGCCGACGAACCGGCCACAGCCCAGG
>JAZBPJ010000082.1:0-36691 GCA_036351575.1 Lysobacterales bacterium | reverse complement strand
GTCGTAGCGGTAACTGGCCAGCGTATTCTCGCTGAGCCCCCGCTCCGCCCAGGCGGCGTCCAGGAACAATTCGATCGCGGCCTGGTTTTTTTCGGACATGGTCACGGTTCTACTCGGAGTTTCCGGCTTGGCGGCAAGTCTTGCTATTCACAGAATAACCGACTCGCTTGTTGGACATGAACTTAAGCAACCTAAGTAAGCCCTGTACCTGGTTTTCGGGGACGCTGCTCGACACCGAAGCGACAAACCGCCCTGGCTTGTGCTCATGGACAGCGGTCCTTCGCGGACTTCCCTCGTGATCGAAACGCGATACGGGGCCGCTCTGACGGCACATCCCTGTTGCCGGCAGAGCTCGATTGGCCGTCCGGGCCATTCGACCCCTTCGCGTTCCGTCCACTCGGCGCTTTTAAATCGCCCGACCCAGGGCGGCATGTCGCTCTGGTCGAAAATGCACCCACTGGGTCGCGGCAACGATCGTTCCGTTTACGAGGCGTATGAGGACAGGAAGTCCTCATCCGAGCGACACAGGGATGTGCCCGCAAGGGAGCGTCCCCGGAACGGGGGTTGTCAAAAGCGACGCCGTCATAGTGACTCTCTGATGGTGGATAATGTTGCCTTCACCTGGTTGATCCCACTTGTACCGATGACTGAAAGCACCACCGAGACCGTCGAAACAGACTTTGAGCCCTGCAGCCTGGGCCGCCGCCTGCTGGCCATGCTGTACGACGCCCTGGTGCTGGTCGCCATCCTGCTGCTCGCCACCGCGCTGGCCCTGCTGGCCGGTTCCGGCGCAGTGACCGCGGGCCGCGATCCGTTCTTTACGCTCTACCTGGTCCTGGTCTGGTTCCTCTACCTGGCCCTGTGCTGGCGCCTCGGAATGACCGTCGGAATGCGTGCCTGGCGGATTCGTATCGAAACCCCGGAAGGCGGGAAGCCGGGCTGGGCGGCGTGCCTCGTCCGCTTCGTGGTGTCCCTGCTTGCGGCCGCCCCGGCGGGACTTGGCTTCTGGTGGTCCCTGTTCGATCCCGGGCGCCGGACCTGGCACGACATCGCCAGCGGCACCTGCCTCGTCAGGCGCTAGACCGAGCGCCTCAGCGCCAGCACGGCGGCCATCGCCAGCAGCAGGATCGGGATGGACATCATCAACGCCGGCGGCAGATCGTAAACGCTGGTCATCTTCAGGAAAGTGCGGTTCACGATCATGAACAGGCCACCGACCGACATGCCGATAAAGAGCCGCAAACCCAGGGTCTGGCTGCGCGCCTGTGCAAAAACAAACGGCATGCCCGCCATGACCAGCGCGATCACGGTGAACGGGAAAAGCACCTTGTCCCAGAATGCCGTGCGGTAAACCCGGTCATCGAGCTCGTTCTCGCCGAGGTAGTCCATGTACTCCCACAGCGAGCGGATCGAGAGCAGGCGGGGCCGGGAAACGGCCGAGTCCAGCAGCTGGGGACGCACCTCGGTCGACCAGGCCTCGCTGTCGCGATGCGAAGGAACGATACCTTCGGGGGTAAAAGCAACGTGGTTGACATCCTTCAAGGTCCAGAAGGTGCCGTCGTGCGTGGCGGTTCCGGCCCGCGTAATTTCCGAGAGCCCGGCGTCTCCGAATCGGTAAACCACAACATTCTGGAACGTGATGGACTGCTCTCCGCGATCGGCGCTGAGGATCGGGCGCTGGATATTCACCATGTCGTTGCCGTCACGCATCCACATGCCGCGCGCGCCCCCGATAATGGCCGTGCCGACGATCTCGCTCAGCCGAAACGCCCTGGCCTGCTGCTCGGCCGCCGGCGCGACCCATTCACCCATGATCATCACCGGCACCGTTACGAGCATGGTTCCGGCGAGCGCCGCCAGGCTCAGGCGCAGGCGCGAAATGCCCGAGGTACGGAAGGCGACCAGCTCGTTGGCCGCGGCCAGCCCGCCTACACCGACGAGCGCTCCAAGCAGGGCGGAAACCGGGAAAACCTGGTACGCCATTCGAGGGATGGTCAGCACGACGAACCAGAGCGCGTCGACCACGCCGTAATCGGCCCGCGCCTCGCGCAGTTCGTCCAGCAGGTTGAACACGATGAACAGGACAGTGAGCCCGAGCCAGACACCCAGTATGCCCAGTACGGCCGCACGTCCTACATACCGGTCGACCAGCTTGATCATCAGCCCTTTCCTACCATGCGGCCCTGGCGGTTGAGCCACACGAGTGCAACCAGCAGAACCAGGGCGTGGACCCACCAGATACCCAGGAACGGGGGTATCTCACCTCCGGCAACCCAGTTTCGACCCATGTAGATGACGTTGGCGTAAACGGCATACGCCAGGATACCCAGTATGGCCCGGCCGCTGCGCCCCTCGCGCGGGGCCGAGTGCGACAGCGGAATGGCGAGCAGGCCCAGCACAATGGCGGCCAGCGCCGGCGAGATGCGCCACTGAAACTCGGCGATTTCCTCCGGATCCGTCGAGTTGAGGATATCGGCGCTTTTTCTGACCG
This sequence comes from Lysobacterales bacterium, assembly GCA_036351575.1. Taxonomy (GTDB): domain Bacteria; phylum Pseudomonadota; class Gammaproteobacteria; order Xanthomonadales; family SZUA-36; genus JABDPF01. Next base: position 34,200 of record JAZBPJ010000082.1, on the reverse strand, counting down.
AGAGATCCACTTTCTTTTTGCGCTTCAGTTCCGGTTCCGGAAGCCTGAGGTCATTGCGCTCGAAACTCATCACGCCGAAATCCAGGCTGTTCGCGCCGCCCTCGGTGATCTGCCCGTTTTCAAGCGACAGGAAACGCTGGCCCTTTTCGCGGTCGAGCCAGTAGTAACCGGTGTCGGCGATCCAAACCTGCTCCCGATCGCCGTTGCGCTGCTGGATGAACACCTGACTCAGGGTTCGGCCGTCCGCACCCACCTCGGCCACGTAAAGCACCAGGTCGCCGCCCTGGAGAACATGAAACTGGCCGGTTTGCAGGCCCCACTCGGCCGCGTTGCGAAAGGCGTCCTCCAGTTTCTGCTGTGCCGTGCCGGAAGCCGCCGGGGTCACGTAAAGAGCCAGCAGAAGCAAGATCGCGGAAACGGGGAGCAGCAGGCTGAACAGGGGCCGCAGCATCATTTTCCAGTGAAAGCCGCTGGAACGCATCACGGACATTTCCTGGTCGCGGTAAAACCGGCCCAGCCCCCAGATGACCGCGATAAAAACCGACAGCGGCAGGACGGTCACGATCACCTGCGGCATTTTGAGTGCGATCAGAACCCAGAGCAAAGACGACGGTACGCGGCCGCCGGCGATGTCATTGAGCAGTTCGCCAAGCGAAATACCGACCATCACGATCAGCAGCACGACCGTTACCGCCAGGAGTGTCTGGAACCACTCTCGCAGGATGTATTTCTGCAGGATAATCAACTTTCGCCCAACGCACCCTTCGGCAAGGCGCCCAGTTTACCAGCGTTTTCTTGTAGAATGACCCGCTTGCGTTCAAACCCCGGAATCATCCCGGGGCAGGCACACTATCAGAACAAGGGAATAACAGATGAAATTGCATTTGGACAACACGGCTTCGGTATGCGACACGGCCACGGAATGCCTGGTCATACCGGTTTTTGAAGACGGCATCGGTAAAGACAGCGCAGCGGCCGTCGACGAGGCTTCCGGGGGCCGGCTGGGCGCCATGCTTAAAAACGGCGACATTCCCGCAAAGGTGGGCAAAACCACATTGCTGCACCACTTCAGCGGGGTCGCGGCCGACCGTTTGCTGGTCGTCGGCATGGGCAAACAGGAAAAACTGACGACGGCGCGCTTTCACCGCGCCTGCCTCGCAGCCGGCAAGGTGCTCCGGGACGCACCTCTGCGGCATTGCCTGGTCTGCCTGCACGAGGTGGACATCGAGGACGCCAGCCGGCACGAAGCGCTGCGCCAGGCCGCCATGGCCGTGCACGGCGGCAACTACCTGTACACCGTCACCAAGCAACTCAAGGACGACTCGCCGGCACCGCTGGAATCGGCCACTTTCAGGGCCGGACCGGAGCTGCAGCCGGCGCTCGACGAAGGTGCGGCTTTCGCGGCCGGGTTCGAAAAAGCAAAAATGCTCAGCGACCTGCCGCCCAACATCTGCACGCCGACCTACCTCGCCCACGAGGCTGAAAAGATCAAGCGCGCTTACGACAACGTTGAACTCGACGTGCTCGAGGAGAGCACCATGGCCGAACTGGGCATGGACGCGCTGCTCGGTGTCTCGCGCGGCAGCGCGAACGACGCCAAGCTGATCGTGCTCCGTTACGAAGGCGCCGCAGAAGACCGCGCGCCGATCGCGCTGGTCGGCAAGGGCATCACCTTTGATTCCGGCGGGCTCTCGCTCAAGAGCGGCGAGAACATGATGCAGATGAAGTACGACATGTGCGGCGCGGCCGGGGTGATCGGCGCTTTCGTGACCTGCGCGCAGCTGCAGCTTCCGATCAACGTGATCTGCGTCGTGGCCGCCGTCGAAAACATGCCGGACGGCGATGCCTACCGCCCGGGTGACGTACTGACCAGCATGTCGGGCAAGACCATCGAGGTGCTGAATACCGACGCCGAAGGCCGGCTGGTGCTGTGCGATGCGATCACGTACTGCGAGCGGTTCAAACCCGAGTTCGTGATCGACGTGGCGACCCTGACCGGCGCCTGCGTGGTGGCGCTCGGCCACCACGCCAGCGGCCTGATGAGCAACGACGACGAGCTTGCCGACGCCCTGCTGCGCGCCGGCGACACCGTGGCCGACCGCGCCTGGCGCCTTCCGATCTGGGAAGAGTACCAGTCCCAGCTCGACACGCCCTTCGCGGACATGAAAAACATCGGCGGCATGCCGGCGGGCGTGCTGACCGCGGGGTGTTTCCTGGCGCGTTTCGCAGAAGACCTGCGCTGGGCGCACATCGACGTCGCCGGCTCTGCCTGGAAATGGGGCGGCAACGATGGAGCCACCGGGCGGCCCGCCGGGCTGCTGGCGCAGTTCCTCATCGACCAGGCGGGCGATGGCTGATCACTGCCAGGTTGATTTTTACGTGCTCGCCCGGCCGACCCAGTCGCCGGGTGAACTGATCTGCAGGCTGGCGATGATGGCCTGGGAACAGGGACACCGCGTCTTCGTGCGCACCGAGGGAGAAGACGAGGCCCGCGCGCTCGACCAGCAGATGTGGGACGCACCACAGGGCCGCTTTCTGCCGCACGGGCTGGAACAAAACGACGCGCCCGTGTGTATCGCGGCGCGCGCCACAGGCATACCGGAAGACCGGGACCTCGTGATCAACCTGTGTACGGAGGCCGTGCCCGACCCGGAGCGTTTTCGCCGCCTGCTGGAGATCGTTCCGGCGGACAGCGGTCAGCGCACCGCGTCACGCGAGAAGTTCAAGACCTACCGGGACCGGGGACTGAGCCCCGAAACCCACCAGATGACATGAGCGAAATGGACAAAAGCTACGACCCCCACGCGATCGAGCCGGGCATTTACCGGACCTGGGAAGAAAAAGGATGGTTCAAGCCTTCTGGTGAGGGCGATACCTACTGCATCATGCTGCCGCCGCCGAACGTCACCGGCAGCCTGCACATGGGGCATGCCTTCCAGGACACGATCATGGATGCGCTGACGCGCTGGCAGCGCATGAAGGGCGCCGACACGCTGTGGCAGCCCGGCACCGACCACGCCGGTATCGCGACGCAGATGGTGGTCGAACGCAAGCTGCTCTCGGAGGGCACCTCGCGGCACGATCTCGGACGTAAAAAGTTCATCGACGCGGTGTGGGAATGGAAAGAACATTCCGGCGACCGCATCGGCGTGCAGATGCGCCGCCTCGGCACCTCGGTGGACTGGTCGCGTCACCGCTTCACAATGGACGAAGGGCTGTCGAAGGCCGTGCGGCGCGAGTTCGTCTCGCTGCACGAGGAAGGTCTCATCTACCGGGGAAAACGGCTGGTCAACTGGGACCCCGTGCTGCACACGGCCCTGTCCGACCTGGAAGTCGTGTCGGCGGAAGAAAAAGGCAGCATGTGGCATTTCCGCTACCCGCGGGCGGACGGCAAGGGCCACATGGTGATCGCCACAACGCGCCCCGAAACGATGCTCGGGGACAGCGCGCTCGCGGTGCACCCGCAGGACGAGCGCTACGCCGAACTGGTCGGGCTGGAAGTCGAGTTGCCGCTGACCGGCCGCAGCATACCCATCATTGCCGACGACTACGTGGACCCGGAATTCGGTTCCGGCTGCGTCAAGATCACGCCGGCGCACGATTTCAACGACTACGAGATCGGCAAGCGCCACGGCCTGGCAATCATCAACATTCTCGACGATGACGCCCGCATCAACGACACCGCGCCGGAAGCCTACCGCGGCATGGATCGCTTCGAGGCCCGCGAGAAGATAGTCGAGGACATGGCGAAACTGGGCCTGCTCGAAAAAATCGAGGACCACAAGCTGATGATTCCGCGCGGCGATCGTTCGCACGCGGTGGTCGAGCCCTACCTGACCGACCAGTGGTACGTGAAAATCGAGCCACTGGCCCGGACGGCCATCGAGGCGGTCGAGGACGGGCGCATCGAGTTCGTGCCGTCGAACTGGAGCAAGACCTATTTCAACTGGATGCACGGCATCGAAGACTGGTGCATCAGCCGCCAGCTCTGGTGGGGGCATCGCATTCCGGCCTGGTACGACGACGAGGGCAATATTTACGTCGGCGAGGACGAGGACGACGCCCGCCGCAAATCAGGTCTCGACGCCGCTGTGCCGCTGCACCAGGACGAGGACGTGCTGGACACCTGGTTCTCCTCCGCGCTGTGGCCGTTCTCGACCCTGGGCTGGCCCGAACAGACACCCGAACTGCAGCGCTACTACCCGACCAGCGTGCTGGTCACGGGTTTCGACATCATCTTTTTCTGGGTTGCCCGCATGATCATGATGGGCCTCAAGTTCATGGACGACGTGCCGTTTCGAAAAGTGTACATCCACGGCCTGATCCGCGACGCGCACGGCCAGAAGATGTCGAAATCCAAGGGCAATGTGCTCGACCCGATCGACCTGATCGACGGCATCGAGCTGGATCCCCTGATCAAGAAACGCACCTCGGGCCTGATGCAGCCGCAAATGGCGCCGGCCATTGAAAAGGCGACGCGCAAGGAGTTCCCGGACGGCATCCCCGCCTTCGGCACCGACGCCCTGCGCTTTACTTTTGCCGCACTGGCCACGACCGGGCGCGACATCCGTTTCGACCTCGGCCGCATCGAAGGCTACCGCAACTTCTGCAACAAGCTGTGGAACGCCGCCCGTTTCGTTCTGATGCAAACAGAACACCAAGCCATACGGGCCGCATCGAACCCGGGCCCGATCGATCGCTGGATCCTGTCACGCATGAATCGCATGGTCGCCGAGGTGGAAAACCAGATGGCCGACTACCGCCTGGACCTCGCTGCGCAGGCACTATATGAATTCACCTGGAACGAGTACTGCGACTGGTACCTCGAATTGTCCAAGGCCACGCTCCAGTCGGAAGACGGCGCCGCCACGCGCCACACGCTGCTGCACGTGCTCGAGACCACGCTCAGGACGCTGCACCCGATCATGCCTTTCATCACCGAGGAAATCTGGCAGCGCGTCCACCCGCTGCTGGGTCTCGAAGGCGAAACCATCATGCTCGCGCCGTTCCCCGCGGCCGGCGAACCGGATCCCGAAGCCGAGGACGAAATCGCCTGGCTGCAGGGCGTGATCCAGGGCATACGCCGGATCCGTTCCGAGCTGAACCTGCCGCCTTCCAGGCAGCTGGACGTCCTGTTCCAGGGCGGCGACGCCGCGGACCGCGAACGGACACAGAATTTCGAGTCTGCACTGGTCACGCTGGCGCGGACGCATTCACTTGAATGGGTTGACGGCGATTTCGACAGCGCCCAGTGCGCCGTGTCGCTGGTGGGTCAACTCAGGGTGCTGATCCCGCTGAAAGGCCTGGTCGACGTCGAGGAGGAACTCGCCCGTCTCAACCGCCAGCTGAAAAAAGAAAGCGCGGAACTGAAGAAGTCCGAAGGCAAGCTGGGCAACCGGCGCTTCGTGGACAATGCGCCCGAAGCCGTCGTCGCGCAGGAGCGCGAGCGCCTGGAGGCGCACCGGGCCAAGGTAGAAAACCTGCGCGCACAGATCAGGCAAATGGAGGCGTTGCGCTAGAGATCCCGGCGCATGATGAGGGCATCCTCGCGGCCTTCGCCATCGCTGTAATAAGCGGGCCGGCGGCCGACCAGCCGAAAACCGTTACGACGATAGAGCCCGATCGCGGCGACGTTGCTCGGCCTGACCTCGAGGAACATGCTGTCGCAGCCCGCGGCAACCGCCACGCGAAAACAGTGTTCCAGCAGGATGCCGCCCAGCCCCCTGCCCTGGCATCGCGGTGCAAGGCAGAGGTTGAGCAGGTGGCTTTCGCCGACGGCGTGATTCATCACGCAGTACCCCTCGAGACCGGTGTCCAGTTGCAAGCCCCAGAACTCGTAACCCGCTTTCATGCAGTCCAGGAAGATGCCCCGCGTCCACGGGTGCGGGTAGGCCTGCAGTTCGATTTCAATCACGCGGTCGACATCGCGCTCGGACAGGGGGCGGATCAGGCAGTGGCGCTGCTCGCTCGCCGCGCTCATGCCGGGTCGCAGATCAGCTGCCAGAGCCGTCGCTTCGCCTCACCGCGCACGGCAAGTTCTTCCAGGTCGGCTGCGCTGCGAACCGTCGACGAGGCCACGACCTCGTCTTCTTGAGCGCCCATCAGGCGCTTCCGGGTCTTTTCACCGAACACCAGCACGCGGGTAAACAGGCCGTCGCGCACGGCTTGCTCCAGGTCGGGGCTTGCGGGCCGCCCTTCCGGATCCGGCCAGGCCCAGGCCGGTTCGCCACCGACGGCGCGGGCAATGTCCGCAGCCAGTTTCGAGGCGCTCAGTTCGGGGGTCGCGCAGATCAGCAAGGTATTGCCACGGCCGGGACCCACGACGAGCCGGTTTTCGATCGGTGGCGGTGGCTTTTGCACCCAGACGTCAAAACCCATCGCCTCCAGGTAAGCCCGCCGGCGCGCCTCGATCATTGCTTTTCTTTCCGGCGGCTGCGCCGCTTTTTCCACTGCGCCCGGCCGACCAGGGTGATGACCAGGCCCGAGAGCACGTAGGACACGCCGGACACCATCAGGACCGTCGGCGGATCGATCGCCAGCAGAACCAGGACGAGCATGAACAGGAACAGGAAATAGATTGGAATGCGGTCGCCCGTCGGCCAGGACTTGCCGCTGAAATAACGGAACCGCGAAAACATCAGCAGGCCCAGCACGATGGTCAGCGGCAGCATCAGCCAGCGCACGCTCTCGCCGCTGAAGCCCTGGTCAACCAGGAACCAGATAATGGAGACCAGCGTTCCCGCGGCAGCGGGCGACGCAAGTCCCTGGAACCAGGTGCGGTCAGTCGATTCCGCCTGCGTGTTGAAACGCGCCAGGCGCAATGCGGCGCAGGCGGCAAAAATGAACGCTGCAAGCCAGCCCAGCTTGCCGGCCATCGGGCTGACCTCACGAAGCGTCGACAGGGACCAGTTGAAAGCCAGCAGCGCCGGCGCCAGGCCGAAAGAGATCAGGTCGGAAAGGCTGTCGTACTGTACGCCGAATTCACTCTGCGTATTGGTCAGGCGGGCCAGGCGGCCATCGAGGCCGTCCAGCACCCCGGCGATCACCACCGCCACGGCCGCCGCCACGAAATGGCCGTTGATACCCGCGATAATCGAATAGAACCCCGCGAACATCGCCGCAGTGGTCAGCGCATTGGGCAGCAGAAATACGCCCCGGGACACTTTTTTATCGTTGGGTTCCATCCATTTCTCTCGCTAGCCGGTGAAAAATCATACCATCAATGCACGGTTTCGGTCCGCACGCGCACATGCCACCGAAGCGGCGCTGGGTTAAACTGTCCGCAGGCTCATGCCGGAGTTCGAAATTGAAAACGTCGACCACTGAAACGATGCACCGAAGGATGAGCATGCTCTGTATCGTCCTTGCCGCCGGATTGATCCCGGACGCCTTCGCCGAACGTGAAATTCACGTCTGGACCGACGAAAACGGCGTGCGTTACTTTGCCGAGGTTCCACCCGCCAACACCGAAACCGAAACCGTGCAAACCGATCCCGCACCGCCTTACGGGGAACAGCCCGCGGCGGATGCGGCGAGTGCCGCCCCGGAGGCACGCCAGTCCGCGGCCGCGGCCGAACGGCGCGCCATCGAGGAGGCCGCGCAAAAACAGCAGGATGCAAAATCGGAAACCCTCGCCCGTTGCGAACGTCACCGCAAACGCCTCGAGCAGATGCTGCCCGCACGGCGGGTCTACTACCGCGACGAGGACGGCAACGAGGTGCGCATGGACGATACCCAGCGCGTCACCCTGATCGAAGAATCGCGGGAATACCTGTCCAAAAACTGCAATTGAGCGGCCGCTAAGGGTAAAATTCGTGCTTTGATTTTCTCGGGGCCCGAGGGGCCTGAACAGGACCGCGAATGAAAACCAGCCAATTCCACCTCGTCACCACGCGGGAAACACCGGCCGACGCCGAAATCGCCAGTCATCGGCTCATGCTGCGCAGCGGCATGATCCGCAAGCTCACGGCCGGCATCTATACCTGGTCACCGCTGGGCTGGCGCGTGCTGCGAAAAGTCGAAAACATCGTGCGCGAGGAAATGGACCGCGCCGGTTACCTCGAGGTCCTGATGCCGGCGGTCCAGCCGGCGGAACTCTGGCAGGAAACCGGCCGCTGGGACGACTTCGGCGACCAGTTGCTGAAAATCCATGACCGCGCCGGCCGCGACTACGTGTTCGGCCCCACGCACGAGGAAGTCATCACCGACCTGGCGCGCAACGAGCTGCGCAGCTACAAGCAGCTGCCGGTCACCTTTTACCAGATCCAGACCAAGTTCCGTGACGAGATCCGGCCGCGCTTCGGCGTGATGCGCTCGCGCGAGTTCCTGATGAAGGACGGATATTCCTTCCATATCGACGAGGCCAGCCTCGACGAGACCTACTGGGAGATGTACGAGGTCTACACGCGCATCTTCGAGCGCGCCGGGCTCAGGTTCCGGGCCGTGCGAGCGGATTCGGGCGCCATCGGCGGCAGCCAGTCGCACGAGTTCCACGTGCTTGCTGAATCCGGCGAAGACCAGATCGCGTTTTCGACGGAATCCGATTTTGCCGCCAACGTGGAACTGGCCGAGGCCGTCGCGCCCGCCGGTGAGCGCGCCGCTCCGGCAGCCGAACTGAAGATGGTGGATACCCCCGAGGCGCACACCATCGACGAGTTGGTCGAGCAGTTCGGCATGCCAATCGAAAAAACGGTGAAGACCCTGGTGGTCGAGGCATCCGACGAAGTCGAGGCCGGGTTCGTGGCGCTGCTGGTCCGCGGCGACCACGTGCTGAATGAGTTCAAGGCGGCGAAACTACCCGAGGTCGCCACGCCGCTGCGCTTCGCCGAGGACGCCGAAATCCGCGAGGTCATGGGCGCGGGGCCGGGTTCCCTGGGTCCGGTCGGCTGCCCCGTCCCCTGCATCGTCGACCGCACGGTCGCGCAGATGTCGGACTTCAGCGCGGGAGCCAACGTGGAGGACAAGCACTATTTCGGCATCAACTGGGAGCGCGACGTGCCGCTGCCGCAGGTCGCGGACCTGCGCAACGTGGTCGAAGGCGACCCCAGCCCCGACGGCAAGGGCGAGATCCGGCTCGCTCGCGGTGTCGAGGTCGGCCATATCTTCCAGCTCGGCACCAAGTATTCGAAGTCCATGAACGCCGTGGTTCTGGGCGAGGACGGCAAGTCGCACCTGATGCCGATGGGCTGTTACGGCATCGGCGTCTCGCGCATCGTGGCCGCGGCCATCGAGCAGAATCACGACGAAAACGGTATCTGCTGGCCGGAACCGCTGGCGCCGTTCCAGGTCGCCATCCTGCCGATGAATGCCCGCAAATCCCACCGCGTGCGCGAGGCGGCTGAAGACCTCTACCGGGAACTGATGGAAGCCGGCGTGGAAGTACTGCTGGACGACCGCAACATTCGCCCGGGCGTGATGTTCAACGACATGGAACTGATCGGCATACCGCACCGCGTGGTCATCGGTGAGCGCGGGCTGGACGAGGGCGTGCTCGAGTATCGCAAGCGGACGGATTCGGAAAACGGAACGATTCCGCTGGAAGGCGCGGTCGAAGCGATCCTGGAAAAGCTCGGGTAAAGAGCTCAGGAGCCGCCACAAAACGTCTATCCAATTGGCGACCACGCGGGCCCCCTTCTTTCAGGGGGCGCTCAAGCACGTCCGTGTGTCGCTTTGATGAGGACGTCCTGTCCTCATAAACCCCTGAAAGAAGAGGACCAGCGAGTCCGCCATGACAAAACATGGCGGGCTGCTGAACAAGCGTGATTTTTAAACGACGGTAAAGGCCAGCGAGCCTACGCCGTCGATCACGCACTCTACCGAATCACCGCGTTCCAGCGGACCGACGCCCTCGGGTGTGCCGGTGAAAACGAGGTCGCCCGCTTTCAGTTCGAACAGGCGCGACAGCTCGGCGATGATTTCCGGAACGCTCCATATCATTTCCGATGTGTTGGAGCACTGCCGCAGTTCACCGTTGACCGACAGCTGGATTTCGGCGCTTGAGACATCCCCGCAGTCCGCCGCCGGCCGAACCGGCGACAGCGGCGCGGACGCGTCGAAGCCCTTGGCCGTGGTCCACGGAGCACCCTTTTCCTTCGCCTCGGCCTGCAGGTCACGCCGGGTCAGGTCGACGCCGACCGCGTAGCCGTAGATGCAGTCGGCGGCCTGCTCCGCGGTCAGCGAACTGCCGCCGCTCTTCAGCGCGACGACCAGTTCGATTTCGTGGTGCAAATTCGTGGTGCCCGGAGGATAAGCGATCTCCGGAGTCAACGAGACCGCGTCGGCAGGCTTGTCAAAAAAGACCGGCGCTTCGCGGCCCGACCCGCCCATTTCGCGCACGTGCTCGGCATAGTTCTGACCGACGCAGTAGATGCGGCGCACGGGAAAGCGGCAGTGCGAACCCGCTATGGACAGGAACGGCGCCGATTGCGGTTCAAATGCCCAGTCGTTCATGCCAGTTTCTTCAGACCGACCGCTGCGCGGATGCGCGCCAGGTAGGGCGTGGCGAACTCGCGCGCTTTCCTGGCGCCGGCGACGAGCACTTCCTCGATACGCGCCGGGTGAGCGACCAGTTCCTCGTAACGTTCACGGCTCTCGGCGAGTTCCGCGTTGATCAGCTCGAACGTCTGCTGCTTGGCCTGGCCCCAGCCGATGCCGTCGGCGAATGCCTGGCGCATTTCGGCGCGCTGTTCCTCGTTGGCGAACGCGGCATAGATTGCGAACAGTGAAGAATCGTCGGGGTCTTTCGGCTCGCCGGGCTCCAGCGAGTTCGTCACGATGCGCATGATGGCCTTGCGCAGCTGTTTTTCCGGCAGCCACAAGGGGATCGTGTTGTTGTAGCTTTTCGACATCTTGCGGCCGTCCTTGCCGGGCAGCACCGCCACGTGCTCGGAAGTGACCGCCTGGGGAATGACCAGGAGTTCGCCGTAGTGGTGGTTGAAGCGCTGCGCGATATCACGCGCCATCTCCAGGTGCTGGATCTGGTCCTTGCCCACCGGCACGTGCGTGGATCCGAACATCAGGATGTCCGCGGCCATCAGGATCGGGTAACTGAACAGGCCCATGTTGATCCCGAAGTCCGGGTCTTCGCCGGCGTCCATATTTTCCTGCACCACCGCCTTGTAGGCATGGGAACGGTTCATCAGGCCCTTGGCCGTGGAGCAGGTGATGATCCAGGTCAGCTCGGGTATTTCCGGGATATCGGACTGGCGGTAAAAAACGGCCTTGTCGGTGTCCAGGCCGAGCGCCAGCCAGGTGGCCGCGATTTCCAGCGTGGACTGCCGCATTTTTTCCGGGTCCCTGTTCTTGACGAGGGAATGGTAGTCCGCCAGGAAATAGTAGGAATTGACATCGTCCTCGTGGCTGGCCTCGATGCAGGGCTTGATGGCGCCGACATAGTTGCCGAGATGCGGCGTGCCGGTGGTGGTGATTCCCGTCAGAACGGTGCGCTTGCTCATGTCTTGAATGATTCTTGTCGATAAAGGCCGCTATTTTACGGGAAACGCAAGCGCAAATCCGTATAAAATCAGAGACCATGAGGACACCGGGGGGAACATCCACGGAAAGGCTTTCAGGGACGGCGGCGTTCTTCAGCCTCGCCCTGCTCGCTTCCTTGCTGCTCGCTGCTCCCGCCTCCGAAGCGCAAACCAGAAAACACGGGAACGAACCGGAAGATGAAATGCCGGAGGTCATCGAAGAGGCCATCCAGCCTTTCCCCGAAGAACGTGATGACCGGGAACCGCGCCCGCAGCCACAAGCCGGCGAGGACAAGTGCGCCATGCCGGATGGCGACCTGCCGATCCAGGAAACGTCCCAGGAGGCCGTGCGCAGCCTCTCCTGCTTTACCTTCCGCTGGTTTGACGGCTGGTGGGGCGACGAAGAAGACTACCCGGAGGATGAAGTCAGCGGCTGGCTGACGGTCGGCGCTTCGTGGCGCGATTACGACGGCCTGGATCCCCGTCTGCGGTTCAGGGTTCGGGCGCCCCTGCCCAACCTGGATAGCCGCTGGGACGTCATTCTCGGTCGCGTCGACGAAGAAGCGTTCATCAGCGACACCGAGTCGCAGGACAGCACCTTTTACAACCCCGGCCTGTTTCCCGACCAGGATGACGAGTGGCTGCTCGGCCTTGGCAAACGTCGCCGCAATCGCGCGCAGGGCCTGGACTGGTCGGTGGGTGTACGGCTTCGCTTGCCGCCCGAACCCTACGTCAAGGCCGCGTATTTCTGGAATCGCCGCACCGGTGAAAACTCGGACTTTCGCTTCAGGCAGACCGTGTTCTGGCGCAGCGACGAGGGTTTCGGCACCACCAGCCGCAGTGATCACAGCTGGGGGATCAACGCGCGCAACGTGCTGCGCTGGGAAGGCCGCGTGACCTTCTCCGAGGAGTCCGAGGGCGGCCGTTGGTACCTTGGCCAGACATGGTATCGCCTGCTCGGTGACCGCAACGCGCTCTCGGTACTGGCTTTCGGGCGCGGCGAAACCGACCGGGACGTAGCCCTGAAGGATTATGGCGTTGAAGCGATCTGGCGCCGCTCCTTCACGCGCGACTGGATCTACCTCTCGATGGGCCCGAGCATCACCTGGCCGCGCAACAAGCCCGAGGACAAGCGCGAGCTCAATTTTGGTTTTGGAGTGTGGCTGGAGATGGAGTTTGGCGACTGGCGGTATTGACCGGAGCGGGTAGCGGTTTACCGTCCGGGTTACAGGCAGGGTTCGAGCGATTTAGAAGCGCCGAGCATTCGGCTCACGCAGGGGTCGATTGGCCCGGAAGGCCAATCGAGCTCTGAAGGCATCAGGGACGTGCCTCCTGAGCGGCGCCGTGCGTGCGTCGAATGCGAGGGGAGTTCCGGAGGAACCGCTGGCCATGAGCTCTAACCCTGCCTGCAACCCGGACGAAGCACAAACAACGACGCACGCACATGCCCGAGCGTTCCCTGGAAAGCCATCATGGTGCCCACCTGATTTCAGAAGCATCACTTATAATGCCGGGATGAACCTACGAGCCCTGCAGTATTTCGTGAAACTCGCCGATCTTCGGCACTTCAGCAAGGCCGCGGACGCCTGTTTCGTGAGCCAGCCCACCCTCAGTACGCAGATCCGCAAGCTGGAAGAAGAACTCGGCGTGCAGCTGGTCGAGCGCGCGCCCAAGAACATCCTGCTCACGCCGGTCGGCGAAGAAATCGCCGAACGCGCCCGCCTGGTGCTGAGCGACGTCGACCAGATCCGCGCGGTAGCGCGCCGCAGCGGCGATCCCGCGAGCGGCATCCTGCGCCTGGGCCTGTTTCCGACACTGGCGCCCTACCTGCTGCCCCACGTGGTTCCGGGCATGCGCAGGGCGTACCCGAAGCTGACGCTGCAGCTGTCCGAGGAGAAAACGGAAACCATCATCACCATGCTGCGGCAGGGCGAACTCGACGCGGGCCTGCTGGCACTGCCGATCAGCGACGAAGGGCTGGAGATCACGCCCCTGTTCGACGAACCGTTCGTGGTCGCGGTTCCTGAAAACCACGTCCTCGCCGAACAGGACGAAATCTGCCTGTCCGACCTGGAAAATGCCGAACTGCTGCTGCTGGAGGAAGGACATTGCCTGCGTGAACATGCGCTGGAGGTCTGCGCCCTGTCCGGAGCGCGCGAGCGCGTCGATTTTCACGCGACGAGCATGGAAACGCTGCGCCAGATGGTGGCCGCCGAGGTCGGCGTCACTCTGATGCCGATACTCGCGGTCAAACCGCCGATCGCGAAAACGGGTAACCTCGCGATACGCCGCTTCAAGGCCCCCGCACCCAGCCGCACCATCGCGCTGGCCTGGCGCAAGTCGTCGGCGCTGGCGGGTTTTCTTGCTGAACTGACGGACAGTTTCCGCGCGCTGCCGCCCGATTTGCTGGAATTCTGAATTCCGCTTCTAGTACTCCAACCCCTCCAGCAGTTCCTGTCCCTCGTCCGGGCCATCCGGAATACCTTCGAACAGAGGCGTGGACAGGTAGCGCTCACCGGTGTCCGGCAGCATGGCCAGGATCACCGAGCCCGGTTCCGCCTGTTCCGCGACCTTCAGCGCGGCGGCAAACGTACCGCCGCAGGAGATGCCGCAGAAAATGCCTTCCTGCGTGGCCAGTGCGCGAGACGTCTCGATGGACTCCTCGTCCGTAACCGGCACGTTCAGGTGCGGAACGCTCGGGTCCATCGTGGCGGCCAGGAAGTCCGGCGTCCAGCCCTGGATCTTGTGCGGCTGCCACGGTTTGCCCTCGAGCAATGCCGCGCCCGCGGGTTCCGTGGAGACGATCTTCACGTCCGGCCGGGCCATGCGGATCGCCTGGCCGGCGCCGCTGATGGTGCCGCCCGTGCCGTAACCGCTGACGAAGTAATCGAGGCGTTTGCCGGCAAAATCCTGCAGTATTTCCGGGCCCGTGGTATTGCGGTGAAACGCCGGGTTGGCCATGTTTTCGAACTGCTGGGTCATGAACCAGCCGTGTTTCGCGGCCAGCGCCTCGGTCACGCGCACCATGCCGGTCGCGCGCTCCGCGGCCGGGGTCAGCACGACCTTCGCACCCAGGTAACGCATCAGGCGCCGCCGTTCGACCGAAAAGGATTCCGCCATCACGGAAACGAAAGGATAGCCGCGCACGGCGCAGACCATCGCCAGCGCGATACCGGTATTGCCCGAGGTCGCCTCGACGACAGTCTGGCCCGGTTTCAGCAGCCCTTTCGCCTCGGCGTCCAGGATCACGCCCAGCGCCAGCCGGTCCTTGACCGAACCCATCGGGTTGAAGGCCTCGACCTTCACGTACATTTCCACGCCTGCAGGGGCGAGGCGGTTTATCCTGACGACGGGCGTGCCACCCACCGTGTCGAGTATCGAATCGTAGATCACGCGATGTCGCTCCTTTTCTGCGGCTGTCTGAAGAAGATAGTCGGCCGCGCGGCTTTTTGCCAACCGCTAGAGGTCAAGCGACACGGCCATCAGCTGCGGATCCTCCGCGCTCGTTTCGACCTCGAAGCCCAGTGACTCGGCGAACTTGAGCATGCGCCGGTTCTCCTTGAGCACCGTGCCCAGCATGCGCGTGTGGCGCCCGTCGCGGGCCGCATCCACCAGCGCCCCCATCAGCCGGCGGGCGATACCGCGGTGCTGCCAGTCGTCCCCCACGACGATGGCGAACTCGCAGTCCTTGGGATCCGGCAAGGTGTAGTAACGCGCGACGCCGACGATTTTATCTTCGCCTTCCGGAGCGGCCACGGCAACAAGCGCCATTTCACGGTCGTAGTCGATCTGCGTGAAGCGGGACAGCGATTCCGGAGAAATTTCCTGCAATGCGTACATGAAGCGCAGGTAACGGCTGCGTTCGGACAGGCCATTGACGAACTCCCGCTCCATGATCGCGTCTTCCGGGCGGATCGGGCGGATCACGAGCGAAGATCCGTCGCTCATTTCGCCGCGCTGCACCAGGTCACGCGGATACGGGTGAATGGCCATGTGGTCAAAGGGCCGCGCCGCCTCGTTGTAGGGCTCGACGACGATGCGGGCGTCGACCGCCACCACGCCGTCCGGGCTGGCGATGACCGGGTTCATGTCCATCTCGACGATTTCCGGAAGCTCGGTGGCCATCTCGGACACGCGCAGCAGCATCCTGACCAGCGCCTCGCTGTCGACCGCCGGCGCACCGCGCGTCGATTCCAGCAGCTTGGCCGCCTTGGTGCGCTTGATCAGGTTGCGCGCCAGGAACTCGTTCAACGGCGGCAGCGCGATGCCGCGGTCACGCATGACCTCGACCAGCGTTCCGCCCAGGCCGAAACTCACGGCCGGGCCGAACACCTCGTCACGCACCACGCCGATCATCAGTTCGCGCCCGTTGCGGCCGCGCCACATCGGCTCAATCACGACGCCGTTCAGCCTGGCGTCCGGCTGCATTTCGGCAACCGACCGCATCATTTCCTGGAAAGTGTTGCGCACGTGCCGCGCCGAGGGCAGGCCGAGGCGCACGCCGCCGACGTCCGTCTTGTGCGTGATGTCAGGCGAATCGATCTTCATCGCCACGGGGTAGCCAAGTTCCTGGGCCACGAGGATGGCTTCCTGCGCCGTGCGCGCCGGAATGCTCTTGATGATCGGAATCTTGAACGCGGCCAGGATGGCCTTGGACTCGGCCTGGCTCAGGACCCGCCGGCCATCCTCCAGGGCGTTCTCGATGATGATCTGAGCATTTTCGAGTTCCGGCTCGAAACCATAGACCATCGGACCCGGCACTTGCAGCAGCTGCTGCTGGCTGTCGTGGTAAGCGGAAAGTGCCGCGAATGCGCGGACCGCGGCCTCGGGCGTGCTGTAGGCCGGTATCGCGCATTGCTTGAACAGGTCACGCGCCTGGCCCACGGACGCGTCACCCATCCAGCAGGCGAGGATCGGTTTGCGGCTTTGCTTGCGCAGGACGCAGAGCTGCTCGGCGACCTCGGTCGGGGCGGTCTGCGCCTGCGGTGTCAGGATGACCAGAACCGCGTCCACGCTGGAGGATGCCAGGCAGGCTTTGACGGCCTCCTGGTAGCGTTCGGGCCCGGCATCACCGATCACGTCCACCGGGTTGTTGTGCGACCAGTTCTCCGGCAGCACCTCGTTCAGGCGTTGCAGGGTTTCCTCGTCCAGTTCCGCCAGGGTCAGGCCGACATCGCTGCAGTGGTCCGCGGCCATGACGCCCGGCCCGCCGGCGTTGGTGACCACCGCCAGGCGGTTGCCCGAGGTGCGCAAGCCGGAAGAAAGCGTGGCCGCCGTGGAGAAAAAGTCGGTGAAGTCGTCGACCCGCAGCACACCGGCTCGGCGCAGGGCCGAGTCGAAGACCGCGTCGGAACCCACCAGCGCGCCGGTATGCGATACCGCCGCCTTGGAGCCCTGTTCGTGGCGGCCGGATTTCATGATCACCACCGGCTTGGTGCGCGCCGCGGCACGCAGCGCGCTCATGAAGCGCCGCGCGTCTTTCAGGCCTTCGATGTACAGCATGATGCTGTCCGTGCCCGGATCCATCGCGACGAAGTCCAGGATTTCACCGAAATCGACATCGGCGCCGATACCCGTCGAGATCAGGCTGGAAAAACCGACGTCGTTCTTTTCGGCCCAGTCGAGAATCGCGGTGCACAGGGCGCCGGACTGCGAAATGACAGCGATGCGGCCCGGCAGGGCGTTGCCCGCGCTGAAGGTGGCGTTCAGCCCGATGTCGGAACGGATAACGCCCAGGCAATTCGGTCCGAGAATGCGCATTCCGTAGCGTTTCGCGCGTTTCAGCATCTCGGCTTCCAGCGCGGCTCCTTTCGGGCCCGCCTCGGAGAAATTGGCCGAGATGACGATCGCCGCGCCGACCCCGTTTTCGCCGCAGTCGGTGATGATCGATGGAACGGCCTTGGCCGGAGCGACGATGACGGCCAGGTCGACCTCCAGCCCGGCAGAAGAGAGGTCCGGGTAGCATGGCTCGCCATCGATCTCCTGGTATTTCGGGTTGACCAGCGTGATCGAACCGTGAAAACCGGCCGATTTGAGATTTCTCAGCACCACGGTACCGAGAGCGCCCTCGACTTCGCTGGCGCCGTAGAGTACGACGGACTCGGGTTTGAATAACTGTCTCATGCGATCCGGTTGCATTGTTCTTTTCCTGACGATGTAATAGGCGCTGCGTAACGAATTACGGCGAACGATTCAAAAAATAATGAGTACGATCCTGGTCTCCCACCCGGCTTGCCGGCGGCATGAAATGGGCCCCGCCCACCCCGAGTGCTTTCAACGTGTCGACGTCATCACCGACATGCTCATGACGCTGCGCGTCCTGGACATGCTGGCGCAATTCGATGCACCCGCGGCGACACGCGAAGAACTGCTGCGCGTGCACGAAGCGGAATACCTCGATTTCCTGGAATCCATTATCCCGGAATCGGGTTACAGAATCATTGATCTGGATACGGCAATGAACCCCAGAACCCTGCAGGCCGCCCGTTTTGCGGCCGGATCCGTGGTGTTCGCGGTTGACCAGGTCATGCACGGCAAGACAAGGAACGCGTTTTGCAACGTGCGCCCGCCCGGTCATCACGCCACGGCGGACACGGCGATGGGATTCTGCTTCTACAACAACGTGGCTGTCGGCGCGGCGCACGCGATCGCAGAACACGGCGCAGGCCGGGTCGCGATCATCGATTTCGACGTGCACCACGGCAACGGCACGGATGCCATTTTTTCGGGCAACGATAAGGTCCGGTTCTTTTCGCTTTACGAGAGAGGCCTGTTTCCGCTCGACGGTTCGACGTCGCTGGCCGGCGGCGGTGCTTACGTCGAGCTGCCGCCCGGGACCGGAGGGGACGAGATGCGCCAGGCGGTGGAGCAGGGATGGATGCCCGGGCTCGATGCATTCCAGCCGGACCTGGTCATGGTGTCGGCCGGCTTTGACGCGCATGTGCAGGACGACATCAGCAGCCTGCGGTTCTCGGACGCCGACTACGAGTGGCTGACCGGCCTGGTGCTGGAAACAGCCGAAAAACACGCGGGCGGGCGGCTCGTGTCCGTTCTGGAAGGGGGTTACGACCTCGATTCGCTGGCCCGCTGCGCCGGAGCGCACATCAAGCAGCTTTCCGGACTGTGACCGGTCGGCAACGGTCAGGGCCGTAACAGGCCGGCCAGCGTCTTTCCGCGCGCGAGCGCCGGGGCGTTCGAATTCTGACCGGCCGCGCGCCGAATGAACGCCTCGCGCAGCGTCCAGCTGCGGCCGACCAGCCCCAGGCCGACGCGTCTCAGCAGACCGAGGCCCTGCGGCAGAAACAGGCCGCGCAGGCCGTGTACGCCGCGGCACATCACCTCGGCTTCCGAGCGGCGCCAGCGGTCATAACGGCGCAGAACCGTGTCATCACCGCAATCCACGCCGTCACGCCGCGCAGCAAGCAGGGTCTCTGCCAGCGCGGCCGCGTCCAGCAGGCCCAGGTTGACTCCCTGTCCCGCCAGCGGGTGCATGACGTGCGCCGCGTCACCGAGCAATACGGAGCGGCGCCCACGATAACGCTCGCTCAGTCGCATCGTCAGCGGAAACGCCGCGCGCGGACCAATGGCCTTCGGCTCGCCCGGCCAGTGGTCCGGGCTGCCGGCAACCGCGCTCCCGAGTTCGAACAGGAACGCCTCGTCATCCAGCTGCAACAGTTCCTTTGCGCGGGCTTCCGGGCAGGTCCAGACCAGCGAAGACGCGCCGTCCGCCAGTGGCAGCAGCGCGACCGGCCCACCGTCGACGAAGCGCTGCCAGGCCACCCCCGGGTTGGGCCGGGCGCCATGAACCACGCCGACCACGCCCATCTGGCCATATTCCCAGTGGTCGCTGCCGATACCCAGCAGCCTGCGCACCCGCGAGTCGGCGCCGTCGGCTCCGACCAGCAAACGCGCTCTGACCCGCTTACCGCTCTCCAGCCTGGCCTGCGGCAGGCCATCGATGAAGTCGATTTCAGCCAGGCGATCGGGACAGTGCACATCGACTCCGGCGGTCATGGAAAGCGCCTGCCACAGGGCCCACTGCACCAGGTCGTTTTCCACGATCGTGCCCAGCGTATCGAGACCGAATTCAGCGGCCTGGAACGTCAGCACGGACGATTCGTCACGGTCTTCCACCCGCATTTCGCGGTAATGGCGGTGGCGGCTGTTCAGCACCTGCTTCCACGCGCCCGTCTCGTTCAGGACCGCTGCCGAACCGGGAGAGATGGCGGACACGCGCAGGCCGACCGGCTGCGATACGTCAAACGCGGCGGGTTCGTGGTGTTCGATGACCGCTACCGAGTAACCCGATCGCGCCAGCAGGCCAGCCGCGGCGGCGCCCACCATGCCGGCGCCGACGACGAGCACGTCGCAGTCGATACGTTCCTGCGGGCTCACAGTGTTTCTCCCCGTGCCAGCCGAGGAATTTGTCCGCGAAAGCCCATGGACCTGACCGCCAACCGGCGGCGCAGCGAAGGCACGAAGGCATGCGCCAGCAAACCGGCCAGGCGGCCTATGGAGGCCGCGCCGGTGGGGTTCGCATAGATGCGCGCCAGGCCGTCCGAGTATGCGATCGTGCCGTCGTGATCGGGCTTGCGCCAGGCGCTGTAGCGGCACAGCAGGTCCCAGCTGCCGGCGTCGAACACATCGTCGCCCTGCATGCCGTCAGCCAGCACTTCCGCCAGCACGGCCGCGTCGCGCAGGCCCAGGTTGAATCCCTGCGCGCCAACGGGGTGAATCGCGTGCGCCGCGTTGCCGAGTATCACGGTTCGCGGACGGATATCTTCCCGTGCCCGCACCAGTCGAAGCGCGTAAGCACTGCGCCGCCCGACCTTGATGAAACGCCCCAGGCGGCGGCCAAAGCGGGCGTTGGCCCGGCTCATGAACTCCGCGTCCGGCCATTCAAGCAGGGCGTCGGCTGCAGCGGTCGGTACGCACCAGATCAATCCGCAACGACCGTCCTCGTGGGGCATCACGGCCATCGGGCCGCTCGGCGTGAACAATTCGAAGGCGCGGCCGCGGTGATCCTCTTCTGGCGTCACGTTGCAGATCACGGCGCTCTGGCCATAATCGTGACGTTCGCATTCGATGCCCAGCGACTCCCGCACAAACGATTCCGCACCGTCGGCGCCCACGGTCAGCGCCGCATGGATCTTTACCGGCTCGCCACCGGAAACCAATTCAAGCCGACACTCACCCTCGTCGAACTCAATCGAATCCAGGGAAGCCGGGCAGAATACGTCCAGCCCTTCCAGTCCTGGCAGTGTCTGCGCCAGCGCCGCGCCGAAAGCGCGGGCTTCGAGCACGTGGCCGAAGCGGTCGAGGCCCAGTTCTTCGGGTTGCATCAGGACGCGGCCGGGCCGGTTCAGTTCACGCACCTGGATCTCGCGGATCGGCGTGGCGCGCGCGGCCACCTTCGGCCACAGCCCGAGTCCCTCGAGGATGGCGCAGGAACTGGCGCTGAGCGCCAGCGTACGGTCGTCGTAACTGGGTTGGGTCTCGGCCCGGAAGGGGACCGCCTCGATCAGTGCGACGCGCAGCCCCAGCGGAGACAGCGCGCAGGCCAGGCTGGCGCCGACCAGCCCACCGCCGACGATCGCGACGTCGTATCCCGGCCCGTTTCGCTGCTTCGCCATGTCAGGCCGCCATCAGCTCCTCGATCTCGTCGGCTGTCTTCGCCAGTCCCGCGGTCAGGATGCGCGGCTCGTCACGCGTGACCGCCACGTTATCCTCGATACGTATACCCATGCCGCGCCAGCATGCTTCGACGTCGTCCGTGTCCGGCGGAATGTATATGCCCGGCTCGACCGTCAGCACCATGCCCGGCTCGAGTTCGCGCGAGTGGCCGTCTATGGTGTACTCACCGACATCGTGCACGTCGAGGCCGAGCCAGTGGCCGGTGTTGTGCACGTAAAAGCGCTTGTAGTCCTCGCTCTCGATCAGCGCTTCGACGTCGCCTTCAAGGATGCCCAGGTCAACCATTCCCTCGGTGGCCACCTGGACCGCTGCTTGATGCACATCGTGCCACTGCTTGCCGGCACGGACGTTTTCAATCGCCTGCGCCTGCGCCTCCAGGACGATGTCGTACAGCGCGCGCTGCTCAGCGGAGAAACGCCCGTTGACCGGAAAAGTGCGGGTAATGTCGGAGGCATAGCCGTCCAGCTCGGCGCCGGCATCGATCAGGAGCAGGTCACCGTCATTCAGCGTCCCTCTGTTCTCGATGTAATGCAGCACGCAGGCGTTGGCCCCTCCCGCCACGATCGGCAGGTAGGACGCTTCACAATGATTGCGAATAAAGGTATGCATCAGCAGTGCGTGGATATCGGCTTCGTTCATGCCGGGCGCACAATCGCGCATCGCGGCCTCGTGGGCTTCGATCGCGACCTTCGCGGAATTGCGCATGACGGACAGTTCTTCGCGGCTCTTGTAAACGCGCATGTCGTGCAGCATGTCGTGCAGGGCGTGGATTTCCTCCGGGGCGTGGAAGGTCTTGCGCGCGGTGCCGCGAAACTCGTTCAGCCAGCCGATCAGGCGCTGGTCGAACATGGGGTCGCGGCCCAGGTCGTGAAATATGCGCTCGCGGTCCGGCAGCATGTCACGCAAACGGGTCTCCGCTTCCTTGATGTCCCAGGCCTCGTCCATGCCGAAGTCGGCTACGGCGCTTTCCAGGCCGACCATGCGGCCGTCCCACATCTCGCGCTGGGGATCCCGTTCGCGGCAGAAAAGGATGCTGCGCCCCTCACCTTCGTCCGGCAGCAGCACGAGCAGCGCGTCGTGCTCCGGAAAGCCCGTCAGGTAGAGAAAATCGCTGTCCTGGCGGTAGGCGTAATGCGCATCGTTGTTGCGAATCCGGGCCGGTGCGGCCTGCAGGATAACGATGGAGCCGGTGCCGGCCCGCCGCATCAATTGCCGCCGGCGCCGTGCGTATTCTTTCTGCTTGATCACTGGGAACCCAAGGCCTCTTAGTCTAGTGGATAGCGTCGTCGTTCCCGGGGCCCCTGAATTCCTCGCGCAGGGTCAGGACGACGATGCGCACGTATTCTACTATTTCCGCAAAGGCCTTTTCTTCCTCTTCGCTGGCTTTTCCACCGTCTCCCGACGCGGCTTCCACGCGGGAGATTTCAATCAGGTCTTCCAGGGCTTCACGCGCCTCGCCTGACAGCACTTCCCGCTTCTGGTGACCGAGGCCGGCCAGGTAGCCCGAACACCATTGCGCCAGTGAAATCGTGCGATCTTCCAGCGCTTCTTCGTCCGAGGGCAGCCACAACTCGAATCCCATCTCTTCGTCGGCCAACTGGGCGCTCGTTGTCTCAAAGGTCTCGACCATGACAGCCGCCATTTCCTCTTGCGGCCGGGCGAGCAGCCGCATCGCGGCCATCTGATCGAGGTATTCTCCCGCTCCCGTCACCCCGCCCCCGCACAGCAGACCGCAAAGCAGTCCATGACATTCCGCCAACTCGGCACTGTCCAACAGACCCTCGCTGAGCTGCAGCGCGTTTTCGAAATCGGGAAGGGTGGGAGATGACATCGGCAAACGTTCCTAAATCACGATATTAACACTGTTGGCCAAGTGTTTGACGCTTTTGAAGACTCAATCCATAATGTCTGCATGAATTCACTCGATCAAGCCACCATGGACCTGGAGCGACTGGAGAAACAACTCGGCGCCATGCTGGAACTGTGCGAGTCGCTCCGCGAGGAAAACGCGTCATTGCAGAACCGGCAGGCGTCGCTGGTCGCGGAACGGGCGTCGCTGGTCGCCAAGAACGAAGAAGCGCGATCCAAGGTCGAAGCCATGATAAACCGCCTTAAAGCCCTGGAGCACTGACCTTGAGCGAATCTGCCGAGACCGTCTCCGTCATCATCCTCGAAAAGCAATACCAGTTCTCCTGCCCGCCGGAAGAGCGCAACGAGTTGATGGAGGCCGCGCGCAAACTGGACGAGTCGATGACCGCGATCCGCGAGAGCGGGCGATTGATGTCGCTTGAACGTATCGCACTGCAGGCCGCGCTCAATTTCAGCGCCGAGGTCCTCTCCCTGAAACACACTGAGTCCGAACGCGAACAACGTGTCGATCGAAAAATCCGTGACCTGGCCGACCGTCTGGATACCGCGCTGCAAAGCGATTCCTGACCGAAAGGCGGGTCCCGAAGCGACCGGTTCGCCGTTTTCATCACCACGCGCTATAATGAATCCGCCCTCTGTGGTGTTTGCCATCGGGACCGATAAATGCCTTGTCCCTATATATTGACCTCGGGGTGGCCGAACTGAGCGCTGGTGTGCATGTTCGCCGTAGGCGAAAAGCCTGATGCCTCATACGCCTCCCCACCTGAACCTTTGGTTCAAGGTCACCGGGCCCGTAGCGGCACCCTGGAGGGCGCTTACCCCGCCCCGTTAGACCGTCCCGATCTACCTGTATGAAGAGAGTCCCTGATAAGCACAATCAGAAAGCCGACCTCAGGAAAGAATTACGCTCCCGGCGCTCTGCGCTGGCGCCCGGCCGCCGGGCCGAACTCAACGACGCGATAAACCGCCACCTCATCGAATATGCCCAGACGGCGCGCATCAGCGACCTCGCTGCGTTCCACGCATTTGACGGCGAACCCGACCTGTCTGCCGCCATGCAGCAACTGGCGGAACGCGGAGTTACGCTGGCGCTGCCGGTCGTCAGGGAAGTACCCGGACGCAGTTACATCGCTTTTCATGAATGGACCCCCGGCTGTGATATGGCGCCCAACCGCTTCGGCATCATGGAGCCGGCCGGCACCGATGAAATACCGCTGGTCCGCTTTGACCTGGTACTGCTGCCGCTGGTGTCCTGGGACCGCCAGGGCGGCCGCCTGGGCATGGGCGAAAGCTACTACGACCGGGCTTTTCAGCCCTTTGCCCAGAGCCCGCGCCCCGTGCGCATGGGTGTCGCTTACGAGAACCAGCGCGTCGAGCACATTCCGCTCGATCCCTGGGATATTCGTCTGCACGCAATGGTCACGGAGAAAGGGTGGTTTACCTGCCCGTGCTGATCCAAGACAATATGCATCAACCTAACTGCTGAATGGAAGATCAGGATGAAATACTGGCTGGTCAAGAACGAACCGGAAGATTTCAGCATCGACGATCTCGAAGCCGCGCCTAACGGCACCACGCACTGGGACGGAGTCCGCAACTACCAGGCACGAAACTTCATGCGTGACCAAATGTCGGTCGGCGACCAGGTGCTTTACTACCATTCCAATTGCAAACCGCCCGGCGTCGTCGGCATCTGCGAGGTCGCCTCTGAGCCCTACCCCGACCGCACCGCGCTGGATCCCTCGGGCAGGTACTACGACCCCAAACACACGGAAGAGAATCCCCGCTGGTTCATGGTCGACATGAAATTCAGGCGTAAGATGAAGCGCATGATCACCCTCGAGGATATCAGGCAGCACGAGGACCGTCTCGAGGGCCTGGCATTGATCCGGCGCGGCAACCGGCTGTCGGTGATGCCGGTCGACAAAACACACTGGGATTTGATCCTGTCACTGGAGTAAACCGCAATGACCATGGGCGACACGCAGTTCGAACAGAAACAACAGGTCGCGCTCGCCGCGCTGGACCGGGTGCGCGAGGACAGCGTGCTCGGCGTCGGCACCGGCAGCACGGTCAACTGCTTTATCGAGGCGTTGGCGAAGCGCAGGTTTCGGCTGGAAGCGGCGGTTTCGTCATCCGAGGCCACTACCGCCCTGCTGCAGCAAGCCGGTATCGAAGTCGTCGAACTGAACCGGGCCGGCACCCTGGACCTGTACGTCGACGGCGCCGACGAGTTCGATGCGCACTGCCGCCTCATCAAGGGCGGCGGCGGCGCCCTGACGCGCGAAAAGATCGTCGCCGCGGCCAGTCGCCGCTTCATCTGCATCGTCGATGAAAGCAAGAAAGTCGGTGTGCTGGGAAGGTTTCCGCTGCCGGTCGAAGTCATCCCCATGGCCCGCAGCTACGTGGCCCGGCAGATCGTCGCGATGGGCGGCCAGCCCGAACTGCGCGAAGGCTTCGTAACCGATAACGGAAACCTGATCCTGGACTGCCACAACATGAACCTGGTGGATCCGGTCGCGGTGGAGCAAAAGCTGAACAACCTGCCCGGCGTGGTGACCAACGGCCTGTTCGCGCTGCGGCCGGCCGATACGGTGTTGATGGCGACTCCGGGCGGCGTGCAGGAGATCACTCCATAGGCATTTCCTGGGTCATATATTAATAAGTATTGATATGAGTCAACATATCGTGATCGACCGTCAGTACCATTAGTTTCGTTTCTACGCATCAATTGAACGCGAGGACCGTAAACCCGGCCGTCGCTCGAACAAAAAATGAAACTGACACGATTCACAGACTATTCTTTGCGTGTTCTGATGTACCTTGGACTCAAGGACGAAGAACGCGTGACCATTCGAGAAATCTCCGATGCTTACGGTATTTCTCGCAACCACCTGATGAAGGTCGTCAGCCTGCTGACCCGCATGGGTTACCTGGACGCGCGCCGCGGGCCCGGGGGCGGCATCGCGCTGGCCAAGCCGGCCAACGAAATCATCATCGCCGACGTGGTGCGTGACATGGAAGACGACCTGAACATGGTCGAGTGCTTCTGCGCGGGCGGCACCTGCGTGATCAAGCCGGTCTGCGAGCTGAAGTCGGCTCTGTGCAAGGCCCTTGCGGCGTATATCGACACGCTGGAGCACTACACGCTGTCGGATCTGCTCGGACCGAAAAAAGAACTGGGCAAAGTGCTGGGTATGTCATCGGCCTGAACCGATTTATCGGATGAAATAAAAAAACGGAGCGCCAAAGCGCTCCGTTTTTTTTGGCCCCGAAGGACCGGGTCTCTCACTCAGAGACGCGAACGCAGAAAACCAACCGCACCGCCCAGCAGCAGCATCAGACCGCCCAGCAGAGCAAAAGCGGGCACCTGCGTGGCCGTCGCCGGCAGAGCGACCGGAGCCGGCTCCGGTTCCGGTGCCGCAACCGGTTCGGGTTCCGGTGCCGGTTCCGGCGCTGCCGCCATGGCCGCGGCTGCCGCGACAGGCATCGTCCAGTGACCGTCCTGAGGCAGGTAGACGTTCAGCACCTGGCGATCGGCCAGGTCACCGATGCGCACTTCCTGGTCTCCGATCTCTGCAAAGGCGTCACGCTCGGGATAGCGGCGCTGCGAAGCAGACCAGCTGCCATCCGGAAGCTGCCATTGCACGATCGTGGAATTGACGCTCTGGCGCACGATACGCGCCGTGAACTTGGCAGCCATGACGCCTCTCTTCTCGACCACGTCAAGGCAGGCATCGCCGATGGCCGGATTATCGGCCAGGATCTCGGCGCCCCAGACGATATCGTCGCAGGTGATATCCTCAGCCATGGCCGTGGAACTGAAGCCGATACCGGCCGCCAGCATTGCTGAAACCAAAACAAGTCTCTTCATAAAGATTGCACTCCTTGTGTTTTTCCAGGGGTAAGTTCGACACTCGCTTTCACGATGTAACGCTGCGGCGCGTGCCCAACGAAATAAAAAGGATAGCATGTCACGAGCGTAATGCTTCTATTCGGCGTTTTCGCCAGCACGGATACGTCGTCCGGCTCCACGATATCAATCGACGTGACCCGGTAGGCCAGGCGCCCTTCGGCTGTCTCCAGTTCGATACGGTCCCCGACGACAATATCTTTCAAGGGCCGGAAAAAACCATCGCGGTGTCCGGCGATGCCCAGGTTGCCCTCGGCGTCAACGCGCGCGGTACCGCGAATACGGCCCACACCGCGGTCCAGGCTGGGGCCTTCGGCGCCATCATACACGGGTACGTCAATCCCTACGCGATCGATACGAAGCACGGCAAGCGGCGCCTCGATCGTGGCCGCGAGGCTCTCCTCCCAGGCCTGAAGCCGCGCGTCGGACCAGAGTTCCTGTCCGGCCGGCACCGCGACCTCCACGGTCGATGCGTCCCCGGGCAGCTCTGCGGGCAACTCAGCCTGTTCCTGCTGTATCGCGACCGCCTGTTGAAAAGCGCGCAACCCCTCCTGTCGCGCGTTTTCACCTTGCCAGCGCAGCAGCAGGAAAACGGCGATCATCAACAAGCCCCCCGCGTACAGAGCGTATTCGAGCCAGCCGAGATGGTGTTTGAGGGTGTCGCTTATCACGTGGCGGTAGCGTTGCCGAATCAGGGAGCGAAAGACTATACCGCCAAGCAGGCCGCTTTGACAAACGTGTCTTTTTTATTGTGCAGAACAAACCGGGATTAATATTCCGGGCCCAAACGCATATAATCCGCCTTTCGCCGAACACGGCCGTCCCAGACGAGACCCTCCAGGAGACACACAATGCAATGCAGAAACCGCTTCATGCCCACTGCCCTGATGATCGTTTTCATCTCGCTTTCCGCCCCGCTGGCCGCGGACCAGGTAAAGATGAACAACGGCGACGTCATCACCGGCACGGTAACCAAAATCGAGGACGGTAAAGTCTTCATCGACCCGGCATACGCCGATGAGTTCTCGGTCGACGTGGCGGAAGTCGCGTCCATCGAAGCCGAGCAGACTTTCGACGTCGTGCTCGAGGACGGAAGCGAAAAACCCGCGAAGTTCGACCACGGCGAGGATGGCATGCAAACGCTCGTCATCGAAGGGCAGCCGCGCAATATATCCATGGCCGACGTCACGCTGGCCGTTCCGCCGGAGCCCTGGTACGAACGCACTTCAAAGGTCGAGGCCAACCTGACCTGGAACAGCGGCAACACCGACAGCCAGAACAACCTGATCTATGCGGACACGCAACTCCGGCTCGGTGACCACCGCCACAGCGGCAACCTGACCTTCGCCCGTGACAAGTCGGGTGACGTGTACACCAAGAAACAGGATCTGCTGAACTATTCCTACAACTATATTTTTGCCGATCCCTGGTACCTTGGCGCGACCGCCACGTACGAGCGGGACCCGATCAAAGACCTGGATCACCGCTACCAGGTGGGCGCAATCATCGGCCGGGACATCATCAACACCGGTACGATATTCCTCAGCATCAACGGCGGCGTGGGCTACTCCGAAGAGCAGTACGGCGGCGTTACCGAGAGCGGTGCGACCGGCCTGTGGGATCTGCGCTACACGCAGGATTTCAGAGACGGCGCGTTCGCCTTCTTCCACAATCACAACATCAGCCAGCACTTCTACGGCGAAGACAACCTGATCTTCAAGTCGAATACCGGTTTCAATTTCGACATCATCGAAGACGTTTACGCAACCATCTCGCTGCGCTACGACTATGAAACCGAGCCGCCGGAAGGCAACGAAAACGAGGACACCACGCTTGCCGTGGGTGTCGGCGCACGGTTCTGAGGGCTAGGACGTCCCGAGCAGTGAGGCCGGCGCGCTGAAGCGGGTACACTGCTCCATCAGCCAGTCCCTGAACGTGGCCACTTTCGGCAGGTCGAAATAGTGCGGCGGCGCCACGAAGTAGTGTGACCAGCCGGAACGGATGATCGCGTCGGCGGCCGGCACCAGCCGGCCGGCGCCGATGTCGCGGGAGACCAGCGACCAGCGGCTGAGCGCTATGCCTTCACCCTGCTCGGCCGCCATCAGGATGCTGATGGAATCGTTCAGGATCGCCCGGCGCCCCTCGTGGCGCGACCCGCCAAAGGCCTCGAACCACGGGTCCCAGACCGCGCTGGGTGTGTACAGCATGTCGAATTCCTGCAGCTGCCCGGGCGATTCGATCGGACCGATCTCTTCCAGCAAACGGCGCGAACAGACCGGCAATATCCAGTCGTCCATCAGCTTCGCGGCTTTCACGCCCGGCCAGCGCCCCCGACCGAGGCGCACGGCCGCGTGCATGTCGGTCTCGTCGAAATTGACCAGGTTGTTGTCGACCGCCACGCGCAGGTCGACCTGCGGATTGGCCGTGTAAAACCCGTGCAGCCGCGGCATCAGCCATTTCTGCAGCATCGACGGCATCATGGTGACGTTCAGCACGCCCTCCTGCCGGTCCTGGCTCACCAGTTGGACCGCATGACGCAGCTCGGCCAGGCCCCGCTGCACGCCGGGCAGCAGCTTACGGCCCGCCGCGGTCAGCGTGACCTGGCGGCCCTGGCGGTGAAACAGCGGCTGACCCAGGCGCTCTTCCAGCACGCGAATCTGGGAACTCACGGCAGCCGGTGTGACGTGCAGCGCCTCTGCTCCCTTGGCGAAGCTAAGGCGCGCCGCAACGGCCTCGAAGGTGCGCAATGCATTAAGTGGAAAACTGGGCATAATTAATTTTTTCTTAACCCAAGCCTAAAAAAACCCGCTGGTGATTATTCAGGGAAAACTCTAGGATTTCAATCGTGACATGCAGTTGAGTGCATTACCACGATAGTTCCCGAACAGTTATGCCTGATTGTACCCGGGAAATATTGGAAATGTTTCTTAAACATTTCTGTCAGCTCTCGCTGACCGTGTCGTGTAAGTGTCACAACCTTGACGTGTGCCCCTTGGGGCCCGGTTAATTCATGCATGCATGGATCCGGGCCCTTTCTTTTTGTGCAGGCCGCCGCTTTGCTTTTCTGCTAGCCCCTGTCGAGCGCTTCAGAAAAAAAGGCCGGCGCAGCTTCCGCTGCGCTGGCCCGGTTAGCGAGCCGAGATGGGGTTTCCTTACTGCGCCCGACTCTTGCCCTGCTTGCTGTTCTTCATGCCGCCGCGTGACGACTTGGGCTGCGAGGACTTATGCACTTTCGCGGCCCGCGGCGCCGGCGCCTGCCGCTCAACGGACTTGTAGGGAGACGACGACTGCTTCGCGGAGGGCGCCCGGGTTGCAGACCTGGCGCTGCCGGCGAAGGCACTGCTTGAACGCGGCTGGGGATTGGTCACGCGCACCGTCGGCATGGTCTTGACCGATGAATATTGCTTCGTCGTAACGGCCTTTCGCGAAGGACCGGCGTTCTTCACTTTGATGCCACCGGCAGAGCGAGACGTGCTGACGCTCTTGCGGCTCGTCGTTTTGACTTCACGTACCGTCCCGGACGAACGGCCGGCTTTATCGCTTACCACCTTTCGGCTGTTTTTGGCCGTTACGGTCTTCGGTGTCGTCACGGTCTTCTGTGCAGACCTGACGGCGCCCGCCCGGCCGTTCTCGATGCTCAGCTGCTTGCCGGCAGTCCTGCTTTTGGACTTGCCGGCCGGCGCCTTCAGCGCCAGTTCCTTTTTGCTGACCGTCGTGCCGGCCGCATGCATCGACTTCGTGCGCAGCTGCTTGCTGCTTTTGCCGGCCTTTGAAAGGCTTCGGGTCGTCCTTGCCTTGTGCGCCAGGTCGGTCTTGCTCACCGTCTTGCCGGGCGCGTACTTGGCTTTAGTTTGCAGCTGCTTGCTGCTCTTGCCGCTCTTTACTTTCGCCCCGGGCGCAGCCGCTTTGCGCGAGAGATCGCTCTTGCTCACGGTCTTGCCGGGCGCGTAAGCCGTTTCCAGCTTGCTCTTTGCCTTCAGGCCGGAACCGTTTTTCGCCAGCGTCTTGCCGCCCTTGCCCTGGACGCCCTTCACCAGGACCGAACGCGGCTGCTTGTCCTTTGTCCGGACAATGTGCCCGCGCTGCTGGGCGTCGGCATACAGGTTGTAGTGCCGCTCGCGCGGATTCGGGCCATGCCGCGGCGGCCGGTTGTACCCGCGGCCGCGACCGTCGTGGTAGTCATGACGGTAGTGGTGCCGCGGTCGGTAGCCGTGCGGCCCCCAGTAACCGTAGTGGCGGTGGTGCCAGCGGTGATGATGGTGCCAGTGGCCGCCCGGCCAGTACGAGAAGCTGAAAGGACCCCAGGCCCAGCTCACGCCGAAGTTCCATCCGTACCACGGGTCGTAGCGCACGTGAAAACCCCAGGTGCGATGGTGCGGGTAGTACCAGCGGGACGTGACCCACGGGGCATAGTAGTAGCCGGAGCCGTAAAAAACCGTTCTGCGATAGACGTAGCTGCCCAGGTAACCCGGTGTGTAGCCGACGTACACCACGTTCGGCGTGTAGTCGTAGACGTAAACGTACTTGACGTTGTACACCGGTGAAGTCGGCAGAATCACGCGTACCTGGTCAGGCCGCGCGACTGAAACCTGCCATGGCCCGTCCCAGGAGCGGGAAACGTACCAGACCCCGTCTTCGACCATGTAATACAGGCCATTGGCGTAGATCACCGTGGAACCGGTATTGGTGGCATAGACCATGTCGGTGCCGTCAACCGGCGCAAACACGGGCTCACCGTCGTAAACAACCTCGATGTCCGCCTCGCCGCGTTCCACCGCGGCCGTCTGCGGCAGCTGTGCGTCGATCACGGCTTCTTCGGCCTCCTCGGTTCCCGCCACGTAGACGCGCGAGTCGGCCTGTTCGGAATCAGCAGGAATTTGTGTGAAAGCGGTCGGAAGATCCGCCGCATCGCGGTAAGACCAGGGGCCGTCGAGGGATTCGGAGCGGTACCAGCGGCCGGCCAGAACGATGTAATAACGCTGCTCGCCGAGATGCATGAAAACATCGTCGTCCGAGTTGTTCAGCACCAGCAGTTCGTCCACCAGCGGCACGAACGCGGCCGGGCCATCGGTGACGATCAATTCCGCGGGCTCGGTGGAAACGACGATCTCGGGGGCATTGGCGGCCGTTACCCGCTCGATCGTCTGCGCCTCGCTCTCTTCGCCTTCACCGGGCTGCACCAGGGCGGCGATATCGGCCGGCACCTTCGCGGTGAAACGGTAAGGCCCGGTCGCATCCGGGGCGCGGTACCACACGTCCTTCGCCGCGTTCAGGTAAAAACGGCTGCCGTCATGGATCAAGGGGTACGGCGTGTTGATCACCGCCTCGTAGGGCGTATTTTCGATATCGCGCAGAACGGGTTCGCCGTCGATCGTCACCAGCAGGGCCGGGCTGTCGCGGTAGATGACTTTCGGCGGCGCCGTCTCGATCTGCTCCGCCGCTTCCGCCTCGGCCCGCGCGATGCGCGCCGACTCCTCCAGTTCTTTCGCGGTGAACACGAAATTCACGGCGAAAGCCGGATCCGCCATCGCTTCAGAAAGCCGCGCCTGCAGCTTTGCGTCCATCGGGAACCGGGTTTGCGTCACCTTCATGCCGACGGGGTGAACCGTGCCGCTGAAGCGGTTCGCTTTGAGCCCGGACTCGAACCAGCCGGCGCCGAACACGGGCTCGTCGCCCGGTTTTTCCCGGTACGCCAGGGCCGCGCGGAAACGGATAAAATCGTCGCTGATTTCGTCCACTTGCGGTTCGTATATCGTGACCGTGCCCTCGTCCAGCGCAACGTTGCGCGGCCAGCCGGACTCCTGCGCCATCGCAGGGGACAGACACAGCAAGGTCACCAGGAATAGCAGGGTGATTCGATGCTTTGCGTTCATGGTCCGTTCCTTCTGTTCAGGTTTTCAGCGCTCCGCCGTGCACGCACGATCGGAACGTTGCAGGCTCAGTATGCAACGCAGGTTCTGAACGCAGTCTGAACGGGTAAAAGTGACCTGCCGGGCAGGGTTCAGTGGACGCGGGCGCCTTCCGGCACCTGGAAGTCCTGGCGGCGGCCCCGCCAGTAGGCATGGGCGTCCAGTGCCGCGGCAGCCACCTGGTTCTGCAGGTACTCGACGTGCCGGTCGGCCAACTGATCCAGCAGGGCCCAGCCTTCATCCGAAGTGAACAATGGTATCGGCGAGAGCAGTTCGACGACGTCCGTTCCGTTCTTCTCCCATTGCGCCTGGCGCAGCATCACGGCACGCATGTAGCCGATGCACCAGTCGTCGACCACCAGGAAAACACGGCCGTCCACCTCGTTTTCCATGAACCAGGGCTCGAAGGCCTCCGGGTCCTCGGCCAGTGTCAAGGCCGTCGTATTGAGGTGCCGGATCATCAGGCGGCCGATACGCTCGACGTCTTCCGGACTTTCCAGGCCGGCTGCCCGGGCATCCCCGCCCCAGACGAGCGGCAGCCATTCACCCGGCGGAACGGCGTCCGGGCCGCTGACCAGCGCCGTGATGAAACCATCGAACTCCGACATGTTGAGCAGCGCCTCGGGGCTCTCCAGCATCAGCAGGAACGATTCGAGTTCGTCGTATTCGAAGTCGTCGAGCGGAATGTTGAGTTCGTCCTGCAGGTTCATGGTTATCCGTGGGCAATGGGGTCAGGGGCGGGTCATTGTAACAATCATTCAGCCGGGGACTTTCAGATTTCTATCGTGCCTTCGAGATACGGCACGGCAGTGCCCGCGATCAGCACGCGGTCGCCGCGCAGCCTGCAGGACACGTTGCCGCCGCGAGCGGAAACCTGTCTTGCTTCGAGACGGTTCCTGTTCAGGCGGGATGCCCAGAACGGAACAAGCTTGGTATGGGCCGAGCCGGTCACCGGGTCTTCCGGAACGCCGACGGCCGGTCCGAAAAAACGCGACACGAAATCGTATCCGCCGCCCGCCGC
This sequence comes from Lysobacterales bacterium, assembly GCA_036351575.1. GTDB lineage: Bacteria > Pseudomonadota > Gammaproteobacteria > Xanthomonadales > SZUA-36 > JABDPF01. Next base: position 324 of record JAZBPJ010000082.1, on the reverse strand, counting down.
GGTGACGATCACGCCGCGGTAGTCCAGCGCGGCCAGCCGCCCGAAATCGGGTGACAGCGACCGCACCGTTTCCGCGTCTTCCAGCACCGCCAGCAGGTCGACGTTTTCCAGGCACTCCAGGGGCTCGGCGCCCAGCGCCTCGGCGAGCCCCGGCGGCGCGGCACAGGGTCTCGGCGGCTGCGCCGGGAAATCCAGCACCAGCCGTTCGCCATCCCTTGCCACTTCCAGCGGGCCGGAGCGCGAAGAAAAACGCAGCCGGTCGCTTGCATGACCGAGCCGGTTGAACAGCACCCAGGCGGAAGCCAGCGTGGCGTGGCCGCACAG
>JAZBPJ010000081.1:0-3613 GCA_036351575.1 Lysobacterales bacterium | reverse complement strand
GAGCTCGAGCAGCTGGCCGTTTACGGCGACGACTACGACACGCCCGACGGCACCTGCATTCGCGATTACATCCACGTGGTCGACCTGGCCAGGGGGCACATCGCCGCGCTGAAGGAACTGGAAGAGAACCCGGGCCTGCTCGTTCACAACCTGGGCACCGGCCAGGGGCAGTCCGTGCTGGACGTCGTGCGCGCCTTCGAGGAGGCCACCGGGGCGAAGGTCAACCACCGCATCGCCGGCCGCAGGGCAGGGGACGCACCCGCCGTGTACAGCGACCCTTCAAAAGCCGAGCGCGAACTGGGCTGGAAAGCGGAACTCGGCATCGAAGTTATGTGCCGCAGCGCCTGGCGCTGGCAGCAGAGGAATCCGCAGGGGTACTAACTGATTGTTTCCGTCATTCCGGAAAGCGCGGAGCGCCCCTAACACCGTCATTCCGGAAAGCGCGGAGCGCTTATCCGGAATCTTCTCCCACCCACTTCGTCATCCCAGAATTCGGCGCAGCCGACTACGGATTCACCAGATCGTTTCCAGCAGGTTTGAATTCCGCATGCGCCGATCCGCCGTCACGACGGGTGTGTTACCGAGGATGGACGAAGCGGCGATCAGGCGGTCGGCCGGGTCGTCGCCCAGTTCGCCGGCGAGGTTCGTGGAGAGCTCGGCGATTTCCGGGGTGATGTCCTGGATCGCGTGATTTCGAGCCTGCAGCGCCAGGTCGATCATCGCCGCAGGCGTGCAGTCGATCTCGAGGCGACCCTTTCTGACCAGCATCGCCACTTCCCAGAAGGTGATGTCACACACCAGCAGTTCTCCCGCGTTGCGCTCGATGGCCGCACGGGCGTCGGCGCTCAGTTGCCGCGGCGCCAGGGCATCCCAGATGAAGGCGCAGGTATCGAGCAGGATCACCCGGCGGCCTCCCAGGGCTCGTCCAGGGGCGAGACCACGTCGTGCAGAACGGCCGTCCGCGCCAGTTCCTCCAGCCTGGCTCGCGCCTCCTCCTGCCGATTGACGGGCGAGATCAGTGTTGCCATCGCACGCCCCCTGGAAGTCACCACAAACCGTTCGCCCCGCTGAACCCGCGTCAGGTAGTCGAGCAGGTTGGCCCGAAATTCGCTGATGCTCACCTGTTTCATGTCGGTCCCGTTCATTTCAATTTGTACAACATCTACGTACAACTTTACCGGAATCAACATTTGGCTTCAATTCGTGCAGGCCCGCGCAACAAACTACCCCAGTTGAAACAGGACGTTAATCAGCAATGCGCGGAGCGCTCCTAACACCGTCATCCCGGAATTTGCCGAAGGCAAATATCCGGGATCTTCCTCCACGAACAAGAAGATCCTGAATCAAGTTCAGGATGACGGCAGTGATGGTTCAGGGCGACGGGTATATTTTCGTCATTCCGGAAACGGCCGCAGGCCGTTATCCGGAATCTTCCCTCACGCCAGAGAAGATCCTGAATCAAGTTCAGGATGACGGCAGTGTGGTTCAGGATGACGGCTCAGAGACAAACCAACCCCAGGTGCTGCTCGAAGGGCTCGAAATCCTTGTCGGAATGAAGCAGGGGCACGCGATTCTCGATGCACCAGGTGGCGATCAGGCAATTGATGGTTTTGCGGATCGTGATGCCGCCTCGGCGTAATGTCCGGTAGTGCTGTGCGCTGTTCAACGCGAGATCAGGCGAAACCATGCATTCCTGTTGCAGCGTTAACAATAGATTGCGAGCAATGCGAAATCCTCGATCGGTGTCGAATCCCTGCAGCACCTCCGCAAGAACCAGGTCGCCAACGAGAATACTTTCCTCACCCAGCAACTCGTCGAGACGATCGACTTCGGGTTTCTGGACTCCATTGAAGAAATCAATCCACACGCTTGAATCGACGAGGACCATCAGTCACGCCTCATTTCATCCAGGTCCCCAACCCACTTTATTTTGCCTCGAAGCTTTCGGATTTGTTGTTGCGCCGACATTCTGATCAAGAGTTTCAACCCTTGTTCGACGGCTTCTTTCTTGGTTTTGATGCCAGATACCTTCAGCGCCCTTGCCATCAATTCATCATCAATCACAATCGTCGTCCGCATGATACTCACAATATGCATGGAAAGACTAAATCATACACATCAGCCTGTCTGTCGGCAAAACCCCTTGATGTTTGTAGGAGGAGCGTAGGCGGCGACCCCGGCGTTGCCCGTCATCCCCGGCCCCGGATAAGCGCTTCGCGCTTTCCGGGGTGACGGGGGCAGTTAAAAGTACGTCATCCCGGAAGCCGGCGAAGGTAGTAGAAAGTACGTCATTCCGGAAACGGCCGCAGGCCGTTATCCGGAATCTTCTTCCACGAACAAGAAGATCCTGAATCAAGTTCAGGATGACGGGTTTATTTTTCCTCGTCATTCCGGAAAGCGTCGAAGACGCTTATCCGGAATCTTCTCCCAGGCTTAAACCAGCCCCTCACGCCCGAAAGGCCTTCAAGCGCAAATCCCTGATCGCTTTGAAATGCCGGCTCTTTCCCGTGCACAGCACCGCGTTGTTTTCGACGGCGGTTGCGGCGATCAGGGCGTCGGCGGAGCGCATGCCGGACGACAGGGCATACTCCTCGACATAAACCAGCGCCCGGTGGCCCACGTTCTCGGTCAGTGGCAGCACGGCAAAATCGTGGGTGAAGATAAAGTCCTTGAGGTGTTCCTGCTCCGTGCGGTCATGGGCGCCCTGCAGCAGTTCCATGTAGCTCTGGACGGAAATCGATTTCTCCCCGTCTTTCTCAATAACCCTGGCGGCCTTTTCGCTGCCGCGCACAAACCAGATCAGCACATCCGTGTCATACATCATGGCGGGGTTTTCTCAGCTGATCGATCTCGTCCTGAACGGAGCCGGTTTCATCTCCTCGCAGGCCAAACAGCGGGTGGTCGCGAACATCGCCCGTGGGCGACCGCCCCGCCGGCATGATCACGCCCTTGACCTTGCCGTGGTAGAGAATGGTCACGGATTCATTGCGCTCCAGCGCCTGCAGGATGTCCCGGGTCTTGTATCTCAGGTCCACTATGGTTGCCTTCATGTCAGTTTCCAAAATGTCTAGATAACATAGACATTATCAGAAATCGACCGTTGAGTGTATTCAGCGTAATTCGAGGTGTTCAAAAGGGAAGAGGAAAGTTCAGTAGCGGCTTGTAGGAAACAGCTGCAGCGTATGTTTCAGGGGTGACGGGGGTAGTAAGAAGATCGTCATCCCGGCCCCGGATAAATGCTACGCATTTTCCGGGGTGACGGGGGTGGTGTGTCAACGCATTTTCCGGGGTGACGGGGGTAGTAAGAAGTACGTCATCCCGGAATTTGCCGAAGGCAAATATCCGGGACCTCCCAACGCCCACGCCAAACAGGTACAAGGCAAACGTGGCCAACGCCCCCGACCAAACCAAAATCCGGTCACTGGTAATTATTTGTTCACACTTTGAACATACGCTATGATCTGCCGTCAATGGCAATGAACAACGGAACACCGGGGTCAGAGTAGCTGAGCTACTCTGACCCCAATAAACAAAGAGGGAGGCACGTTTGGCAGAAAGCGTTAACAGCTGGTTCGCGGTGTACACCAAGCCGCGCCAGGAACGCGTCGCGCTG
>JAZBPJ010000080.1:0-3350 GCA_036351575.1 Lysobacterales bacterium | reverse complement strand
TCCTTGACCAGTTCGCGGATCTCGAGGAGGTGTTCTTTGGCGATGCTCATTTCAATCAGGACGGTTCCAGGACTTTCGACTGTAATCCTAAAGCCTGGCGGTGTCTGCGTATAGTTTCAAGGCAAAAAAAACGGCGGCGCCGAAGCGCCGCCGTCATAGCTGAGGCGCGGGCCCGGAGTGCCAGGCCCGCCCCCTGGATCGCGATTACGGCGCGGTGCGGCCGGCCTCGCTTTCTACTCGCTCGAGCGCAACGGTCTGATTCGAGGAATCGATATCGAAGCGGTCCAGCGTCATCACCTTGTGCCAGGCACTGGCGAAGTCACGAATGAACTTCTCTTCGCCGTCGCTGGAGGCATACACCTCGGCAATGGCGCGCAGCTCGGACGAAGAACCGAACACCAGGTCCACCGGGGTGGCGGTGAACCTGAGCTCCATCGACTCGCGATCGCGGCCCTCGTAGATGCCTGCGTCACTGTCAGACGGAACCCACTTGGTGGACATGTCGAGCAGGTTGACGAAGAAGTCGTTGCTCAGCGTACCCGGGCGGTCCGTGAACACGCCGTGGGAAGCACCGCCGGTGTTGGCGTCCAGTGCGCGCATGCCACCGACCAGGACTGCCATCTCCGGAACGTTCAGGTTCAGCAGGTTGGCCTTGTCGATCAGCATGTTGACCGGCGACATGTAGCTGCCCTCACCGTAGTAATTGCGGAAACCGTCAGCCTTCGGCTCGAGCACCGCGAAGGAATCGACGTCGGTCATTTCCTGCGTGGTGTCCATGCGGCCCGGAACGAAGGGCACAGACAGCTTGTAGCCGGCGCTCTTCGCGGACTGCTCGATGGCGGCGACGCCGCCGAGCACGATCAGGTCAGCCATGGAAATGCGCTTATCGCCTTCCTGCGCCTTGTTGAAGCGGGCCTGGACTTTCTCCAGCTCAGCCAGCACCTTCTGCAGTTCTGCGGGGTCGTTGACCGCCCAGTCACGCTGCGGTGCGAGGCGCACCCGTGCGCCGTTGGCGCCGCCGCGCATGTCGGAGCCGCGGAACGAAGCCGCAGAGGCCCAGGCGGCACGCACCAGTTCGGAGGTGCTGAGACCGGAATCCAGGATTTCGGCTTTCAGGTTCTCGACGTCAAAAGCACTGACCAACTCGTGGTCGAGCGCCGGGATCGGATCCTGCCACATCAACACTTCTTCCGGCACTTCTGAGCCGACGTAACGGGCGCGCGGGCCCATGTCACGGTGGGTCAGCTTGAACCACGCCTTGGCGAAGGCCAGCTCGAACTCTTCCGGGTTGGCCAGGAAGCGCTCCGAGATTTTCCGGTAGGCCGGATCCGCCTTCATCGAAATGTCGGTCGTCAGCATGATCGGCGTGGCCATCTTGCCCTCGACATGGGCGTCGGCGACCGTGCCGTCCAGCGCGCCGTCTTTGGCTACCCACTGCACGGCGCCGGCCGGGCTGCGGGTCTGCTCCCACTCGTGGCCCAGCAGGTTGGCGAGGTACAGCATCGACCACTGGGTCGGCGTCTGGGTCCAGGCTCCTTCGAGACCGCTGGTCACGGTGTCTTCGGCGTTGCCTTTACCGCAGGAGTTCTTCCAACCCAGCCCCTGCTCTTCGATAGCAGCAGCGGCCGGCTCGGCTCCCACGCACTCATCGGGCTTGTGCGCTCCGTGTACCTTGCCGAAGGTGTGACCGCCGGCAATCAGGGCGACCGTCTCTTCGTCGTCCATGGCCATGCGGCCAAAGGTGTCACGAATGTCCTTGGCTGCAAGCAGCGGATCCGGGTTGCCGTTCGGCCCTTCCGGGTTCACGTAGATCAGGCCCATCTGCACGGCGGCCAGCGGGTTTTCCAGTTCACGTTCGCCGCTGTAGCGCTCATCTTCGAGCATTTTTTCTTCCGGGCCCCAGTACACCAGGTCCGGCTCCCAGTCGTCCTGGCGGCCACCGGCGAAACCAAAGGTCTTGAAGCCCATCGATTCCATCGACACGTTGCCGGCCAGGACCATCAGGTCAGCCCAGGAGAGCTTGCTGCCGTACTTTTGCTTGACCGGCCACAGAAGGCGGCGGGCCTTGTCGAGGTTGGCATTGTCCGGCCAGCTGTTCAGCGGGTCGAAACGCTGCTGGCCGCCGCCCGCGCCGCCACGGCCGTCAAGCGTGCGGTAGGTGCCGGCGCTGTGCCAGGCCATGCGAATGAAGAACGGGCCATAGTGACCCCAGTCGGCGGGCCACCAGTCCTGCGATTCGGTCAGTACCGCCTCGATGTCGCTTTTGACCTGGTCGAGGTCGAGGGTGGCGAACTCGGCGGCGTAGTCAAAGTCGGCGCCGAGGGGATTGGATTCAGGGCTGTGCTGGCGCAGAGGGCTCAGATCGACCTGCTCGGGCCACCAGAACTGGTTGGATTTGGGCATGCCTTCGGCATGTACTTCGCTCGTGGCAACTCCGGCGGTAAACGCGACGGACATTGCGGCGAGCAACGGTAATACTTTGAGTTTCATACGGTTGCTCCTGTTCGGGTCTACGGGGTAGTACAGGGTCGAATTTAACCTTAATTTACATAGGAAATGAAATTGAATGTTTTGATAGACATCATAGATGATTCTTATGGGTGAAAATTTATTTCTTTCAGGCACAAAAAACCCCGCTCGTGGCGGGGTTTTTTGCGTCACGAAATTTTTGAAGATCAGGACGATTCGACACTCACGAACTTGCGCTTGGGCATGCCCCGTGACTCGAACTTGACCTTGCCGTCCGCCAGGGCGAACAGCGTGTGGTCTCTGCCGACACCGACGTTTTCACCGGCATGGAAGCGGGTGCCGCGCTGGCGAACGATGATGTTGCCCGCGAGAACCGATTCGCCGCCGTAGCGCTTGACGCCAAGGTACTTCGGATTCGAGTCGCGGCCGTTGCGTGTACTGCCGCCTGCTTTTTTATGTGCCATGAGACTTTACTCCTGTTCCGGTTCGCACTCAGGCGTCGATGCCGGTGATTTCAATCTGGGTGAAATACTGGCGGTGGCCCATCTGCTTGCGATAATTCTTGCGGCGCTTGAACTTGATGACCTTGATCTTCTCGCGGCGACCGTGATCGACGATTTTCGCCGTCACTTTTCCGCCGTCCAGGTAAGGAGCGCCGACCTTGACGTCTTCGCCTTCACCAACCATCAGGACCTGGTCCAGTTCGACCGTGGCGCCTTTTTCGGCTTCGATTTTTTCGACTTTTATCACGTCGCCGGTCGCTGCTCGGTACTGCTTGCCACCGGTTTTGAATACTGCGTACATTGGATTCCAGCTCCGTGTGAGAACGGCCCTACAAAAGGGCGAGAATGTTAGCCGTTTTCCGCGCCAAGGTCAACCGC
>JAZBPJ010000079.1:0-23268 GCA_036351575.1 Lysobacterales bacterium | reverse complement strand
GACGATCGCCAGCGTGTCCCCGCGCTCGATCTGCAGGCTGAAATCATCCAGCGCGCGTTCCTGGGGGCGGGACGGGTAACTGAAGCCGACATGCTCGAAACGGATGCGCCCCTGCAGCGGGCCGGGAAGGGGCAAGGGATTATCCGGAATCCGGATCATCGGCTTTGACTGCAGCAGTTCCGCCAGGCGTTCCATGGCGCCCGCCGCGCGCTGGACATCGCCCCAGATATTACTGAGCGCCATCACCGACGAACCCACGAGGAACGCATACATCAGGAACTGGCTCAGCTGGCCGAGTGTCATGGATCCGTCCATGACCGCGCGCGAACCGACCCACAGAAAAACCGTTAGCATGCTGAACACCAGCGCGAAAGCCAGTGCAACCAGGATGGATACCATGCGGACCCGCTTGAGGGCGACCAGGAAACTGGCTCTCACTGCCTCGGCGTACCGTTTCGACTGGAGTTTCTCGAGCGTGAACGACTGCACGGTCTGCATCGCCCCCAGGGTTTCGCCCGCCAGGCCGCTGGTGTCCGCGACACGGTCCTGGGATTGCCGCGACAGCTTGCGAATGAAGCGACCGACGATGAGCACGGGCACGACGACGATGAAAATGCCCAACAGGGTGTAACCGGCCATGCGCGGGCTTGTCAGCACCAGCATGACCAGCCCGCCGACCAGGCTCAGCGTCGAGCGCAGGGCGATGGACAGGCCGCTGCCCGAGATGCTCTGCACCAGCGTTGTGTCCGTCGTGAGCCTGGACAGCACTTCCCCCGTGCGCGTCACTTCGAAAAAAGACGGATCCATGCGGATGACTTTTTCGTAAACCGCGTTTCGAATGTCAGCCACAACGCGTTCACCCAGCGAAACCACCAGGTAGTAGCGCAATGCCGAGAACAGGCTGTACGCGATACAGACGGCAAAGAACCACCCGAAATAGCGGTCTACCGCGTCGAGGTTCCGGGTAACGAAACCGTTATCGACGACAAACCGTGCCGCGATCGGCAAGGCCAGCGACGCCGCGGAAGCAACCAGCAGCGCGAACAATGCCGCCAGCAGCGTTCCCTTGTAGCGCGCAATGAATGGCCTCAACATGGCCAGCGGCTTGAGGGAAGCGGCCTTGGGCCGATTCGTTCTTCTTGCCTCGTTCAAGTCATCGTTCCCCGGGTTTCATTGCCACTCGCGCGGATCGACCCCGTAAAAGCGGTGAAGCACGGTAAAAAGCTCACCGTGGCGCTCCGCCATGGCTTCCGGCTTTTCAAAAAACGACTCGGTCGCCACCGCGAAAAATTCCGCCGGGTTGGTCGCACCATAGTGATCCATCACCGAGCGCCCGCCGGTCCTGGCCTTTTTCTGCAAAACCCGGAACTCTTTGGAAAGCGCGGCGGCCCAGCTGCGGTAGCAGGACTCGCCCGCCAGCAGCGGGGCGCCATCGGCGCTGCCGTCCTCGGTATCGAGCTGGTGCGCGAATTCGTGCAGCACGACGTTGCTGCCGTCGACGAAATTTCGCGCGCCCTTTACGACATCGTCCCAGGCCAGGATCACTTTTCCGCTGGACCAGGATTCACCGAGCAATCCGCGGCGCGCCTCCGAGACGACCCCGCCCTCACCGGCCTCTTTGCGCGAGACCACGAAGGCCGCAGGATACACGATGATATAGCGGAGCCCGGGGTACGGCGTTCCTTTGCGGCTCAACCACAGCATGCAGGCCTGGGCGGCGATCGTCACGCGGATTTCATCGTCGATCTCAAGGCCGCCTGCTCCGCTGAAGTGCTTGGTATGCAGAAACCGCTTGATCCGCTGGCGCAGCTGCTTGCGCAATGCCATCGGCAGCCTGGGATATACACCGATATTCTGCTCCAGCAGCGTGACCCATTCATCCGGAAAGGGTGCTTTGAGCGCGCGTCGCAGGCGCATTCGCGGAACCGCAATCGCCAGGGCGATAACGAGGATGCCGAGCAGGAGAAAGTACCAGGGGTTCATTCACCCCGGGCCCGGCAAGTTGTGCCGGGTACTCGCGCCGGCTCGCGAATTGTTATTCGTAAACCCAGCGGGAATATTCCTTGCCGGCGCTGATTACGCTGTGCGGCAGTTTCCCCATCAGCTTGCGGAAATCATCGCCCGGCAGGTGGATGAGGTGCTCGTGATCACCTGCCTCGATATAGATGTCCGAGGCATGTTTCAGCTGGTCGTCCCAGATGACTTTGAGGCCGTATGCGTTGCTGAGCGCTGGCACCGCGCCGGTCTCGCAATCCTTGAACAGCGTGGCGAGTTCGTCTTCGGTGGCGAGCACCAGGTTGCGCTCCAGCTCTTCGTTCACCCAGGCAATGTTCAGCCGGTTGTTGGACGGCAATACGGCGACCAGGAAGCCGGCATTGTCCTTGAGCACCACGGCCTTGGCGACCAGGTGCGGCGGAACATGGGCGGAACGGGCCGCGTCCACAGTCGTCTCGGTGTGTGAATGCTCCACGGTGTCGAATTCAATGTGGTGGTTTTCCAGGTAGGACTTCAGGGTCATTGCAATCGCCATGGCATGCTCCTCGTTGGTCCGCGTACGCTTTGCCCGCGCGCAATGCAAACTGCCCCGTGCGGGCCTGCCAGGATCAATATAAGACGCTCGCGCTGCGAGTGTCCCGATTCAGGTCAATTATCCACCGTTTCGGCGGCGCTGGCACGCCCCGTGAGCGAAAAAACAACGCGACCGTCAATTGGACAGCTGTGATTGAACCCAGCGAATGATGTCGCCTGACCGCATGGCGCCCGATTGCCGCGCGACTTCACGACCGCCATGAAACAGGACCATCGTCGGAATGCTGCGAATGCCATAACGTGCACCGATGCTTTGTTCCTCCTCGGTGTTCAGCTTGGCGAAGCGCACACCCGGTTCGAGCTGACCGGCCGCATCTTCAAAAGCCGGCGCCATGGCCCTGCAGGGGGCGCACCAGGGCGCCCAGAAATCCACCAGCAGCGGAATGTCGTTGCTGGCCACGTGGCGCTCGAGGGCGCTTCCCGACAACTCGGCAGGGTGCCCGCTGAAAATGGTCTCCTTGCACTTGCCGCAACGCGGACCGTCGCCCAGCCGCTCGAATGGCAGCAGGTTGACGGCCGAGCATTGCGGACAAACGACACGTGTCTGTGGCATCGATTGCTCCCGGGTTGGTTCAGATCGCCTGGCGTAACTTCGCCAGCCAGGATTTTACCCTGGCCGCGTTTTCGCTTCCCATGCGCAGCAGAATTTTTTGCCCGCCGCTCAGGTTTTCCAGTTCCGGATCGACAAAAAGGTATACGGCTTCAGGCTTTACCAGGCGATACGGCTCTGCTGCCGCCGGTGTAGCGAGCAGTTCATCGAGGATCGCTCTCAGGCGCTCGTCGAAGTCGCTGTCGGTATAGCCCTGCTCTCGCCAGGCCTGCTGAAAAAGCGGGTAGTGGCGCCGGTACTCGGCCGCCGCCTTTTCAGCATCAATGGATTCGAGCAGTTCGACGAAGGGCAGGAAGCGGTCCGCGTTGGCCGATGATGAGAGGTATTGCGGAAGCGGGTCACCGGCCTCGTCAAGAATTTCACGCGGAGGATCAGGATCACGCAGCGCTTTGAATTCGCCGGCCGGTCCGGTCATGACGCGCAGGTTTCCCGGCACGTGCCGGCCTCCCAGCGCATCGACCGTGGCCACGGCCCTGGCGGCAATCGCGTCGGTCACGAAAAACCGTTCCACGGATTCCTCACCAACCACATCCGCCAGTTTCTCCTGGAGATAGCTGTCGCTTCGATACAGCGGCGGCAGCGGTATCTCCTCGAGTTCGATGACCGGAACGTCACGTTTTTCGGCAACCGTGAACCCATCGGCGTTCGGCTCGGGCTTTGACGGCTCCACCGCTGCGGGTGCAGCCTCGACGGCAACCGGTTCTTCGGTCAACGGAACCCGGCCGGTGTCGTAGAGGAACCAGGCAATTACGCCGAGAACCAGGAAAACAATGACTGCAATAACGATCAGACCCTGTTTCATGTTGCCTCCGGTACCGCGTTCGGCAGATTGGACTATGTTAGCCTGTTTTTGATCCGCGGATTTCCAAACGATTAAAATAGAGCGTACACGACCCTCACATCTGCATGATTCAGCTACCGTACATCGAGCCCGTATTCAGGCCGCCTTCAGAGGCGCGAAGCCTCATTCTCCAGGTTACCAACGGCTGTTCCTGGAACCGCTGCACTTTTTGCGAGATGTACACGCTGCCGCAGAAAAAATTCCATCTCAAACCCTTGGACAGGGTCGAGGCCGAATTGGTTTCAGTTGCGCGCTCCAAACTGCCGGTCCGGCGAATTTTCCTGGCCGATGGTGATGCCATGACGCTGTCTTTCCGTCGGCTCAGGGAGATCATGGAGCTGATCAACCGCCACCTGCCCGGCATCCAGCGCGTTTCTTCGTACTGCCTGCCGCGCAATCTCAAGAGCAAGACGGTGGAGCAGCTCGCCTCGTTACGTGAAATGGGCCTCGACCTGTATTACGTCGGCTGCGAGTCAGGCGATGATTTTGTACTCGAACGCGTGCAGAAAGGCGAAACCTTCGACTCCTCGCTGGCGGCCCTGCAGAAGATCAAGCGGGCCGGCGCGCGCAGCTCGGTCATGATCCTCAACGGCATGGGCGGTAAAAGGTTCAGCGAACAGCACGCGGTCAACTCCGCCCGGCTGATGAACGAGGCCCAGCCCGAGTACCTCGCGACACTGGTGGTCAGTTTTCCACGGGGCACGGAGACCTACGAGGCCGGTTTTGAAGGTCAGTTCGAGATGCTTGACCAGCAGGGCCTGTTCCAGGAGATGTACTGGCTGCTCGATACGCTCGACCTGGAAAAAACCATTTTCCGCAGCGACCACGCGTCGAATTACCTGGTGCTCAAAGGCACCCTGAACCGGGACAGGGACCGTCTGCTCGCAACGGTGAAACAGGCGCTGTCGCGTCCCGGCTCGGTGCCGCTGCGGCCGGAGTGGATGCGGGGGCTTTAATTGCTCTCGGGCATCCGGTACTTGCCGCCGACGTAGTTCCGCGGGCCGTATTCGTAGACTTTTCGCTTGCTGCCATCGAGTTCCCACTCCCAGTCCGTTTCGACCCGGTCGATCTCGAACGTCTCGCTGGAATGATGGCGATAGGGGTAGTAGGCGCCCCAGGGGCCGTAATAGCCATAGGTATGCGGATAGCGCCAGTACACCGAGCGGTCGTAGAACCCCGGGTAGTACCAGCCGGTGCCGTAGACCATGGTCGAGCCGTTGTAGTAACGGCTGTAATAGCCGCCCGTGCTGACATAGGCGGTGCGGCCGCTGCTGTCATCGAAAGATTCCAGCTTCACGAAGGTCACGTTGAAGGCGGGATCGGTGGGCGGAATGGTGTAGATCGCCTCCGGCACCTCGAGAGCAACGCGCCAGGGGCCGGTCGGCGCGGCTGAAAAGAACCAGGCGCCGTCATGGCAAAGGTAGTAGAAGTTGTTGTTCTGAATGACCTGGAACGGCGTGTTTTTTCCACGCCGCAGGCCGGTGCCCTCGATCTCAACGAATTCGGGCGGGCCGAGCCAGGGAACCTCGAGCGCTGCGCCCGCACCGACCTCGACCTCGGTAATCCGGGGCCGCGCGGCCTCCTCGGCGGCGCGCCGGGCGGCCTCGGTGCCCGGCACCGATTCCAGGACCCGGGCGCGCGGATGGTTCTTCGGAATTTCCGCGAACGCCGCCGGAAGTTCATTCACCGCGTACCACATGCGATCGACGTTCCTGGTCGTGAACCAGCGCCCGGCCGCAAGAAAATAAAACCGGCCGTCGTAGCGAAAAAGGTCCCGCTCGGTGTTTTTCACATACTGAAGGCCGCCGCCGCCGGCCAGGCCGAATTCCATCTCCCCGTCCACGATGATCAGTTCCGTGGGTTCGTAGCTGATGACGATGGGCAGCGGCCGCACTCCCGGGTCGCGCGCAGGCATCGCCCTGGCCACGCGCGGCCAGTCGGAACTGACCTGCAGGGTCAGGAAATCATCCGGAAGCGCCGTGGCCACCCGCCAGTCGCCGCTGGACAGCATGTTGCCGGCAAGCCACACACCATTGTCGAGCACGTACCAGACCCCGCTGCGGCGGTGCCGGAACACGTCCCAGTCGGTGTTGACGACGAATGAAAGGTCCGTGGCCGGAATCTCGATCAGCGCGGGCGGACCGTCGATCAGCATCAGCCGTGACGGCCGGTCACTGACGACAATACGCGGCGGTGCCGGGTTCAGTTGCTCGACCGCACGAGGCACATCGGCAAGCGCGGCAGGAAGAGACAGCAGCAAAAAAAGTGCAGCAAAAATTCGGGGCATGGCGTGACCGTCCGGTACAGCCGACACCCTGCGTGCCGGCGAGGTCGCATATGTTAAAGGAAGGCCGCAAGCAATGAAAAGCGCACGACAGGAAATACGCAGACAGCTGCGCCTGCGCCGCACGCGGCTGGAAGATTCTGAAGCAACCCCGAACGCTTTCGTCTCAGGCCGCGGCCTCGAAGCGCTCGAAAGAGTTGGAATTCAGGTTGCGTACCGCCTGCCTCAGGCAGTCACGCATTTCTTTCAGATTTTTGCTGTCCAGGTGAGGACCGTTCAGCCTCAGCATCTCATGCCAGTACTCGATCTCGGCCTGCAACAGAAAACGTCTGGATGATTCCATGTTTTGCCCAAAGTCGCCTGCGGCGACAAAAACGTGGATCACCATCCCTGATGGGTACGCCGGCGAGTTCCGTCTCGCCGGTGGCTGCAGCCACGCAGCCTGCCTGACTGGTAGATCAGGTGTCCCTTAAGTACGTTAAGGTTAAATTAATGTCAAGCGAAAAATGGCCAAAAACTGACCCGGAACAGAAAACAGAATTTTTTAACGCTTCCGAACAGGAACTACACGCAACTTCTTTGTAATCATTCGAATTTATAAAATTGCGAATTACTCCAAAAAGTTCGATTCAAAACGTCTTTTTTCTTGACGGCATCAGGACGGCCCTTCGCTCGCTGACGATCCGGATTTCGAATGCAGGATCATTTCGAGTTTTCCGTTCGGCAACAACAGTCCACGCTCGAACGCAAAGCCGGAGAGCATTTCGGCCACCTCGATCTGAGAATGCGGCTGGTATTTCAGTGCACTGTTATTTCTCTTACGCACGCTCACGGTATCGTGCCGGATGATTCCGTATTGACGGTACTCGAGCTTTACAGCCCGGTGATGCACCCCGAATCCATGCGCCCGGGTGCCGGAATGCAGATAGGGCCTAAGAGCCGAGTTGAAGGCCCGCAGCGCGGTGTCGTCGAGGAAATTGAGAAAATCACCGAACAGGCAGATGTCGAGCTGCGTGCCTTCGGGGAGCGCCAGGTGGTCTGTGAAGCACTTGCTGAGCTGCTGTTCGCTGAGCCGCTTTTTCGGTTCACGCGGCTGCAGGAACGGCTCGTCGATCAGGTCCACGAAGTGAAGGCGGCAGTGGTAGCGGGAAAAAAACTCGACGGTCTCCGACAAGGCCGGGCCGACATCCAGGACGGTAATCCGGCGTCCGCCGGAAATACGCTGCAGCATGGCCGACAACAGCTTGCTTTGCTGCCGGTCAATGATCGGGCCAGCCGGATTGGCCAACCGGCCCATGTCTTCGGCGATCGCTGCTGCTGTCACCCGGCCCTCTTGCCCTGGCCGGAGCTGTCCGTGACAGCGTCGGCGCCCAGCGGTTTCGAACCCGTGCTGGTTGAACCCGCCGCTGCCGGCCTTGCCTCAGAAACCGCCGCAGGCTGGGCCGGTTTGCTTCCGGCTGCCTTGCCCGGGTTCATGTCGATGCTGCCCCGGAACAGGGCGCCGTCGTCGAGCTGAACACGCGGGGAGACGATATTGCCCTTGACGCGGCCGGTCCGCGTAATCAGGACTTTCTCGCTGCCGGATATGTCACCGGCGACCTGGCCGGAGATACGGACCTCCTTGGCGCTGATGCTGGCCTTGACGATGCCGGCCTCCGACACTTCCACGTTCTGTGAACTGCTGACACTGCGACCCTCGATAAGGCCGCCTACCTTGAGGTTTGAAGTCGCGCTCACGTCGCCGGTCACACTGATGCCTTCACCGATCATCGCAACGGATTCCGTTGCCATTGAAGCCGCGGGAGGCGTGCTGGTCATGGGAGGTGCGGTTTTCTTTGCAGGTTCTTCCTGAGCCGACGGGCGGTTGCCCTTGTGCTTGTCGAACATAGCCCTGATCCTCGATTTCGTCCGTTGAAAGGGACGAACATTCTAGCACTGCCCGGCCGTGTTCCAACAACCGGGCTGAAAAATCTCCAGCGCCTCGCGGGCATGATCGAAACTGTGGCTGCCCCCGTCGAACGCCGTGAAACGGGTAAAACCGGCGTGAAAACGCTCGCTGAGTTCCGCGCTGATGGTCTCGTCTCCGCGGTCCACGAAGACCCAGCAGGGGAGCCTGGCGGTGTAGTCGACGGACTGCTCGAGCATCACCAGCCGCTCACTGTGCCCGGGCCGGAATTCGTATTTCTCGCCGGTCACGTAATTGAGCTGCGGCCCCTCGAGGTAGTGGCTGAACTCGGCCAGGTTGAAAACGGGGTTGAAGGCTACCGCTTCAATACGCAGGTCCGGGCGCTCCGCGGCAAGCAGCAACTGCATGATGCGCGCGAACCAGCCGCCCATCGAGCCGCCGCAAAATATCACCCGTTCCGCCAGGGGGTCCACCTGCCGCAGCAGGATTCGGGCCTGTTCATCCGCCCGCCGGTAGTCGATATTCTGCGGCCGGAAACGGCAGCCCGTCGCCCGGCAGAAATCCGCTACCGCGGCAATCTTGGGGCTGCTGGCCAGGTCTTTCGGTATGGCCGAGTTGAAGCCATGAAAGTAAAACAGCTCAACCGGCCCGGTCGAGGCCATGGTCCTACTTCGCGGCATTCAAGGCCTGCTCAAGGTCGGCGATGATATCCTCGATATCCTCGATGCCGATGCACAGCCGGATCATGTCCGGCGTCACGCCTGCCGCCGCCAGTTCTTCCCCGGAAAGTTGACGGTGCGTGGTCGAAGCCGGGTGCGCCGCCAGCGACTTCACATCGCCGATATTCACCAGGCGAAGAAACAGCTCCAGGGCATCGTAGAACTTCACGCCGGCATCGAAACCGCCCCTGATGCCGAACGTCAACAGGGCCGAGGGTCTGCCGCCGGTGTATTTTTGCGCCAGGCCGTACCACGGCGAGTCCGGCAGGCCGGCAAAATTCACCCACTCCACCATCGGGTGCTCCTGGAGGTAGCGGGCCACTGCCAGCGCGTTGTCGCAGTGCCGCTCCATGCGCAACGGCAGCGTTTGCATGCCCTGCAGGATCAGGAACGCATTCATCGGGCTGATCGCAGAACCCGTGTTGCGCAGCGCCACGGTGCGAACCCGCCCCGCGTAAGCCGCCGCGCCCATCGCCTGCGTGTAGACCACGCCGTGGTACGACGCCTCCGGCTCGTTCAGCATGTGAAACTTTTCGGGATAGTCGGCCCAGGGGAACTCGCCGCTGTCCACGATCATCCCGCCCAGCGAGTTGCCGTGGCCGCCCATGTACTTCGTCAGGGAACTGACCACGATGTCGGCGCCCCAGTCGATCGGCTTGATCAGCGCCGGCGTCGCGACCGTGTTGTCGACGATCAGCGGCACGCCGTGGTCGTGCGCCATGTCGGCCAGGACCTCGATGTCCACGACGTTGCCCGCCGGGTTGCCGATGGACTCGCAGAACACGGCCGTCGTTTTGTCATCGATCAGTTTCGCCACGGCCTCGGCGCTGTCGTCCTCGGCGAAGCGCACCTCGATGCCCTGCCGCGGCAGCATGTGCCGGAACAGGGTGTAAGTGCCGCCGTACAGCTGGGGAATCGTGACGATGTTGTTTCCCGCTTCGGCGAGCGTCAGCACAGCGTAATTGATGGCCGCGCTGCCGGCGCTCAGCCCGAGCCCCGCGATACCCCCTTCGAGGGCCGCGCAGCGCTTTTCCAGCACGTCGGTGGTGGGGTTCATGATGCGGGTGTAGATGTTGCCCTGCACCTCGAGGTTGAACAGGTCGGCGCCGTGAGCGGCATCGTCAAAAGCGTACGCCACGGTCTGGTATATCGGCACCGCGGTGGCGCGCGTTTCAGGATCGGCCTTGAAGCCGGCGTGAATGGCGAGTGTCTGGTCTTGCATGTTCAATCCTCTCGATTGTGTGTTCTGGCTGCAGGAGCCCGCACGGGCGGGCTACAACGAATCCCTCATGCCCAGCGGGTCGGCCGGGTCGACGCCGTCCATGTACTGTTTTCGGCGGTCGAGGTTGGTGAGCTGATAAACCAGCCCCAGCCAATTGCTGATGATGGCCCGTCCGCTGTCGCCCCAGGTGTTGTCCAGCAATGCGGTAATCCTGGCTTCCGGAAATTCCGGCACCGGCCGGCCTGAGCGGATGGCGGTCTGCGCCTGCGACATGAAGCGATCGGCCGCCGCGCGGGCAGCCTCGGGAAAAAAGTGCTGCGGAAACGGCGGGGACCGGCCCGTTTCACCGTTGAGATAGCGCAGGACTTCGCGCCGGTACTCCTTGAGCAGGCTGGTGATGTCATATTCGGGGTGCCCCTGGAAAAACACGCCGCGAAAGTGGTCCCGGGTTACGGCCATGTGCACGCCGCCCTCAGCGCTCTCGACGAGCACCGAGAGCCCGGCATCTTCAAGTTGTTCCCGGCTGATGTCGTTGTAGCGCGAGTGCGGCACGTCAAACCGCGTGTTGACTCCGCGCAGCAACGGGTGATCCGCGGCGGTAATCCGGTGCCCGAACACGCCCCAGCGCTTGGCCGGCAGCGGCCGGCGCTCGATACCGTAAAACCGCTGAAGCACCGCGTGCGTCGCCAGGCAGGAGCATAGCGTGGAGGCGACGTTTTCGCGCGCCCAGTCCACGACCTCCATCAGGGGATCCCAGAACGGCTCCTCCTCGAGGCGCGGATTCTCCACGTTGGCGCCCGTGATGATAAGCGCGTCGAGGCCGGCTTCCCGCAGCGACTCAAACGACGCGTAGTACCGCTGGATGTATTCCAGCGTCTCGGCGGACCGGGGCAAGCCTTCCAGGGAGAACGGGTAGACGTAGAACTGGGCGATGCGGTTGCAGCCGCCGACCATGCGAATGAATTGACGCTCGGTAGCTTGCAGGGCGGTATCCGGCATCATGTTCAGAAATCCGATGTGCAGCTCGCGGATGTCCTGGTGCGTGGCGCGCTCAAGCGTCAGCACCTCGTGACCGGTTTCCTTGAGGCGGTCGAAAGTCGGCAGGTCTGAGTGCTGAACGAGCGGCATTCGAGTGATTCTACGCAGGAGCCGGTATTTTTCAAAAGATTGCCTATACTCATCTCACATGCCGTATGCAGGCATGCATAAAAAATGAGGAGAGCAAACATGAAGAAAGCAATACTGGCTATCGCATTCCTGGTCGCACCGGCCCTGTCCATGGCGGACGACCACACGGCCGTGGTCGAGTTCTGGAAATGCGAACTGAACGATGGCGTAAAAATGGAAGACGTCGAAGCCACCAACGATAAATGGCTGGCCCTGACGCGCAAGACGGCCGGCACCGAGGACGTGAACAGCTACGTGCTGACGGCCGTGGTCGGCAGCCAGGAAACGTTCATGTTCGTCGATGCCTACCCGGACATGGTCGCCTGGGCCAAGGCGAAGGACGCGGAATCCGAAGAATCGGAAGCGATCGACGCCATGTTCGCGGAACAGATGGAATGCGAGGAAAACCGGCTCTACAAGTCAAAAAGGCAGTAAATCCCCGTTCGCAATGTCAAAAAAGCCGGGTCCGTTTTCAAGACCCGGCTTTTTTATCAAAGACCAAACAATACCGGGGTCAGAGCAAGCAACTTGCTCTGACCCCTTTTTGGTTCAGGCCGTGGCGATGGAACGGCCCTTGGAGCCCAGGTCTTCGCAGGCTTCCTGCAGGCGCTCCACGATGCCGGTTTCACCGGCGCGCAGGTACTTGCGCGGATCGTAGAGCTTCTTGTACGGCGTGCCGTCGTCCGGGTCCACCTGGTACAGGAAGGCCTTCGGGTTCTCATTCACGAAGGCGCCGACCGGTTTCGAGAATGCGAACTGCGTATCGGTATCGATGTTCATCTTGAACACGCCATAGCTTACCGCCTCGGCAATCTTGGACTTCTCCGAGCCCGAGCCGCCGTGGAACACCAGGTGCAGCGGGTTGTCGCCCGTGCCGTGGGTCTCCTGGACCAACGCCTGGGAGTTCTTCAGGATTTCCGGGCGCAGTTTCACGTTGCCCGGCTTGTAGACGCCGTGCACGTTGCCGAATGAAGCGGCCACGGAGAAGTGGCCGATCGGGTTCAGCAGGTCGTAAGCCTGCAGCACGTCCTCGGGCTGGGTGTAGAGATGGGCATTGTCGGCAGCCTCGTCGAACTCGCTGCCCATGCCGTCTTCCTCGCCGCCGGTCACGCCCAGCTCGATTTCAAGCGACATGTCCAGCCTGGCCATGCGCTCGAGAATCCGCGCGCACTGCTCCAGGTTGTAATCGATCGGCTCGGCCGAGAGGTCCAGCATGTGTGAACTGAACAGCGGCTTGCCGTGCGCTTCGTAATATTTCTCGCTCTCGTCGAGCAGCGCCTCGACCCAGGGGATCAGCGCTTTGTTGGCGTGGTCGGTGTGCATGGCCACGCAGATTCCGTAGTGCTCGGCCAGCAGGTGCGCATGCTGCGCCGCGGAAACGCAGCCCAGGACCTTGGCCTTGAAGCCGTCTTCCATGCCTGCGCCGGCAAAAAATGCGCCACCACTGTTGGACAGCTGGATGATGATATCGGAACCGGCCTTGGCGGCGGCTTCCATGACGGCGTTCATGCTGTTGGTGCCGACGATGTTGACCGCGGGCAAGGCGTATCCGCCGACCTTGGCGGCGTTGACGAGCGTCTTGTAGCCTTCGCCGGTGACGACACCGGGTTTCAGGGAAAATTCGGACATTGATGATTCCTCTTGGTAAACGATGAATCGGCGCAGCTATCAAGCGGGCCAATTCAAATGGATTCTAGAACGCGAAGATTTCAGTGTTATGTATTCGCGCTTTCTTTTCAAGACGAAGCAGGCCAAAAGGCCTCGTGGGAGAAATTTGCCCCATGAATGTAAGATAGTCCGATTCACGAGGAGTCGCCATGCAAGCTTTGAACGAAATTTTCGCCACCATAGACGGCTACATCGGTGGTTCAAACTGGTTCGTTTACCTGTTGCTCGGTACGGGCGTGTTCTTCACGCTGTACCTGAAATTCCCCCAGATCCGCTATTTCCGGCACGCCATTGACCAGGTTCGCGGCAAGTACGACGAAGAAGGGGCAAGGGGCGACACCACGCATTTCCGCGCACTGACCACGGCGCTTTCAGGCACGGTGGGCACCGGCAACATCGCCGGGGTTGCGCTGGCCATTCACCTCGGCGGGCCGGCCGCGCTGTTCTGGATGCTGGTCACCGCGATGGTCGGCATGACGACCAAGTTCGTGGAGGTGACCCTCTCGCACAAGTACCGGGAATTTACCGAGGACGGAACGGCCGCGGGCGGCCCGATGTACTACATGAAAAACCGCCTGAACATGAAATGGATGGCGGTGATCTTCGCCCTGGCGACCATCATCAGTTCCTTCGGCACGGGGAACATGCCGCAGATCAACAGCATTTCCAACTCCATGGATGCGGCATTTGGCGTCCCGCCCGCGTTCACCGGGCTGGTGCTGGCGATCCTCCTGGGCATGATCATCCTGGGCGGCATCAAGCGCATCGCTGCAGTGACTTCCCGCCTGGTTCCCCTCATGGCCGTCATCTACTTCTTTGGCGCGCTATCCGTGATCTTTTACAACGCCGAAAACATCGTTCCATCGATCACCGCCATCGCCAGCGGCATATTTACCGGTTCGTCGGCGACCGGCGGCTTCCTCGGCGCCACGCTGGCCTATGCGATCAACCGCGGCGTCAACCGCGGTTTGTTTTCCAACGAGGCGGGACAGGGCAGCGCACCCATTGCGCATGCGGCGGCCAAGGCCGATCACCCGGTCTCCGAGGGCATGGTCGCCATCCTCGAACCGTTTATCGATACGATCATCATCTGCAGCCTGACCGGCCTCGTGCTGCTCTCCTCGGGCGTCTGGGCCGAGAAGCACGACAACGTCTTCCAGCGCACCGACCTGTACGTGGTTGCCGGGCATTACGACGAAAACGTCGAGGCACAGCGCAAGCAACTCGCCAACTTCCTCAACCCGAACGCCGAATCGGACGTGCAGCTGTTCGACGGTGAACTGGCGGTCGAAAACGGCGGCATCACGGACGATGTCACGATCATCCATGCCCGCTCCATTGCCGAGGCCGTCAGGGTCTTTGACTCGGCTGCCGGCACGGTCTACAGCGGAACCCTGCCCGTCGAAAACGGGCGAATTTTCAGCGCCGAAAACAGCATCAGTTTCGAGGGCCGCTCACTGGTGCACAGCGCGCCGCTCACCACCATCGCCTTCAGCCGCGGATTCCTGGGAGACGCCGGCACTTACATCATTCCGATCAGCCTGCTGCTGTTCGCCTTCTCTACCGCGATCGCCTGGTCCTACTACGGCGACCGGGCGGTGACCTTCCTGTGGGGCGTGCAGTACGTGCGCTACTACCGCATGGTTTACGTGGTGGGTTTCTTCGCCGCGGCGATCATCGACACGACGATCATCTGGACTTTTTCCGGTATCGCGATCGCCCTGATGACCATTCCCAACATCATCGGAATCCTGATGCTGCACCGGGAAATGAAGGACGAAGTGCGTAACTACTGGGAGACAATGAATTTTTCAGACAAGGACAAAATCATCTGACCGACAGAAGGCAGTTTTCTCTTCAGCCGTCTTCAACGGCAGGCGGAAGCGCCCGTCCCGGGCGCTCCATGATCGGCCAATCAAACCGCGCCCGTCCCCGCCGCACAGGCACATCGACTATTACGTTTTACTAAACTATTGATTCGGGTCAACCAGACCCACGCGCCGTTTCGGGACAATCGAACCGTCATCGGGCAAACCGGAATCACTGTCAATGAAGTGGCCGTCCGCGTATGCGCCTGGCAAGCAGTCGACTGCGGGGAAATCGGTCGCAAGCGAAGCCATGTGCTCCACCAGTGTGTCGCATTCCTGCGGCGCCGTTAAGCGCACCCGTGACCATCGCCCTTTCCTTAGAACCTCCGGACATCCGGGCCCGGCCATTACCGGGCTTTCACGCCCGCCGCGCCGGCGTTCCTTCGGACCCTTTCGAGGACTCAGCCTGTGGTCGAAATAATCTCCATCATCGTTACCACCATTGTCGTTTTCGCCCTGGTCGATCTGCTGCTGCGCATGCTGCTGAACAAATCCCGGGAAACCCGGATCAGGAAAGAACGCGCAGAGGCGCTGGACACCGGCCTGAAGCTGGATGTCAGCGAGGAGGCGCCAACGCTGAAACGGGTCGAACTTGAAAATCCGAAAGCGCGGATTCTGGCGGTCGACGATGAAGCCATCATCCTGGACAGCTTCCGCAAGATGCTGGTCATGGGCGGCTACAGCATCGACACGGTCGAGTACGGACCCGAGGCACTCGGCCTGATTCGGGAGAACGACTACGACTTCGTATTTACCGACCTGAAAATGCCCGGCATGGACGGCGTCGAAGTCACCAAATCGGTGAAGCACCTGCGGCCGGATATCGACGTGATCGTGATCACCGGCTACGCCACGATCGAAACCGCGGTCGAGACCGTCAAGGTCGGCGCCATGGATTACGTCGAGAAGCCGTTCACCGAGGACGAACTGCTGGAATTCGTCAACAAGGCGCTGATCAAACGGCAGGACCGGCAGGAACGCGAAACGCGCCATACCATCCGTCTGATCAAACCGGGAACCAGCGAGTCGAAGTCCCGTTTCGAACTGAATGTGCCTGCCGGCGCATTCGTCTCGCCGCAGCATGCCTGGGCCAAGATCGAGCTGAACGGCATCGTGCGCGTCGGGCTGGACGACCTGATCCGTAAAATCTACGGCCGCGCGGAAAGCATCGAACTGCCGCTGCGCGGCCGCAGGATCAACCGGGGCGATACGCTTTTTACCGTCAGCTACGGTGAACTCAAGCTGGACATTCCCTCTCCGCTTACCGGGACCATCACCTTGGTCAACGACGAACAGGAAGAGCATCCCGAGTGGCTGGCCATCAAACCGTTCACGCTCAGCTGGATGTGCGGAATCGAACCGAGTGACCTGGCCGCCGAACTGCCCGCCATGAAGATCGGACGAGACGCGGTGGAATGGTACCAGGAGGAACTGAACCGCTACAGCCGGCTGGCGGATGAACTGGGCACCGAACCGGTCACCGAGGGCCAGCCGGAGGATGAGTTTCCGCCGAGCAATGAAAACCCGGACCGTCAGAAACTGCTGAGTCGTTACTCGGAGTCATTCCTGAAATGAACCCTGCAAACAAACCCGGCGCAGAGCGCCCTTCAGGCAAACGCATCCACGGGGGCACCATGTCCATTTTTCGCTTCACCCTGGCAGTGTTGTTGCTCGCGACCCTCTTCCTCCCGGCGGTTTCCCACGGGGTGAACCCCGACGGAGCAGAATCATCGGGCGAAACCGCAGCGGCCGAGGAAAAACCCAAGCGGAAACCGATACCGAAAGAAATCATATTCAAGTCTCCGACGGGTGATGTCATGTTTCCGCACAGGCTGCACCTCAAGAACAAGTGCAGCACCTGTCATCACCAGATCCGGGCCAAGGACTTGCATTCGCCGCACGAAGAGTACCTGCAATCCACCTGGATCGACTGCCACCAGTGCCACAAGACGGACCCGGAAACCGACAACGTCTACTACACCTGCAACGACTGTCACCACGCGCACCCCGATAGCATCCGGGACGAAACGCACAGCCCGAAGGTCGTGGTGCATCAGAGCTGCTGGAAGTGTCACGAGGCGGGAACCGGGGCGCAGGCCAGCGATCGCTGCAGTTACTGCCACGGCAACGTGGAAAAAACAGCGGACACCGACGCACCCTGAACAAAAGAAATAACGCATAGAAAGACGGAGTCACAATGGACAGACGAGCATTTCTCAAGACGTCGCTGGTCGCGGGAGGCGCCGCGGTCACGGGTCGCGAGGCCCGGGCCCAGGAAGAAGCGCATCCTGAAGAATTTGTCGGAATACTGGTCGACACGACACGCTGCATCGGCTGCAGATCCTGCGAAGTGGCCTGCGGCGAAACGTGGGGCCTTCACGTTCCCGACCCGGTGAACGACGGCGCTCTGGAGCACGAACGGACCACCAGCGACAACCAGTACATGATCGTCAACCGCTACGACACGGATGCAGGCGAGGTGTTCGTCAAGAAGCAATGCATGCACTGTCACCAGCCGGCCTGCGCCGCGGCCTGCCCGACCGAGGCAATGAAGAAGCATCCGAATGGCCCGATCACATGGGACGGCGACAAGTGCATCGGCTGCCGCTTCTGCATGGTGTCCTGCCCCTTCGACATTCCCAAGTTCGAGTACGGTGACTGGAACCCGGAGCTGAAGAAATGCACGATGTGTTTCGACCGCCTGAAAGAAGGCGAACAGCCCGCCTGCGTCGCGGCCTGCCCCACCGATACGCTCATGTTCGGCACCCAGGTGCAGAACCTCTCGATCGCGCGTCACCGCATCGCCCGGCACCCGGACCAGTACGTGCCGCACATTTACGGTGACCGCGAAGTCGGCGGAACCGGTTACATCTACCTGTCCGCCGTTCCTTTCGAGCAACTCGGTTTCCGGATGGATCTCGGCCGCACGCCTTACCCGGAATACACGCGTGAATTCCTGTATGCCGTTCCCGCCATTCTGTTCGGCGTGCCGGCATTTCTGCTGGCGCTCAATGCGATGACGGGCGCCGCCCGTGGCGACCCGGAAAGCGACTTTGGTTGGGAACCGGAATTCGGGGAGGATGAATAGATGTCCCAGTTAGCAACGGTCAATCCCGGTATCGGCCAGATTTTCAGGTTCCTGATCCAGGAACTGAAACCAAGGGGCCCCATTTTCACACCCTTCAACATCATCACCGGCGCGATCATGCTGGTCGGCGCCTATGTGCTGGTCATCCGGTTCATCTACGGCCTCGGTTCGGTCACCAACCTGTCACAGGAATTCCCCTGGGGCCTGTGGCTGGGATTCGACGTCGTAACCGGCGTCGCGCTGGCGGGCGGAGCCTACGTTATCACCTACACGGTATACGTGATGCGCGTGGACCAGTACCACTCGATCGTTCGCGTGACCGTGCTGAACAGCCTGCTGGCCTACATGTTTTACGGCAGCGCGCTGATATTCGATATCGGTCGGCCATGGCATGCGCTCAACCCGTTCATCGGCAACAACTTCGGTTACTCCTCGGTGCTCTTCCTGATCTGCTGGCACTTCATGATCTACATGGTCGCGACGGCCATCGAGTTCTCACCGGTGGTGGCCGAGTACCTGAACCTGCAGAAAGCCCGCAAGTTCCTGGTCAAGCTGACCCTGGGCACGGTCATCCTGGGTATCACGCTGTCCATGCTGCACCAGTCCGGCCTGGGCGCGCTGTTCCTGATGGCCAAGCCGAAGATTCACCCGCTGTGGTGGTCGGAGTTCATTCCGCTGCTGTTCTTCGTATCCAGCATTTACGCAGGCCTGGCGATGATCATCTTCGAGGGTTCGCTCAGCCACAGGATTTTTGGCGACCTGATTCCCGAGAAGAGCCACCATGCCTTTGAAGGTATCGTGTTCGGGTTGGCCAAGGGCGCGGCCATCACGATGTTCGTCTACTACTTCTTCAAGGCGCTGCTGTTCATTCACGGCCAGCACTGGGAGCATCTGAGCGATGGCTGGGGCGCCTGGTTCCTGTTCGAGGTGATCGGATTCGTGCTGATTCCGGCCTTCATGTTCGCCTTCGGATACAAGAATCGAAGCATCGTCATCATTCGCATCGCGGCGGTGCTGGCCCTGCTGGGCGTCATTCTGAACCGGCTGAACGTGTCCGTGATCACCTTCAAGTGGTACCTGCCGGATCATTACTACCCGTCCTGGCAGGAAATCGTTGTCACGCTGGCGGTGATTTCCGCCGAGATCTGGGTCTTCCGCTGGATCGTCAAGCGGATGCCGGTGTTCAAACCGGCGCATTGATTGAGCGCGAGGAGTCGACATGGATTCATTCACATACGTCAATATTTTCGAGACCAAGGGTCTCGAGTACCTTTTGCTGCTGAGCTTCTGGGGTATCTTCGTTTACCTGGTTTACTACCTTTCGAAACCGGCCAAGAAGAAAAACAAACCCCGCTGAGCAACTGAATTGAATCAACGGAGCGCCGAGCGCCTGATGGCTGACCCATGCTGACCAGAAAAATCGGCCAAAAACTGACCCTGGGAGTCGTTTTGACGATCCTCCTGGTGATCGTGGTGTTTGCGTTGTTCAGCATCGAATCGCAGAAACGCAGCCTGATCGCCGAGGTCGAGCGTCACGCGGCGGCACTGAGCGAGCACATCAAGCTGGATACGAGCTACGACATGCTGCACAACGATGTCGAGAGCATCCACAACACGATCCGGAACTTTCGGGGGCAAAGCGGCATCGACCGGGTCCGCGTGTTCAACAAGTCCGGTGAAATCATGTACTCGTCGGAGGAGAGCGATATCGGCAAGATGGTCGATACACAGGCTGAGAGCTGTTTTCGCTGTCACGCCGCCGGCCAGCCGCTCGAGCAGCTCGACATGGTGGAACGCACGCGCATTTTCCGGCCCACGGCTGAATCGCCGCGTTTCCTGGGCATCATCAACGCGATCTACAACGAGGAAAGCTGCTGGTCCGCGGCCTGTCACGCGCATCCCGAGTCGCAAACCGTGCTGGGCGTGCTGGACGTTACGATCCCGCTCGATGACGTCGACGCCAATATCCGCAACAGCCAGCTGACCATCATCCTTTTCGCCGTCAGCGCAATCGTGCTGCTGGGCCTGGCCGTCAGGTTCATGGTCAGGACGCTGATCGACAAACCGGTCCAGGAGTTGCTCAAGGGCACGCGGAACGTGGCCAGCGGCAATCTCTCCTACCGGGTGGAAATCGACCGCAACGACGAGCTCGGCATGCTGGCCAGTTCCTTCAACAACATGACCGACAAGCTGGCGCAGGCGCGCATGCAGCTGTTCCAGTCGGACAAGCTGGCTTCACTCGGGCGGCTTGCCGCAGGCGTGGCGCATGAAATCAACAACCCGCTGACTGCTGTTCTGACTTACAGCAGTTTCCTGAAAAAGCGCTCGAGTGGACAGCCCGACATCCAGGACGACCTCGAAGTCATCGTGTCCGAGACGATCCGCTGCCGGGAGATCGTGAAAAGCCTGCTGGACTTTGCACGCCAAACGGTTCCCAAGAAACGCAAGGCGGATATCAACGGAATATTGAAGCGCGCGGTCAACGTCGTCGAAAACCAGCTGGCAATCGGCCGTGTCGAGCTGATCACGGACCTCGAGGAAGACCTGCCGGCGATCACCGTGGACGCCAACCAGATCCAGCAGGTATTCATCAACCTGCTCGTCAATGCCTCCGATGCCATCGGCGAGAACAGCGGCACGATCCGGCTCAGCAGCCGGGCGATCAACCTCGGTCCGGCCGGCGTGCTCCAGATCAAGCGGGCCCAGTGCAGCAAGCGGCACGATCTGATCGACCGCAAGGAACGCATTGACGGCAATCCGGCCATTCGAATGGATTATCGCAAGGGCAGCGAGGAAGGCCGCATTTACCTCGACCCGGTGTACGGCTCTGACCACCATCGCCTGGGCGACATGCCGGCATTCGGGGATGGCGTCGAGCTGCGCTGTCCGGAATGTTCGATTTCCCTGGTCTCCGAGGATGAGCGCTGCCCCGACTGCGGTGGCCCCGTGTACGCATTCGAAGTGCCGATGAAGGGCCTGGTCAACGGCTGCCTGCGGGACGGATGCGGCTGGCAGCACTGGGAAGAGGTCGACTCCAGCTGGGACGACAAATTTGTCGAGATCCGTGTCGAGGATGACGGCTGCGGCATTTCCCGAAATCAGCTCGCCAGCCTCTTCGAGCCTTTTGCCACGACCAAGGGCCAGAAAGGCACCGGCCTGGGACTGGCCGTTTCCTGGGGCATCGTCGACAACCACAATGGCACGATCACCGTGGAGAGCGAGGTCGACAAGGGGACGGTGTTCATCGTCAGGCTGCCGGTGATGTCATGAGAGAAACCTGCGATATTCTCGTCGTCGAGGACGAACCCAGCGTGCAGCGGGCCGTCGTCATGATCTGCACCGAAGAAGGCCTGCAGGTGGACGCGGTCGACGAGGCCGGCAAGGCGCTGGAACTGCTGAAGCAAAAAAATTACCGCCTCGTACTCTGTGACGTCATGCTTCCGGGCA
The DNA here is from genome assembly GCA_036351575.1 of Lysobacterales bacterium. Classification (GTDB taxonomy): domain Bacteria; phylum Pseudomonadota; class Gammaproteobacteria; order Xanthomonadales; family SZUA-36; genus JABDPF01. The sequence continues at coordinate 1,859 of JAZBPJ010000079.1, read as the reverse complement.
TGGACGGTTTCGGTTTGCTTGAGGAACTTTCTCATGGCGGGCGCACGGTTCCGGTGGTGATGATGACCGGATACTCCACGATGGAGAACGCGGTAAAAAGCCTCTCGCTGGGCGCGCTGGACTATATTCCCAAGCCGTTTACTGCCGATGAGTTGCTCACGGTCATTCAGCGCAGCATCCGCTCGGGCGTAATATTGGGTGATGCCGAGGCGGCCAGGCTCGAAGGACAGCGCTCGTTCGAGTTCGTTGCCTGTCCGTCGGGCTACCGCTCCCTGGGTTACGTGAGCTGGGTTTTGATGGAGGATGAAGGGACCGCGAAAATCGGAATCAACGACCTGTTTGTCAAAACCGTCGATGGAATAGACGGAATCGAGCTGTCCGAGCAGGGCGACGTCCTGGTGCAGGGCGTACCGTGCGCGGTGGTAACCGCCCGGGACGGTTCGACGCATCATGTCATGTGCCCGATGGGCGGCAAGATCATCGAAGTGAACGCGGACGTGCTTTCCGACCCGTCACTGGTCGAGAAAGATCCGTATTTCAGGGGGTGGCTATACCAGGTTCTGCCATCGAACCCGGACAGCAACCTGCAGTGGCTGAGTTCGTGAGAGCAATTGGAAATCTGGCGGCCGAACGCGGCGTGACGCGGCCGCACAAAAGGAGATCTCAATGACGTTAACGTCCATTCTGCTGATCGTCGTACCGGTCATCATCCTGTTCTTTTTCCTGAACATGGCTGCGCGGATCCTGTTTTTCCGTCTGCGGGAAATCAAGCGCCTGGCCGAACGCGAGGAAGCGCTCAAGGAAAGCCTGCGCATGGATTTCACCCGCGAGTCGAAAACACTCACGCGGGTCGAGGTCGAAGAGCCCCGGGCGCGCATCCTCTGCGTCGACGACGAAGAGGTCATCCTCGACAGTTTCCGCAAGATCCTCGTTCTCGACGGGTACTGCGTCGATACGGTGGAGACCGGCCAGGAGGCCCTCGGCCTGATCCAGAGCCGCGACTATGATTTCGTATTCACCGACCTCAAGATGCCCTCGATGTCCGGGGTCGATGTCGCGAAATCCGTGAAGCACATGCGGCCGGACATCGACGTGGTCATCATTACCGGCTACGCCTCCGTGGAGTCGGCCGTCGAGTGCATGGCGCACGGCGCCATGGACTACGTCGAGAAGCCGTTTTCCGAGGACGAGCTGCGCATGTTCACCCGCAAGGCGTTGATCAAACGCCAGGACCGGATAAACAAGGGGCTCAAGCCCCAGGTGAACATCGTGGGCGCCGCCACGGAGACGACCGGATACCAGGAAGGGTTCACGATACCCGGCGGCGCGCTGGTTTCCGGCGGCCATTGCTGGGCCGCCATAGGCGAGGACGGCAGCGTCAGGGTGGGGCTCGACGACTTTGCACGCCGGCTTATCGGCCGGATCGACTCCATCGAGCTGCCGGAACCCGGCAAGTCCGTGCAGGCCGGCGAACCCCTGTTCCACGTTCGGCAAGGCGATCGGACCGCGCAATTCCGCGCACCCATAGGGGGCAGGATCACGGCCGTCAACAGCACGCTGGCAGGCAAGCCGGGCGCCTTGTCAGAACAGGCATATGGCCCCAACTGGATTTGCGCTATCGAGGCCGACAGGCTGGACGAGGAGTTGTCCGGACTCAAGATCGGCAAATCCGCCGTGGCGCTCTTCCAGGAAGACCTGGACCGCTTCCTGGAAATCGTGGGCAAGTCCGGTACCGGCCAATCACCCGTCCCGATCGCATTTTTCACTGGCGCGCTGGAGCGGCTGGACGACGCGACCTGGGACACGGCGACCCGGGCGTTCCTGGCGCACTGAGCCTCCCGCACGCGGACCGGACCCGG
>JAZBPJ010000078.1:0-3428 GCA_036351575.1 Lysobacterales bacterium | reverse complement strand
AGGCTCGAGCACAAACAGATGCGCAATCCGCACGTTCGGTACACGGCGCCGGCTTGCTACACGCAATTGCTGACGGGCTATATTCCCTTCGACTTCGGCGCGACGAGGCGATTTTCAACAGGCGAGGACCTGGTGATCTTTATCGAGGACGCGCCGATCGCTCCGGGTATCTACGCGGACGCCACGGGCATTGACCCGGAAGACTACGTGGGCATGAAAGTCATATCCATCAACGGCATCCCGACGCTCGAATATTTCCGGGAATTCGGCCGGACCCGGATTCTCTGGGACGACTCGGACAGCGTGAACCTGAACCACATCCTCAACCGGCTGGGTTATTCGATCCGTTCGAGCACCGCCCATGATTTCGCACCCGAACGCTCAGAGGACGTGATGGTGCTCGAATCCCGGAACGGAAAACGGATTACCGCGACCTTTCCCTGGGTCTTTGCCAAGCGATCCGCCATGGGCATGAGCCAGATTCCGGCTACCTCCAATTCGGCCAATTTCTTCGAAGCATGCACTCAACCCTATCCCTTCGCGACTCAGGAACTTGCTGCCAGCAATGGTCCTGCCTCGGTTGACCGAGAAGTGGACAAGGAAAAAAGAAAGTTTGTCAATCGCACGGTGCGCGGCCCCAGCGTGACAAGCAAAGACTTTTTCGAGGTGCCGCCCGGGCGGTTTGACAAGGACATCGAGGTCATTGTCCCCTTGACGGACGCAGCCAAGGTGCTGCAGTACCGGGACGACACGACCGTGATCCGCTTTTTCAACACGGGAAGCTGGATCAACGTTGCCCGCCAGGGCGTCGAGCACGCCTGCCAGAACAGCGACAACCTGATACTGGACCTGCGCCGCAACGGGGGCGGCAACGACATCGTTTTCCAGTGGCTTTACAGCCATCTTTTCCCCGGGGTCGAAAGCGTCGTGGAAGCCGGAAAGCTGGTTCTCGCCATCAGAAACGACAACGACGAATTCAATCGTGTTCTTTACTGGGGCGGCGCCCTGGATGAGATTTACGAGGCATACTTCGGCGTCCCGTGCTGGTTCCTCGGGCCCGGCTGCTGGATGGATATCGATACAGGGGACAACATACCGAGCGATGAAATCAGCTGGTTCGAGAGTCCTTCGTTCATGGAGAACCGCGGAGGGTCAACGGTATCGATGACCCGGCAAATCGGCCTGGGAGAGTACCTGGTCGGCCTGTCGCCGGAATTCGACGCGGCCAGCTGTGCCGGCAAGTTCGACCGGGACAATCTCGTCATCCTAACGGATGGCACCAACTGCAGCGGCGGTTATTTCTTCGTCAGCCCCTTCAAGGAAAACGAAAAGGCGACCGTGGTCACCATGGGCGGCTATCCGGGCGAAGATATCCCGATGGGCATCTGCCGGAGCGGGGCCGCGTTTCCAATGATCAATTGGCACATCATCGTCGGCGCCGCCATGGACATTTTCGGCCCGTCCGTTGACGTTGCACCCAGAACTTTCAGCCGGAACGTCGGCGCCGTCATGGAAATTTTCGGCGCCTACCGCCAGAACCGGACCGACCTGCATTTTAACGAACCCCTGGGTTACGACCTGAGGATCGATGCCTGGTCGGACTCTCCGGAAACAGATGCTTACGTTTACCAGAAGGCGCTGGAAGCGTTGAAGAACCAGTAAGGCTTCTTCGGCGCCAAGAAAGAATCAGCCCTCGCGATGACGCGAGGGCTTTTTTCGTAAGGTGTCTTCTAACCGAGCCGTTCTCAGGCTTTGAAGCAGAGCTTTACAGGTAAGGCGCGTCGTCGGGGTCGTTCGGAGTCTCGACGCTGGCAATCTCCGGCAGCTTCGCCATGGCTTCCTGGATCATCTCGACGTGCTCGGTCTCTTCGTCGCGAAGCTCGGTGAACAGCGTGATGACCTCGGGATCGGTGATGCCGGGCAGCGCCTTGTCGTAAAAATCGTAGGCCTTCCGTTCCGCGGCGAGTCCGAGCTCGAATGCCTGCAGCAGGGACATGCCGCGGCGCGGCGCCGCCGCGTCCGGGGCCTCGACGTCAAACAGGTCAGTCAGCTGCACTTTCATGGGTACCTTGCCGAACATGGCGATGCGCCGCTCGAGCAGTTCGTTGCCGTGCTTGGCCTCGTTTTCCGCCATCGACTCAAAGAAAGCTCCCGGGTCATTCTTGCCGCCGGTGCGGCCGATCTGCGAGGCGAACGACTTGTAGCGCTGGTGCGCCTCTTCCTCGATCAGGATCGCCATGTCGAGGGCATCCATCAAGCTGAGTTGGGTCAGGTCTAGACTGGTGGACATTTAAATTGACTCCTGGTTTGAGTTTGAAGATTTCTTGAAATCGAGCATGCGCTGAAGCGGCACCATCGCGCGTTGACCCAGGTCGGGATCGACGAAGACCTCGTTGTCGTCGCGGTCGAACACGGTCGCCAGCGCCTCCAGTTCGTTCATCGCCATCCACGGGCAGTTCGCGCAGCTGTAGCAGGTCGCGCCCTTCCCCGCCGTTGGCGCGATGATGAGTTTCTTGTCCGGCACGGCTTTTTGCATGTAGTGAAAAATGCCCTGGTCGGTGGCCACGATGAACACGTCGTTGGGCATCGAGCGGGCGGCATCGATGATCTGCGTGGTCGAGCCGACGAGATCGGCTTCCTCGATCACCGCGGCCGGCGACTCGGGGTGCACCAGCACGGCGGCCCCGGGGTTCTCCTCGAGTTCCCGGCGGATGCCGTCGGCTTTGAACTCCTCGTGCACCACGCAGGCGCCTTCCCAGATCAGCATGTCGGCGCCGGTGACGCTCTCTATGTAGGCGCCCAGGTGACGGTCCGGGGCAAACAGTATTTTTTCACCGTTCCGGTGCAGGTGAGCCACGACCTTCTCCGCGATGCTGGAGGTCACCACCCAGTCGGCGCGCGCTTTCACGGCCGCCGAGGTGTTGGCGTAAACGACCACGGTGCGGTCGGGGTTCTCGTCGCAAAACGGCCCGAACTCCTCGATCGGGCAGCCGAGGTCCAGCGAGCAGGTCGCTTCCAGGTTGGGCATCAGCACGCGCTTGTGCGGCGTCAGGATCTTGGCCGACTCGCCCATGAACTTCACACCCGCCACCACCAGCGTGCTGCCGGGGTGTTCCTTGCCGAAGCGCGCCATTTCCAGCGAATCACCCACCATGCCGCCGGTTTCCTCGGCCAGGTCCTGGACGATATCCGCGGTGTAGTAATGGGCGACCAGGGCCGCGTTTTCGCGCGCCAGGCGTTCGCGAAACTGCTGTTTCAACTCCTCCTCGCGCCGCGCGGAGAGTTCGTGCTCGTCCTTGTGAGCCAGGTGATCCTTGACCAGTTCGCGGATCTCGAGGAGGTGTTCTTTGGCGATGCTCATTTCAATCAGGACGGTTCCAGGACTTTCGACTGTAATCCTAAAGCCTGGCGGTGTCTGCGTATAGTTT
>JAZBPJ010000077.1:0-59724 GCA_036351575.1 Lysobacterales bacterium | reverse complement strand
GCATCGAGTGCGACGGTGAAAATATCGGCGCCGAGATCTTTCAGGCGCTTGACGTCTTCCCGGCCCATCGTGGTCGGGTTGGACAGGATCGAGACCGGTATCGTTTCGGGGTCGATGCGGCTGGTCCAGTGCTTGAGCACCGCCACCGTGTCCTCGTCCGAGCGCGGGTGCGTGATCATCGAGATGCACATGCGGTGGAACGGGCTGTTCTCGCCGTCGGCAGCGACCTTGTCCACCACCACCTCCATCGGCACGGCAGGCCAGTCGACGCGGATAAAGTTGCGGTCCGCATAATCGCGTTCGGCTTCCCGGTGACGGGCCAGCCCGCAGTATGCACAATTCGCGCGGCAGCCTTCGGGATAGGTCAGCAGCAGGTTGAGGCAACGCGTGCAGGAACAGCGGTACATGCGGCCCCGGGTCACGCCGAGCGTGATCGCTGCCGCGGTGGACATCTGCACGTATTCGGGCGAACGCATGTGCGGCGTGAGAATGTTGTAGTCCGGCCGGTAAACTCCTTGCGGCGAGACGTTCTGCGCTTTGACCGGTGCGCCGTTCTGCATTTCTTTCGGGGTTTTGCCCGGTTCCCGGGGAGACATGATGTCCCAGGCGTTGAAATCGGAAGCCGGCTTGGCGCTACGTTTCTCGATGGTTGCGGTGGTCGGGTTGCGTGTGCAGGCCATTAATCTCTCCGCGTGTCTGTCAGGCTGCGCAGCTGGACGAAGCCAGCGTTGCGATGTTGGTCGTGCCGCCGGTCTCGCCCATCTTGATCGAGCAGCAGGCGTGCGCCTGGTGAAAGGGCCTTCCGGTAATATCCGCTGCCGCGACCGCACCGTCCGCGGGAAACGCGATCCCGTCGAGGCCGGCCATCACGGCGTAGGCATCCGTGATGCGTTTGTGCATTCCTGGCGGTCGGGCGCAGCCCAGCAGCACCTGGCGGTCGGGAAGGCGCTGTCTCGCTTCGAGGAATATTCTGCCGACGTCGGTCGTGGCGGGTGTCTCAAAGGTGCCCGGCCTGGCGTAAAACGGCATGATCACGACGAGCACCAGCGCTTTCGTGTCGTAGCGCGCCAGGATATCCAGCGCGTTCTCTTCACCGAGAATGCGTCCGTAATGCAGGCCGATCACGATATGCGGCGAGATCTGCATGTCGGTCTCGCATAGCGCTGCCACGGTCTCCTCGAAATCCGCCACGGGGCGGTCCAGGTGGTAAACCTCTCGAATGGTTTCGTCCGAGCCGATGATGTCGAGCATCGCAACGTCCACGCCGGCCGCTTCCATTTCTTTCGCGCCCGCACGATCGGTCAGCGCCGTGTGAATCGCGACCCGCAGGTTCGGGAAATCGCGCTTGAGCCCCTCGATGACCGGGTAAAACTTCGAGTAGTTGATTTCGTTGCGCTTGTTCGAACCGCCGGAAAGGAGAAAACCCTGCAACCCCTCGGTCTCGATCAGCTTGCGCACTTTTTCATCGAGGATTTCCGGCTTGACCGCGGGAATCATCGGCTCGAGGATCTTCGCCTCGCAATGGTCGCACATCAGGGCGCAGCCGGCCGCGGTGATCGAAAAAGCGGGAAAGGTATTTTTGCCGCAGCCCGCGAGTTCGCTGGTCTCGTATTCCTTGAACGTCGGCGTCGCGAACCGCACCAGCCGCCCGCGCACGTCGCTGGCGTGCCGTTCCATTTCCGCGACCAGGGCCGGATCGAACTCCGCGTCCTCGAATTCCTCAATTTGCTGCAGTGATTCCAGCCAGTTCATATTCAGACATTCCGTTTCAGATCTTAATTTAGCACGAGCGCCGGAAGTCGCTCGACCTGCGGGCGGACCGGGCCCACGTTAGGCGTGTCAGCCAGACGCGTCAACCATTCTTCGCTCACCTCGTCCTCGTCGATCAAATCGCACTGCAGGCCGGAGAGCAGGTCGCGCGCCTCAGCCGGGAGTTCCTCGGGGCGGGGCCTGCCGCTCAGCTCGCCCCAGAGCCCGGTCCAGCAGCGGATCACGGTCCAGGGGTTATAGCCGCCGCCACCGAGAACGACCGAGCGGTCGCAGGATCCGACCAGTTTTTTGACGGCCGACCACAGGCCCACGTTGCTCAGGGCAAGCTTGGACAGGGGGTCACCTTCGAGCGGGTCGGCGCCGCAGGTAATGACCAGTGCCTGCGGTGAAAAGTCGGCAGCCATCGGCAACACGGCCTCCTCGATGAGAAAATCGAGTTCCGCGTCATTGAAGCCGCGCGGCACCGGCAGGTTGCGGGCGTGTCCGGCGGCGCGGTCTTCGACCAGGCCCGAATATGGCCAGCGTTTTTCCTCGTGGATCGACACGGTCAGCACGCGGCCGTCGTTTTCAAAGGCGTCCTGCACGCCGTCCCCGTGATGCGCGTCCAGGTCGACATAGAGCACGCGATCCAGCCCGCGATCCAGGAAAGTCAACAAGGCGAATACAGGGTCGTTGAAATAACAGAAACCGCTGGCCCGTTCGCGCCGCCCGTGGTGCGTGCCGCCGGCCGGGTGGAACACGGTATGGCCGTCCATGGCAAGCCGCGCGGCGTGGATGGATCCGCCGACCGCGGTGCTCGCCCGTCGGTACAGGCCGGGAAACAGCGGGTTCTCCATCGTGCCGATCCGGTAGCGTTCCCGGGTTTCCCGGTCCACGCGCCCCTCGGCGTCAGCGCGGCGCAGCGCGGTAACGTAGTCCGCATCGTGAAACTTCAGCAGTTCCGATTCGTTCGCACGCGGGCTTTCGCGGTATTCGCCGGGTTCAAACCAACCCAGTATCCGGCACAGGTCAACGACGCCGGAAACGCGGATGATGGACAGGGGGTGGTGTTCGCCGAACGCGGCTTCGCGATAGACGTCACTGCTGACGAAAAGCGCGGCCGGGTCGCCGGAGGTCCCGGTTTTTTCAGCAGGGGCGTCCATAAGTGGTCAATAGTATTCGATTTTACTAATAAATTGAAAACTGCAATAATCGGATTCCTTAACCTTCAACCAGGGTACGCGGAGACCACACGAACATGTCTGAAAACGGCGCAAACGCTATCGATCCGAACACGATGTCGATCATCGTCACCAAGGGCAGCCTGGACTGGGCTTACCCACCCTTCATCCTGGGCTCGACTGCCGCGGCAATGGGTCTCGAGGTGACCATGTTTTTCACCTTCTACGGTCTGTCCCTGCTCAAGAAGGATCTCAATCTGCAGGTCACACCCCTGGGCAACGCGGCCATGGAAATGCCGATGGCCGGCGGCCACATGACGATGCCGAATATCGTCGGCATGCTTCCGGGCGTGGACGCGATGGCATCCAGGATGATGAAAAACCTCATCAAGAAAAACGGCGTGGCGTCGGTCGAAGAGCTGCGCGAGTTGTCGGTCGAGGCCGATGTACGCATGATCGCCTGCCAGATGACGCTCGAACTGTTCGATTACAAGAGGGAAGACCTGATCGACGGCATTGAAATCGGCGGCGCCGCCTCCTACATCGAGGTCGCTACCCAATCCCACATCAACCTGTTCATCTGAACGGGGCGGAATTCATCAACTTGAAGGAAAGCACCATGGCTGACAAAGTACTCGACGCAAAAGGGCTGAATTGCCCGCTCCCCATCCTCAAGGCAAAGAAGGCGCTTAAAGAACTCGAAGCCGGACAGGTCCTGCAGGTTCTGTCCACGGACCCGGGTTCGGTTGCCGACTTCCAGGCCTTTTCCCGCACCACCGGAAACAAGCTGCTCGAACACAAGGAAGAAGGCGGCGTATACGACTTTCTCATCGAAAAAGCCTGAACCCGCATTCCTATGGGAGTAAAAAAAACGGCCAGCGAAAGCTGGCCGTTTTTTTGTGCCTTGCCGCGAGGTATCAGAAGCGCCAGCTGTAGCTCGCTTCGACTTCCCACTGGTACATTTCAAAGGTGACGTTCTGCGTCGGATCGAAGTTCTGCGGTCCGGTCATGTCAACATTGGGGGCGTACATGAAGGCCATGCTGAATTCGCGTCCCTTGGTGCGTTCCAGCGTGAAGCCGGCCGTGAAGTGGTGTTCCATGACGGCCGGGGCCAGGATATTGAAGGTCATCTCGCTGTTCGGAATCGGCTGCTCGCCATAGCTGTAACCAAAACGCCAGGTCCAGTCCTCGTTGTTGGTCCACCTCATGCCGACCTTGTAGACGGTCATGTCGTCCCAGCCGAATCCAGCCCCGCGCTTGCCGCCCAGGCAGCTTTCGAGGTCGGTGCCGCCAAAACCGGCCGTCGGGCAGTTGAAGATATTGGCGATCGGGTTGCCGACCGAGCCGATGTCGGAATACCAGATGTGCTCGATGTCGAAGTTGAACGCCAGCGTCTCGCTCGGCTTGACGGTGAGTCCGACTTTCAGGTCCGCCGGAATGTCGAAGCCACCACCGTTGGCGAACAGGTCGGAGTAATCGTCGAAGTCGGTCATGTTGATTTCGGTCTGGTACATGACGCCGAGACTGAACTTGTCGTTGAAGGGAAAGTGCATGCCGATCTTGGCGCCGTAACCGTAAGACCAATCGGTGCCGTTGTTCGACAGGTTTTCCGGCATCATGGTGCCGCCGCTCACTGCGAAGCTCTTGGTGTAGGGTGAGAACGTACGCACACCGTCCGCTTCGAACATCTGGGCGACAAACACCGCCGACACGCCCAGGGAGAAGTTCGGGTTGAACTGCTTGGCCCAGGTCAGGTCGAGAAAAGCCTGGTTCAGGTTCACGCCGGCCTTGCCGCTGCCACCGAAAGCGGAGTCGCCGTAGGTGCCGTCAAAGGTCATCACCGGAGCCGGACCCATCTGTCCATCCGGATCGAAGGTCGCCGTGCCGCCGCGCCAGTCCGTGTTCATGCCGCCGCGGCCATAGAAGGAAACTGCCCAGGCCGAGCCGTTATCCATCTGCCAGGTCTTGGCAATGTGCGGAATGACGAAGTAATTGCTGTCACTGGAAATGCGGTTGGGGCCGATGGTGAAAGCGCCCATCTGCCCGTTCAGCAGGCTCGAAGAGGTCTGGTACTTGCGGATCGGGCTGAACAGCGCCGCACCGATAACCAGTTGGTCACCGACAAACGGAGCAACCGCGGGGTTGTTGGTGACGTCGATCGCGTCTTCCGGCAGCGCGATACCCGAACCGGCCATGGCCTTGTTCTTGGTTCCGTTGCCGTGGGTGAAATAGCCGTTGGTCGCAAAGGCGTTGCCGGCAATCAACAGGCCGGCTGCCGCGACTGCGACGCAGATACTACGTTGTTTCATTGGGTTCCTCCGTGGACTGTGCCCTGAAAAAATTCAGCTTATATTAAGCCAAATTAACGTTCCGTGCTCAGTCGGAATCAGTTGATTGCTGGCAGATCGCCCTTTTTTCGCAGAAAAAATCGCCTAAATGCAGTTTTCTGGGTTGAATAGCCGCAGCTCAATGATCGCAATAAAGCTCGTACATCAGGCCGACGAGTTCGGCTGCTTCACGGGCGGCAATCGAGTAGTAGATGGTCTGCGCGTCCCGGCGGGTCGTAACCAGTTCTTCTTTTCGCATGCGAGCCAGGTGCTGGGAAAGCGGTGACTGGGGAATGTCCAGCAGCCGGGCGAGTTCGCCGACGGATTTTTCACCGGAAGCCAGGTGACAGAGCACCATGAGCCGGTCTTTGTGACCGAGCGTTTTCATGAGCTCACTGGCTCGTTGTGCCGCATCCGCCATTCGGCGCGCGTCGATTTCTTTAGTCATCGAGCGTCTCCGCTGCCGGTTTTGATATTCGATTAACGGCCGGGAGCCTTTCGCACCCCGCCATGTCATATAATCACACAACCGCGGGGAATCGCTTGCGACCCAAATCATCTAAAAACCCCAAAAACCGGGACTTTTGCAAAGCAACGAAACACCGACGGGCAAATGCCGCCACGAAAATACAGACCTTCGGAGCACGTTATGAAAATTACCCGCACCCTGGTTCTTCTGATATCACTCACCCTGTTCAGCCCGCTCGCCGCCGACGATACACGCTACAAACCCTTCGTTCTCGCTTCTGTCAGCGAGGCCTCTCTCGCGGACCGGTTCGATGCGACGGTTGCCGCTCTCGAGAACAACGGTTTCACCATCGCCGGACACTACCGGCCGCTGGAAAATTCCGTGGTAATCGTGGCTACCAGCGATGCACTGAAAGAGGTCGCGGCGCAATCGGAGCGGGGCGGCTACGCTGCCGGACAGCGCATCAGTATCACCGAGCGTGATAGCGGCACCGAGGTCGCCTACGTCAATCCGATCTACATCCAACACGCTTACCGCTTGGAAACAGACATGTCACCCGTCTACTCCGCCCTCCAGGAAGCCCTTGGCGGCATGGAGACTTTCGGCTCAAAAAAAGGACTCAAAGCAAAAAAACTGGGCAAATACAACTATATGCCCATGATGCAGAAGTTCGACGATCCTTCGAAGCTGGGTGAATTTGCCAGCTTCGAAGACGCGACAGCCGCAGTAGAGGCCGGCCTGGCCGTCGAGGGTGATGCGCTGACACGAATCTACCGGATCGACATCCCGGGCAAGGACCAGGCGGTATTCGGCATCGGTATGAAAGCGACCGGGAACAGCGAAGACGAAGAAGACATCGACGAGTCATTCCAGATGTCGATCGTGGATTTCGAAGGACCCAGCAAGGTCGCTTATTTCCCCTACGAGATCCTGGTCAACGGAAAAACCGTCGAGGCGCTGCACATGCGCTTCAGGATGGCCGTGCATTTTCCGGACCTGAGCATGATGGGCGACCACGGCTTCACCCAACTGATGTCCTCGCCCGGCGCAATCGAAGAAGCGCTGGAGGCTCTCGTCGCAACACCCTGACCGTGCGGCATGGTGAATTTAATCGTGCGATCACTGTCAATGCAGGGAGCGGACTGTTTTCGACCGGAACCAGGGCCTGTCAACATCAAATGAACGGAGATTCAACATGAGCAAACACGCCTTCAGAACGGCAGCGCTGCTTGTCCTGCTGTTGTTTTCCCTTTCCGCGTGGCCCGGTGACGCCTACTGGGTGGATGTGAGAAGCCCCGGTGAATACCGCGGCGGTCACGTGAGCGAGGCAGTCAACATTCCGCACACGGAAATCACGCAGCGTATCTCGGAGGTCACGACTGACCCGGATGCCACCCTCTATCTTTACTGTCGCAGCGGCAACCGCTCAGGTAAGGCGAAAAAAGCGCTGGAACAGGCCGGCTTCACCAGCGTCGTCAACGTAGGCGGTTACCGTGACGCAGTGAAGATGTTCGAAGAACTGTCTGCATCGGACGCTGCCGAACAGGCGCAGTAATCGCCGCTGAAAAAGCCGGGCCGACCTCATCGGCCCGGTCAATTTTCCTGCACGCCCGGTATGAATATCAGGCCTTGCCTCGAAGTTTCTGAACACCCATCAACTTCATCGAGAGCCTCTCGTAATACGGCTCGACGCTGCCTTTCCTGATCTTGCGCAGATAGTACTGCTCAAAACCAATCTTGGCCCAGTGCACCCATTTGCCGGAACCGGACCAGTTGGTATTCCGCGGAGGAATCTGGGGCAAAGCGATGAACGCCACGCCGCGGTCACCGAAATCGGCCAGGCAGAAAGCGTTCCACGTCGCGTGGTGGGTCGGTTCTTTTCCAGCCATGATCTCGGCCAGGTTCTGCACCGTCGCGGTGACCATGGACTCGATCATGTAACCGGTCTTGGGCACGCCAACCGGCAGGGGTGTCGGGGCGACTGGCGGAATCGCCACGCACACGCCGACCGCGAAAATTTCGGGATACGTGGGGTTGCGCTGGTGCTCGTCCACGATGATGAACCCGCGCGGATTCGACAGCCCCTCGACGCCCATGACCGCATCGATGCCGGTAAAGGCAGGCAGTATCATGGAGTGCTTGAAGGGCAGTTCGTGGCTGGCCTTGTCGCTGCCGTCGTCATTCACTTCCGTGATTTTCATCAGGCCGTCTTCGACCGAGTCGATGCGGCTGTTGGTATGCCACTTGACATGACGGTTCCGCATCTCGGATTCCAGCAGGCCCTTGGTGTCCCCGACGCCATCCAGTCCGAGATGACCGATGTAAGGCTCGGGTGAAACGTAGGTAATCGGCACGCGGTCACGCAGCTTGCGCCGGCGCAGTTCCGTTTCGACGATGAAGGTGTACTCGTAAGCGGGGCCGTAGCAGGAAGCGCCTTGCGCCGCACCCACCACGATCGGGCCGGGATCCTCACAGAAGGCTTCGAAAGCTTCGGACATCTGGCTGGCATGGTCTGTTTTGCAGACCGAACCGGTAAAACCGCCGTGCGGACCCAACCCGGGCACCTCGTCAAACGCCAACTTCGGACCACTGGCAATGACCAGGTAATCGTAGGAGAGCGTTTCGTCGTCCGCCAGCAGCAGTGACTTGCTTTCGGGCTGTACTTTTTTGACCGGGTTGCAGACAAAGCGGATTCCATGCTTCGGCATCAGCGTGTTCAGGTCGATCCGAATCGACTCCGGCTTGCGCCAGCGCACGGCCACCCAGGGGTTGGAAGGTGTAAATTCGAAATGCTCCTGGTCCGACACGAGGATGATCTCGTGCCTGTCCCGCACTTCGTCCTTGAGCTCAAATGCGGCCGAGAGGCCGCCGATGCCCCCACCCAGAACGACGATGGTGCTCATCACAATTTCTCCCGTTTTATTCGCTACTTGTCCGCCATTAAGGTATTTGTAATTTAGATACATTGCAAATACAATCGCTTGCATGAACATAACCGCCAAAGCGTCGGCTGGCCCGTTGCTTGACTATGATTCCATGAAGCGCAACGCCACCGATGCGGTGAGCTTGCTGAAGGGGCTTGCCAACGAAAGCCGCCTGATGATCATGTGCGTGCTGGCCGAGGGCGAGATTTCCGTCGGGCAGCTCAATCAGCGCATCCAGTTGAGCCAGTCCGCCTTGTCGCAGCACCTCGCGGTGCTGAGGGACCAGGGCCTGGTCTGTACTCGAAGAGAAAGCCAGACCATCTACTACCGGCTGGAAGAGTCGGCCGCGATGAGTATCATCGAGCTGCTGCACGATTACTACTGCAAGACCTGAGCGAATCCCGCCCGATTCATTTTCCGATGCAGAAGCTGGAGAAAATTTCTCCCAGCAAATCGTCCGGCAGCGTTTCGCCGGTGATTTCGCCGAGCGCCTTCTGCGCCAGGCGTAATTCTTCGGCCAATAACTCGCCCGAACCGCTGTCCGCCATCAGGCGGCAGCCCGTTTCGATGTGGTGCGCCGCGCGCTTGAGGGCATCGACATGCCGCTGTCGCGCCGAAAAACTTCCCTCGCTGCCTTCGGCCGCCCCCACGGCTTCGCGTATTTTCTTTCTCAGGCGGTCCAGGCCCTGGCCCGACTTTGCTGAAATCGGAACGCCACCACCCTGCTCCAGGCGCCCGATGGTGTCGGTGTCTAGCAGGTCGATTTTGTTCACGACGCGAATGCCGACTGCGTGCGGCGGCAGTTCTTCCACCAACTGATCCGGCACGTCGCTCAGTTCGCTGGCGTCCTCCACCAGCAATACGATGTCGGCGGTCTCGAGGGCGGCGCGGGCGCGCCGAACACCCTCGGCCTCGACCCGATCGTCGGTCTCCCGGATGCCGGCCGTGTCGGCGACGTGCACCGGAATTCCATCCAGGTCAATGGATTCACGCAGCACGTCCCGGGTGGTGCCGGGAATCTCGGTGACGATGGCCCGCTCCATGCCGGCAAGAGCGTTCAGCAGGCTGGATTTTCCGGCGTTGGGCCGACCGATGATCGCCAGCACGATGCCGTCGCGCAGCAGGCGGCCCTGGCGCGCGGCCGCAAGGATGTCATCGAGTTTCCGCGCGGCCGCCCGCGTGCGTTCGACGATATCGCTTTCAGCCAGAAAATCGATTTCTTCATCGGGAAAATCGATCGCGGCCTCGACGAACACGCGCAAGCCGGTGAGAACGTCCTGCAAGTCATCAACCCGCCGCGAGAAATCACCCTGCAGGCTGCGCTGCGCTGCGCGCGCGGCCGCGTCCGTTCCCGACTGCACCAGGTCGGCGATCGCCTCGGCCTGGACCAGGTCGATCTTGTCGTTCAGGAAGGCGCGTTCGGAAAACTCTCCGGGCCGGGCCGGGCGTGCACCAAGCGCGAGAATACGCTGCACCAGGCGCTGAAGAACGTATTGGCCGCCGTGACCCTGCAGCTCCAGGACGTCTTCACCGGTAAAGGAATGCGGCGCGGGAAAGAACAGAAGCAGGCCGGAATCAATGATCGAACCGTCCTCGTCCCTGAAGTGTACGAGATCCGCCTGCCGCGGCGCCGGCAACCGCCCGGTTACGGCCCGGCTGATATCCGGCACGGCCGGGCCCGATACACGGACGATACCGACACCCCCCGTTCCGGGAGGGGTCGCCACCGCACAGATCGTGTCGGTGGCCTGCCGCGCCTTTTCCTGTCGCCCGGTCACCAACGGTACCTTTTCAATTCGTGTTGCCAGGCCCTAGTCCGACGCGGCGATTTTCCGCGTTATGTAGTACTGCTGCGCGAGCGACAGTCCGGCGTTCGTTGCCCAGTAGAGCACCAGCCCCGCCGGGAAAAATGCGAACATGATCGAGAACACGATCGGCATCGACTGCATGATCTTCTGCTGCATCGGGTCCATGCCCACCATGGGCGTCAGCCGTTGGGTGGCAAACATGAAGACCGCGTTCAGCAGCGGCAGGATGAAGTACGGATCTTTCTGGGAAAGGTTATCGATCCACAGGATGAACGGCGCCTGGCGCAGTTCGACCGACTCCAGCAGCACCCAGTACAGCGCGATGAAAATCGGAATCTGCACGAGTATCGGCAGACAGCCGCCCAGCGGGTTGACCTTTTCTTTCTTGTACAGCTCCATCATGGCCTGGCTCATGCGCTGGCGGTCGTCGCCAAAACGCTCCTTGAGCTGCTCAATCCGAGGCTGCAGCTTGCGCATGCGCGCGGTCGAACGGTACTGGGCTTCGGTCAACTTGAAAAAGGCCGCCTTGATCAGAATGGTCAGGATCACGATGGCCCAGCCCCAGTTGCCGACGAAGCCATGGATTTTTTCCAGCAGCCAGAAAAGCGGCTTGGAAAAAACCGTGAAAATGCCGTAGTTGACCGTGTGCTCCAGGCCGGTTGCTATGTCCGGCAGATTGTCTTGCAGCTTGGGGCCGATGTAGAGCGTGCTGGAAAAGGTTTCGCTGGCGCCTGGCTGCACGACGCGTGCGGATGACACACCGCGTGCGATGTACCGCGGCCAGCCATCGGTAGCCAGTGCCTGGGTCGAATACGAAACCTCCTCGGACGGCTCCGGAATCCACGCGCTGAAAAAATAGTGCTGGATCATGGCCAGCCAGCCTTCGCGCGACGTGACGCGGTAGGGGTCGTCTCCCGCGTCTTCGAAATCGATTTTCTGGAATTTGTCTTCCGGGTTGTAAAACCCGATGCCGAAGAAGCTGTAGCGGCCGGGGTTGTTCAAACCGCCCGTGTCGAGATCACCCGGCACCGACTGTTGCAGCTGCTCGTATGCACTGCCGCTCCAGGCCTGGGTGCCGGTATTCTCGACGCGGTGTTCTACGAGAATCTCGTAACTGCCCGGTTCGAACGTGAAGGTCTTGGTCACCCGGACGCCATCGGCACCCTCCCAGCTGAGCGGAATCCGCAGCGTCTCTCCGTTCTCGTCTGTCTCGTAACTGAAACCGGAGGCAAGGTAGGGGCTGGTATGATTGGGCGCCTCGCCCTTGGAAAGCAGGCCCGATTGAGCGATGAAGCGCTGCGGTCCGGATGCTCGCAGCAGTTCGACCTTGGTCTCGGGCTTGTCGAGTTCGACCGGGTAGCGGCGCAGTACGGCAGAGACAACAGTGCCGCCGACGGGATCGATTCTGACGTCCAGTACATCGGTGGAAACTTCGATCAGTCGGCCGCCCTGTTCGGGTGCGGGCCCTGTTTCCCGGGCTTCGGGTTCAATGCTGACACTCGGCAGATCGGGAGCCGCGGTGGTGCTTTCTGAAGAGAAGTCGGGTATGTCCGGAACGCTGTCCCGGGCTTGCGTCGACTGTTGCGTCGATGATTCCTGGCGGGGCTGCGGACCGTAGTCTTTTTGCCATTCAATCCAGATCATGTAGCCCAGGAACACGAGCGCCATGATCAATACCGGTCTCAAATTTCCCATTGGTCCCGTCCTTCAGGGGGTGATATTTTCATAAAGCGCCGCTCTGTCTTTCGCTCGACTTCACGCCAATGCCGCTTCAGGGATTGAAACAGCTGAGATCTGGATATGGTGGCTGAATCCCCACGTGCCAAGACCACGATATCAAGGGTAATTCCCGGGTTTGAACGGTAATGTCTGAAGCTTTCCCTGACAACCCGCTTGATCCGGTTTCGAACGACGGCCCGCTTGTCCACCTTGCGTGAAACGGCCATGCCCAATCGGCTGGTGTCGCTTGCTCCGGGACGCGCCATTACGCGAAAGTAGCGGTCGCTGGAAACGGCGTTCCGTTGGAATACCCGCGAAAAGTCGGTTGGAGTCGTGAGTCGCGCCGAACGGGGAAAGGTAACTTGCCCGCCGTGCGTGTCAGGGGCGCCCATGGGTGTGCAGGTCCTGCGCAACGAACCGGCCCCGCCGGAAGCGACGGCCGGTCAGGCTGAAATCAGGCGGACAGGCGCTTCCTGCCCTTGGCGCGACGCGCTTTGATGATGGCGCGGCCGGCACGGGTAGACATGCGTGCACGGAATCCGTGGCGACGCGCGCGTTTCAGGCGGCTGGGCTGAAATGTACGCTTCATGATAGTTTTCCTTGCAATTCCAGGGTTAAGCAGGGCCGCGCGACTCTTCAGCGCAGATCCGGCCGACAAAAGAGGACAATGATAACCTTGTTTTTGCAGTCAAACAAGGTGATCCAGGCTGTTTTTTCGTGTGGCCAAGTTATCCACAGCGGGGTAGACTTAAGCGCCGGGGATTTGCGGAATCCCTGGAAAACCTGAAGACCGTTGATCCGCAGGCATTCTCGAGATGGCGCAAAATTACTGGAAAACCTGCACTGAATACCTGGAGCGCGAACTTCCAGCGGACGACTTCAACACCTGGATCCGCCCGCTTCAGGTAAAAACGGGAAAAGACCGCACCGTCCTGCTCTCACCCAATGAATACGTTCGCGACTACATTTCAACCCATTACCTCGAGCGCATTCGGGACATATTCGAACATCTGAAGGCACCGCGTGAATCCGTGATCGTGGACGTCAGCCGATCGCAGGACAAAGACAGCCGGCCAGCAAAAATACCTATCAGCCGGGCACCGCTCAGGACCGGGCTCGACAGACGTTACCGCTTCGACAATTTCGTCCAGGGTAAATCAAACGAGCTGGCTTTTGCGGCCGCGCAGCAGGTGGCGCGCAAACCGGGGGCCGTTTACAACCCTCTGCTTTTTTATGGCGGAACCGGGCTGGGCAAGACACACTTGCTGCACGCCGCGGGCAACCTGATTCATGAGCAAGTCGACGAATCCCGGGTCATTTACCTGCATTCCGAACACTTCGTCAGCGAAATGATCAAGGCGCTGCGCTCCGATACCATCGAGTCGTTCAAACAGTTGTACCGCAACGCGGGGGCACTTTTGATCGACGATATCCAGTTCTTCTCCGGCAAGGACCGCACCCAGGAAGAATTTTTCCATACTTTCAATGCCCTGCTGGACAGCCAGCAGCAGATTATCCTGACCTGTGATCGTTACCCGAAGGAACTCGAGGGTATTTCTGCCCGTCTCCGCTCACGCTTCGGCTGGGGTTTGACGGTTTCTATCGAACCTCCTGATTTCGAAACACGCGTGGCCATCCTGCTGAACAAGGCGCAGGAACGGGGCGGAGAACTCCATGAGGACGTCGCGTTCCTGATTGCAAAACGCATACGCTCCAACGTGCGCGATCTCGAGGGTGCGCTCAATACGCTGTTTGCCAACGCGCGCTTCACCGGCCAGGACATCACCGTTGCTTATGCGCAGGAGGTGCTGCGTGACCTGCTGCTGGTCCACGACCGCTTGATCACGATCGAAAACATCCAGAAAGAAGTGTGCGACTACTACAAGCTTCGTGTCTCGGAACTGCTGTCACGGCGGCGCACGCGCTCCATCGCCCGGCCGCGGCAGATGGCCATGGCCCTGAGCAAGGAACTGACGGAACACAGCTTGCCGGAAATCGGCGATGCCTTTGGCGGCCGCGACCACACCACGGTCCTCCATGCCTGTCGTAAAATCGAGGAGTTATGCGAAACTGACGGCCGGATAAGGGAAGACCGGGCGAAATTGGTGAGAAAACTGACAGCCTGACAACAAGTGACTGGATAATGCACTGCAAATCACCGTAACATCCTGTGGACAACTTGCTGCGGTGAAAAGCGGTAACATTTATCCACAGGAACCCAACAGTCCCGCAGCCTGGTTGTTCCGGCTTTCAGGGCAAGCAGGCGATTGATACAAATAAGAAAACACGAGTTATAACGATATCCACAGGGCTTATTATTACTATTGTTTTTTAATTAATTATAAAAAACAGTAAGGCAAAGGAAAGGGCCATGAAATTCAGCATACAGAGTGAACTGCTTCTTCAACCCATCACGCAGGTCGTGGGTGTCGTGGAGCGACGGCAAACCCTGCCGGTACTTGCAAACTTCCTGATTACGGCACGTGACGGCAAGCTTTCTGTCACCGGTACGGACATGGAAGTCGAGCTGATAACGACCGTAAGCGCCAACGTCGAGTCCGAAGGGGAAACCACCGTGCCGGCCCGAAAACTGGTCGATATCGTTCGAATGTTGCCCGAAGGCGTGGAAGTTACCGCGGTTCCTGAGGGTGACAAGCTGATACTGGTTTCAGGAAGGGGCCGGTATACGCTTGCAACGCTGCCTGCGACTGAATTTCCGGCGACCGACCAATTTGAAACACTAGAAATCATTAAAATTCAAGAAGATACGCTAAAAATGCTTCTTGATAAAACTGCCTTTGCCATGGCCAACCAGGACGTGCGCTACTACCTGAACGGCCTGCTTTTCGATTTTCATGACAATACGCTCAGCACGGTCGCAACCGATGGACACCGGCTTGCCATTTGCGACATGGACGGTGAGATCGGTGTGGCTGAACCACGGCAGCTGATCGTTCCCCGCAAAGGAGTGCTCGAGCTTTCACGGATGCTCACGGACAGCAAGAACATTGTGGAACTGGCCCTGGGTAAAAACCACATACGGCTGGTCAAGGGCTCAACCGTATTCACATCAAAGCTGATCGACGGTCGTTTTCCGGAGTACCGGGCGGTAATTCCCCAGGGAACCGACAGTCACATACTGATTGATCGGACTGCCTTTACCCGGGCGCTGGAAAGGGCCTCGATTCTTTCAAACGAAAAGTACAAGGGTGTGCGGCTCGAAGCATCTGACGGGAGGGTGAAGATCATTGCGCACAATCCGCAGCAGGAAGAAGCTGTGGAGGAGCTCGAGGCGACGCTCAATTTTGATCAGCTGGCCATCGGGTTCAATGTCACCTACCTGCTGGACGCACTCAAAGCCGTCGATGCGGAGACCATTCTCGTAGAACTCAAGGATGCCAACAGCAGCTGCCTGATCAGCGCGGAAAGCGGCGGCAACGACCGGCACGTCGTGATGCCGCTGAAACTCTGATCATTTACATTTTTCACTTGAAGGGCGCATTGTAGTCAGGGCGCCGTAAACGTGGTCATCTCGAGCCTCAAGGTCTGGAACCTGAGAAACCTGGAGGAGGTTGCTGTTCGGCCGCACCCTTCGCTCAATTACCTGTGGGGTGTCAACGGCGCCGGAAAAACCAGCATCCTGGAGTCCATCGCCCTGCTCTCCAGGGGTCGTTCGTTTCGCACTACCCAGTCTTCCGAACTCGCCGGTGTCAATGGCCCGACGTATCGTGTCGTCGCCGAGCTGCGCGGTCAGGCGGGAGAAGTTCACCGGGTCGGTCTCGAGCGGGCCGGTGCACACTGGCGGGCCCGCCTCGATGGCGAAGATGTGGCCCAGCTGAGCAGCCTTTCCCGGGCTTTACCCACGGTTGTAATGGTTCCGGATAGCCATCAACTGGTCAGCGGCTCTCCGGAAAATCGCAGAAAATTCGTGGACTGGGGACTGTTTCACGTGGAACAGGGCTTCCTCGAGGCCTGGAGGCGTTTTTCCCGTGCGCTGAAGCAACGTAATTCCGCGCTCAAACGAGCCGATAACGCTGTCCTGGACAGCCTGGACGCGGTCCTGGCCGAGCACGGTGATGAATTGGCCGCCTACCGCAGGAACTATGCGCGCCGCGTTGCCGACAGAATGCCGGATCTGTTGAATGACTTGAAAACCCGGGTTCGAAAAGTCGATATTTTATACCAGGAAGGCTGGAACGCCCCGTCCTACCTGGAGTTGCTGACCGTGCGCAGGGACCGGGATATCGAAAAAGGCGTTACAGACGCAGGGCCGCATCGTGCCGACCTTCGATTGCTTTGTGACGGGGCTCCGGCGCGGGCGGTTCTTTCTCGCGGTGAACAGAAAGCGTTTGCGGCGGCCCTTTTATTGGCACAGTGCGAACTGCTGCTTGAAGACGGAATACACCCGGTTTTGCTGCTGGATGACCTGGTGTCGGAGTTTGACGAAAAGCACTTCGACATCGTGCTGGAAAAATTTCTTTCAACGGGGCTGCAGGCCTGGCTGACCGGCACGGTCAAGCCCGAAATCGAAAATCCGCACACGATGTTTCACGTGGAACAGGGGCACGTCACGGAACTGGTATAATCCTTGAGTTCGAAACGTCCGGCAACCATATTCAGTTGAAGTTTCCGAACCCCTATTTGATCAAATACAGCGCCGTCAGTTGAACGGTGCAGGGTGACCGCATGAGCAAGAGCAAATACGACTCCAAGAATATCAAGGTACTCAAGGGCCTGGATGCAGTACGCAAGCGTCCGGGAATGTACATCGGCGACACCGATGACGGTACCGGCCTGCACCACATGGTATTCGAGGTCGTCGATAACTCGATCGACGAGGCCCTGGCCGGTCATTGCGATGAGATAACCGTAACGATCCATGTCAACAACTCGGTGAGTGTTGCCGATAACGGCCGCGGTATACCGGTCGACCTTCACAAGGAAGAGGGCGTATCCGCTGCTGAAGTCATCATGACCGTTCTGCATGCGGGTGGTAAGTTCGACGACAATTCCTACAAGGTTTCAGGCGGCCTGCACGGTGTCGGTGTGTCGGTCGTAAACGCACTTTCCGAGGAACTTCAGATCCGTATTCGCCGGGACGGCCACGTCTGGCGCCAGGTGTACCACATGGGTGTCCCGGAAGAACCGTTGAAGAAAACCGGAGAGAGCGAGGAGACGGGCACACAGATCACGTTCCTACCCAGCAAGGACGTGTTTACCAACAGGGAATTTCATTACGACATCCTGGCCAAACGCCTGCGGGAGTTGAGTTTCCTTAACTCGGGCGTGCGCATCCTGCTCAGGGACGAACGTACCGGAAAATCGGATGTCTTTGAATATAAAGGTGGAATTAAATCATTTGTGGAGCACCTGGGACAGAACAAGAACCCGCTCCACCCAACCGTAATGAGCATATCGGATGAACTCAATGGTACCGTCGTCGAGGTCGCCATGCAGTGGACGGACGCTTACCAGGAAACCGTGTTCTGTTTCACCAACAATATTCCTCAAAAAGATGGCGGCGCTCACCTGTCCGGTTTTCGAGCGGCACTGACCCGAACGATCAATCAATACATCGATGAATCCGGGCAGAAAAAAGACAAGGTCGGCACCACCGGTGATGACGCCCGCGAAGGTCTGATCGCCGTTCTGTCTGTCAAGGTTCCGGACCCCAAATTTTCATCACAGACCAAGGACAAGCTGGTTTCTTCCGAGGTAAAACCCGTCGTCGAGTCGGTGGTTTCAGAACGCTTGCGTGAATTCCTGCTTGAAAATCCGGTCGAGGCGAAAACGATTACGGCCAAGGTCGTGGAGGCGGCCCGGGCGCGTGAAGCAGCGCGAAAAGCGCGGGAAATGACGCGAAGAAAAGGGGTGCTGGATATCGCCGGCCTGCCGGGTAAGTTAGCGGATTGCCAGGAAAAAGACCCGGCCTTGTCGGAGTTGTTTCTGGTCGAGGGCGATTCCGCGGGCGGTTCGGCAAAGCAGGGCAGAAACCGCCGTTTTCAGGCCATTCTTCCGCTCAAGGGCAAGATCCTCAACGTTGAAAAAGCACGGTTTGACAAGATGCTGTCCTCGGCAGAGGTAGGAACCCTCATCACTGCGCTGGGTACCGGTATCGGCAAGGACGAGTTCGATATCGAGAAGCTTCGCTACCACAGCATCATCATCATGACCGACGCGGACGTGGATGGCTCTCACATTCGAACGCTGCTGCTGACGTTTTTTTATCGCCAGATGCCGGAGTTGATCGATCGTGGACACGTGTACATCGGCCAGCCGCCGCTGTACAAGATCAAGCAGGGTAAGCAGGAGCACTACCTCAAAGATGACGTGGAGCTCAATGACTACCTCCTGGCCCGCGCCCTGGACAATGCGTCACTGCAATTCGACCCCGATGCTCCTCCACTGAGCAGCGAGGCGCTGGAGCAGTTGATGCGTGATTACCTGACGGTCAAGCTCGCGGTGGACCGCCTGTCACGGCGTCACGACCCACTGTTTTTAAATCATCTGATTGATTTCGAACCATTTTCTGTCGATTGGGCGGAGTCGGAGATGTCTCGCTGGTGCGGTGAACTGGAGCGAGTCATGAACCGTAAATGTCCGCCCAGTGTGCGCTATCGGCTCTCTGCCGTGCCGGGAGAAGAAGGCCACGAAATCACGCTGGAGCGCATCACGCACGGGGTCTCCAATGTCGTTCAAATAGGCGCAGAGTTTTTCAACGCCCCGGAATATCGCCTGATCGGAAAGCTTGCCGAGTCATTGCACGGCCTCATACAGCCAGGGGCCACGGTGATGCGCGGAAAGTCTTCACAGGAAGTGGCTTCTTTTGGAGAAGCTTATGACTGGCTGATGGATGAGAGCCGCAAGGGCAGAAATATCCAGCGATTCAAAGGGCTGGGCGAGATGAACCCGGACCAGCTTTGGGAAACCACGGTCAACCCGGAGACCCGCCGCCTTCTGAAGGTGACGATCGAGGATGCCGTCGCAGCCGACCAGATTTTCACTACGCTGATGGGTGACGAGGTCGAACCGAGGCGGGCATTCATCGAGCGCAATGCGTTGGAAGTTGCCAACCTGGACGTTTGAATGCGGGTACCCGGATGCGGCTCTCGTCTTCAGAGTTTCAGGTCCGGTTTTCCTGCTCCAGCGTCTGCATTAAATCGCCGAGGATCGCAACCAAATCCGATTTTTCAGAGATTTTAACGGCATTAACCTGCATTTTCCTGGCGGTAGCCAGTAGCGCCCGATCCGTGCTGACCAGGTAGCAGTCTTTCGCCTCGGTTCCGAACCGATCCAGCAGCTCGCTCAGCGCTTCCTCATTGCGGGTGCGTTGTGTCATCAGGGATTGAGGGATGTAGTAAACGCCATCCAGCAGGCCACCGGCCTCCGCCAGGCGGTCCCGCAAGCGTCTCGGCCCCGGCCGGCCGCGCTTGGACTCGGCCTTGCTGCGGGACCACTCGCTGGGTTGGGATGCCGTGGCCACGAATGAAATACCACGGCGTGTCAGCCCGGCGAGCAAACGAATCATGTGTTCACCGTCTGGCCCGTCACAGGCAAGAACGAGGTCCTTGCGGCTGATGAGCAGAAGCGGTTGGCGGCTCATCGTCTCATCCCAGTATCGACAGGTCGGCTATTCGATCGAAACGGGACTTGAGCAGGGCCAGCAGCGCCAGGCGGTTGTTGCGTTTCGCCAGGTCTTCGTCCATCACCATGACGGCCTCGAAGAAGCGGTCGACAGCAGACTCCAGTTTCGCCAGCAGGCGTAAACCAGAAGCGTAATCGCCGTGTTCGGTAAGCGGCTTAAGCTCTTCGGAAATCCCGTTAATTTCTTCGAAAAGGGCCTTTTCTTCGTCGAAAACAAACAAAGAATCGTTGATTTCCATTTTTCCGCCAAATTCCGCCTTGCGTAAAATGTTGCTGATTCGCTTATTGGAGGCGGCCAGGCTGGCTGCCGCGGGTTCGTTCATGAACCCTTCGAGCGCCTTCAGTCGGCGATCGAGGTCGGGCAGGGTGTCCCAGGGGGAGGCGAGCGCCGCGTTGACCAGTTCGGTGCCGTGCCCCTTTTCCGTGTAGAAGTTTCTCAGGCGATCGGCAACGAACGTCTCGACCTCGCGAAGCAATTCATCGCTGACTTCCACGACGCCGTCAAAAGCGTCCGCCGCCAGGGCCAGGACGGTGCGCGGCGGCAGGTCCAGACCGGCCTCCAGCAGGATGCGAAGCAGGCCGAGCGCGGCCCGGCGCAGCGCAAACGGATCCTTGTTTCCGGTGGGCTTCAGTCCGGCGGCAAAAATACCCACCAGGCTGTATGCGCGGTCGGCCAGGCTCACGATGCGGCCGGCGTCGCTGCCGGGAATGGCGTCACCCGCAAAACGGGGCGCGTAATGCTCTGCAATGGCCTGCGAGACCGCGGCGGGTTCGCCGGAAGCCGCGGCGTAGTAACCGCCCATTTCACCCTGGAGTTCGGGAAATTCGCCGACCATCTGGGTCATCAGGTCGCATTTACACAACAGGGCGGCCCGCTCGGCAACTGAAACATCAGTGCCCGTAATTTCGGCGATTTTACCCGCAATATTTCTTATCCTGCTCGATTTGTCGCCAACAGAGCCTATTTTCTGTTGAAAAACGACGCGGTCCAACTGCTCCAAATGGTGTTCAAGCGGGATTTTAAGGTCCTGTTCGAGGAAGAAGCGGGCATCGGCCAGTCGCGGACGGATGACGCGCTCGTAACCCATCCTGACCTGGTTGCTGTCGAGACTCTCGATGTTGGAAACCGCTACGAAGCGATTACTGACCTCGCCCTTCTTGCCGTCTTTTCCGACCGGGAAAAACTTCTGGTGGTCCTGCATGGCGGCGACCAGGACTGAGTGGGGAACTTCGAGGAATTCGTCTTCAAAAGAACAGCTTATCGCAACCGGCCATTCAACCAGGTTGTTCACTTCGTTGAGCAGGTTCGGATCAATGATCACGTCAGGCTCACACTTCACCAGGGCGTCCTGAATGACGTCCCTGCGCCTGTCCTGGTCGGCGAGCACATGAGCTCGCTCGAGTACATCGGCGTAGCGCTCAGCCGAGCCAATTTCATGCGGCCCCGGTGCGTGAATGCGATGTCCCCGCGTGGTATTGCCCGCATCGAGCCCGAACAACTGACCTTCGATAACGTGACTGCCGTGCATGACGACCAGCCAATGCACCGGGCGCACAAAACTGAAATCGTGGTCGGCCCAACGCATGGGTTTTGGAACCGGCAACTGGCGGACGGCTTGCCCCAGCACCTCGTAAAGAATCTCGGCCAGCGGCCGACCGGCCTGGTGCACACGGCTGAACAGCCACTCTCCCTTTTCGGTGCTGATGGTTTCCAGTTCGCTCACATCTTTGCCGACCGAGCGCGCGAAACCCAGGGCGGCCCCCGTCGGCTTGCCGTCCTCGTCCCAGGCGGCGGCTGCGGCGGGACCTCGGCGTTCCAATACCTGATCGGGCTGTCCCGGCGCCACGTCCGCCAGCAGCAAAGCAATACGGCGGGGCGTCGAGTACGACCGGCTTCCGGATCGTTCAAAGGCAAGGTTGTTTTTTTCCAGGCCGGCGCACACCGCGCTAAAAAACGCTTCGCGGATCGTATCCAGCGCTTTGGGCGGCAGTTCTTCGCAACCCAGTTCGATCAGCAGGCTATCCGTCATGTTTGTTGCCCTCGTGGCCGTTCGACAGGCCGGGGAAGCCGAGCGCCTCGCGGCTCGCATGGTAGGTTTCGGCAACGCGGCGGGCCAGGTCGCGGACACGCAGGATGAAACGCTGCCGCTCGGTGACCGATATGGCCTTGCGGGCATCGAGCAGGTTGAACGTGTGGGATGCTTTGAGCACCTGCTCGTAGGCCGGCAGGGGCAGCCCCAGGTCGACCAGCTTGACGGCTTCGCGCTCGCACACGTCGAACCAGCCGAACAGCGACTCGGTATCGGCGTGCTCGAAGTTGTAGGCAGACTGTTCCACTTCATTCTGGTGGAACACCTCGCCGTAGGTGACGGTGCGGCCGCCGACATCGGTCCAGACCAGGTCGTAGACGCTGTCGACTTCCTGCAGGTACATGGCAAGCCGCTCGACGCCGTAGGTTATCTCACCCATTACCGGCCGGCACTCCAGGCCACCGGCCTGCTGAAAGTACGTGAACTGGGTGACTTCCATGCCGTTGAGCCAGACTTCCCAACCCAGGCCCCAGGCGCCCAGGGTCGGTGATTCCCAGTTGTCTTCCACGAAGCGGATATCGTGGATCGCCGGATCGATACCTACCGCTTTGAGGGAATCGAGGTACAGCTCCTGGAAGTTTTCGGGAGAAGGCTTCATCACCACCTGGTATTGGTAGTAGTGCTGCAGCCGGTTCGGGTTCTCGCCGTAACGGCCGTCTGTCGGACGGCGGCTGGGCTGCACGTAAGCGGCGTTCCATGGTTCCGGCCCGATCGAGCGCAAAAATGTCGCCGGGTGAAAAGTGCCCGCGCCAACTTCGAGGTCCAGCGGCTGGATCAGCACGCAGCCTTGCTCGGACCAGTAGGCTTCGAGGCTTTGAATGAATTCCTGGAAGGTCATTTTTTTCCTTGGCGGTTTAAACGCGCAAGCAACGGCGGCCGCCGGGCCGCCTTGCGCTTTTACGCAAACCCCGCATTATATCGCGATCAGCCGGTATCCGCGCTTTCCACGACGAAAATCACGCCGTCGACCCCGGTGACCCGGACGCGGGTGCCGGCCGGCAGGTCGGGCCCCTTGACCCGCCAGGTGCTGTCGTCAACCTCGACCTTGCCCACGCCGTTGACGATCGGGTGTTCCAGGGTAAAAACACGTCCCTGGTACTGCAGCCCGCGCTGGTTAAGGAGTGGTTGGTCCGATTCCGGGGGGTGGGTTTCCTTGTAGCGCCGCCAGGCCACGACGGCAACCACGGACAGGATCGCGAAAAGGGCCAACTGCGTGACGAGCGGCATTTCGGGAAACACCCACAGCAGCAGACCCATGGCGGCCGCGGCGAAGCCCAGCCACAGGAAGAAAAAGATGGGCGAAGAAAGTTCGAGGATCAGGAGGATCCCGGCGAGTATCCACCAGTGCCAGAAAACGATGCCATCCAGCCATTCCATGTCAGCCTCCCTGTTTTTCCTTGTCGTTGCCGAATGCTTCCCTTGCAACCTCGGTGATTCCTGCCAGGCTGGACAGGATGCCGGTCGCCTCGACCGGCAGCAGCAGCGTCTTGGTATTCTGACCCTCGGCAAAGGCGGCCAGCGCTTCGACGTATTTTTGTGCGACGAAGTAGTTGATGGCCTGGATGTTGCCGGACGCGATGGCTTCCGAGACCATCGTGGTGGCCTTGCCCTCGGCTTCGGCCAGGCGCTCGCGGGCCTCCGCATCGCGGTAAGCGGCTTCCCGGCGGCCCTCGGCCTGCAGGATGGCGGCCTGTTTCAGGCCCTCGGCCTTCAGGATCTCGGCCTGCCTGGTGCCTTCGGCTTCGAGAATCGTGGCGCGCTTTTCGCGCTCAGCCTTCATCTGGCGCGCCATCGCGGCGACCAGGTCGGCCGGCGGACTGATGTCCTTGATCTCGATACGCGTGACCTTGAGGCCCCAGGGCGTGGTCGCCTCATCGACCACCACCAGCAGGCGCGCGTTGATGTCGTCACGCTTGGACAGCGCATCGTCCAGGTCCATCGAACCCAGCACCGTGCGGATATTGGTCATGGTCAGGTTGAGGACCGCGTGCTCCAGGCGAAACACCTCGTAGGCGGCCTTGGCCGCGTCCAGCACCTGGAAGAACACCACGCCGTCCACGGTCAGCACCGCATTATCCTTGGAGATGACTTCCTGTGACGGAACGTCCAGCACGCGTTCCATCATGTTCACCTTGTGCCCGACCCGGTTGACGAACGGGACGATGAAATGAAATCCGGGCCGCAGCGTGGTGCGGAAGCGACCGAAACGTTCCAGCGTATACTCGTAACCCTGGCGCACGATGATCACCGCCTTGCGTACGACGACCACGCCCAATACGACGAAGATGACTGCCCACAGCAGTGTGATGTCCATGTTCTCCCTCCCGGAATGTGCCAAAGCGCGCGAAAGATTCTGCCCGCAGCACTATCGGCTGACGCAATGATCCCATGACAAAAGTATCAGCAAACGCTCCGAATCTAAAGCGCCATCAGGGCCTGTTAACATGATGTGAACCAACGTTGCGAGTTTGAAGCGATGAGCGAACGCGACAGGCTGTTTGAGACCACCATTACCGAGCCGGGCGAGTTCGTTTTTGACGAACGCGTCGTGCGGGTCTTTCCGGACATGATCAACCGTTCGGTTCCGGGTTACGCCACCGTGGTGTCGATGACCGCCATGCTCGCGCGTCGTTATGCCCAGCCGAATACCCGTATTTACGACCTCGGCTGTTCGCTGGGTGCGGTCACGCTGGCCATGCGCGCGGCGGTGCGGGCCGAGGCGGTGGAAATCATCGCCGTCGACAGCGCGGCCGGCATGGTCGAAGGGCTTCGCGCGGCACTCGAAGCCGAACCCGGCGACGGCCTGCTGCCGGTGACCGTTCGCCGGGAGAATATCCTTGAAACCCCGGTTGAGCGGGCCTCGGTCGCCGTGCTCAACTTCACCCTTCAGTTCATTGACCCGGGAGACCGTGCCGGCCTGCTGGCCGGAATTGCCGCCGGCCTTGAACCCGGCGGCGTGCTGGTGCTGTCGGAGAAAATCCGTTTCGAAGACGAGGAAGAACAGCGGCTGCAGAACCAGTGGCACCACGACTTCAAACGCTCCCAGGGTTACTCCGACCTCGAAATCGCGCGCAAGCGGGACGCGCTGGAAAACGTGCTGCAGCCGGAAACCCTGGCCGCGCACCGTGAACGCCTGGCCGCGGCCGGTTTTGCGCGGGTTTACCGCTGGCAGCAGGGCTTCAACTTCGTGTCACTGGTGGCCATGCGCTGAATGAACGGGGGAACATACGATCGTCTGCCGCAACTTTGGCCCGACAGTTCCTGGCTGCGGGAACTGGCGCAACGGGGCGAGGAGCGGCTGCAGAACCATCCGCACGGTGACCTGCCGCGCTGGCGCCGCGCACTGGCCAAGCTGCCTGCCTGCGAGCCAGCGGCGGAACCCGCGCTGGCGGCCCCGCGTCTTGGCGGCGCGGTAGCCGACCCGCAGCGGCTCAAAGCGCTGTTGATGGAGTTGCATCCCTGGCGCAAGGGTCCACTGGAGGTCGGAGGCCTGTACATCGATAGCGAGTGGCGCTCGGACTGGAAGTGGGACCGGGTAGCGCCGCACGTGAATCTGAGTGGCAGCCGCGTGCTCGATATCGGCAGCGGTAACGGTTACTACGGGCTTCGCATGCTGGGAGCCGGGGCAGATCTCGTCATCGGCATCGATCCGACCGTGCTGTTCGTTTTGCAGTGGCTCGCCTGGCGTCATTTTGCGGGCGATCTGCCCTGCTACGTGCTGCCGCTGGGCGTCGAGGACCTGCCTGCTGCAGCCGCCGGGCTGGACGCTGTGTTTTCCATGGGGGTGCTGTACCACCGGCGCGACCCGGCCCATCACCTCGAACGAATTCGCGGTCTGCTGCGGCCGGGCGGCACAATGGTGCTGGAAACACTGGTTCTGCCAAAAGGGAAAAGCCGAGACCTCCTGCTTCCCGAGGAGCGCTACGCGCGCATGAGAAACGTCTGGGCCGTTCCGGGAATCGATCGCCTGAGGGAGTGGGTAAAGGGGGCGCGCTTCAAAAAAATCGAGGTAGTGGACGTATCCGCGACCACTACCTCGGAACAGCGATCCACGGAGTGGATGCGCTTCGAGTCACTCGAGCAGGCCCTGGAAGCAGGGGAGCAGAACCTTACCGTTGAAGGCTATCCGGCGCCGGTTCGAGCGACTCTTGTCGCGGTCAGTTAACCGTCAACGTCGTAAATGGAGCAATCCAGGCCGCCATTGCCCCGGCGAGACATTTGGCGGTTGGCCTTACGGTCTTCCCGCTGGGCTTTCATTTCTTCATGGAGCAACAATTGGTCCTCGTTCAGGACGGACAAGAGCAGTTCTTCAAAAGCGCCCTCGTTGGCAGCGCGCTGCTCACAGATTTGCTGACCAAACGTCTCCATGATCCGCTGTTGCATGGCTTCGCGATCTGCTTCGCGCTGACGGAAGAACTCCAGGATCTCGTCTTCCTGTGATTCGGTGAGTTGCAGCTTCTCGCTGAAGCGTGCCATTCGCTGAGCCGGACCGGCGCCACGTCCGATGCCGGGGCCTGAATCGGCCGCGCCGGAATTACCAGCACCCACGCCCTGGCCGTTGCCGGGAGCGGCAAACGAGGCACCCGCGGCCATCAGGCTGATAAGGCCGATAACAATTACGGACTTTGAAAAACGGTTGTTCATGATCAATCTCCTGTCAGTTCAGTTTGGGCAGACCGCTTTCGGTTTGCCGTTTTGCCTTGTGCAGGATGAATTCTGGTGATCAAAATGAAATCAAATGTGAAGAAAAATGTAAGTTTTGATCCTCGGCTTGAACGGTTCTTCGATCTGGATGCAGGATAGGCTCCATGAAAACGATTTTTTCA
This sequence comes from Lysobacterales bacterium, assembly GCA_036351575.1. Lineage (GTDB taxonomy): Bacteria > Pseudomonadota > Gammaproteobacteria > Xanthomonadales > SZUA-36 > JABDPF01. The sequence goes on along the minus strand of JAZBPJ010000077.1, from coordinate 32,987 downwards.
CGGGTTCTGCTGGCGCAATTCGTGGTCGTGGTCCTGGCGCTTGCGGTGGCGGCCGCCATTACGCGTGCCAACCTGCACCGGGGCTTCGAAGCGTTTCTCGAGCGCCAGGAAACCACGGTTCTTCAGAACCTCGCCCCGGTGCTGGGAGAGTTTTACCAGCGTCGCGGCGGGTGGAGCGCGCTGCGCAACAATCCTGCTCTCTGGCAGACCATCTGGCGGATTGGAATGACGGGTGAGGCCGGCAGGGCCGAGCGGCCCCAGGCCGGGACCCGCAGACCGCCGCAAGGAGAAAGAAGATCTGCTCCGCGCGGACCCGGCGTCCAGCCCGGGCCGGGTTCCGATTTGCGCTGGCCGGGACGGCCAGGCCGTGGGGGGCTGCGTGAACGGTTGTTCCTGCTCGATGAGCAGCATGTTTTGATTGCGGGCGCCGGGGCGGAAGGGGTAGCCGATGGGCTGCTCGAGCCCATAGTGGTTGATGGTGAAACCGTGGGCTGGATCGGGTTTTCGCCGATGGGGAATATCCTGCCGCTCGAAGCGCAGCTTTTCGTTCGCGGCCAGCTCAAAATCATGGCTCTCGCGCTGGCGCTGGCGCTGGCGGTTGCCGCGGTGTTGTCGTGGGCCCTGGCCCGGACGGTCAGCCGGCCGGTCAGGAACATAGGCAGCGCCGTGCGTCGTCTCAGCGGCGGTGACTATGCAACGCGCGCGGATACGTCCTCCGGCGGCGAGATCGCGGTGCTGGCCGGACACGTCAATCAATTGGCCGAATCGCTGGACCGCAACCGGACTGCACGGCGGCGCTGGATGGCCGACATAGCCCACGAACTGCGTACGCCCGTGGCCGTGATGAAGGGCGAGATCGAAGCCATGGTGGACGGGGTCAGGGCGGCGGATGAAAGCACGCTGGGATCCTTGCGCGAAGAGGCGGAACACCTCGCGATGATGGTCGAAGACTTGCAAATCCTGGCCCTGTCGGACGCCGGCGCGCTGGACATCAGCAAGAAGGAAACCGACCTGTCGGAGCTGGTCGCGTTGGCCGGCGATTCATTTGAGATGCGCCTGTCGGAGCGCGGCATCAAGCTGGAAACGGAAATTGCGACCGGCTGCCTGCTGGCCTGCGACGCCCACCGCATGCGCCAACTGTTGCATAACCTGCTTGAAAACTGTTCCCGCTACACGGAAGACGAAGGCACGGTTCGGCTCACGCTCGAGTGCGGCGATGCCGTCGCCATGATTGTCGAAGACAGCGGGCCCGGCGTTAACGACGACCAGATGAAGTGCCTGTTCGATCGCTTCTACCGGGCTGAACACAGCCGCGCGCGCGCAACCGGGGGCTCGGGGCTGGGCCTGGCCATCTGCAGGAATATCGCCGAGGCTCATGGCGGCTCCATGTCAGCGGCACACAGCCCGATGGGCGGCCTGTCGATTCGCGTGATTCTGCCTTCATGAGGTGTGGTGGTGTGACGGTAAAAAGCATATTGATCGTCGAAGACGAACCCAAAATTGCGAAACTGCTCGAGGATTACCTGCAGGCCAAGGGCGGCTATCGCACTGCGATCGTCGGTCGCGGTGACGAAGCGCTGCAGCGCTTTCATGAAGAACAGCCGGACCTCGTGCTGCTCGACCTGATGCTGCCGGGCCTGGATGGTATCGAGGTGTGCAAGCAGATCCGCGCAGAGAGCCCGGTGCCGATCATCATGGTGACGGCCCGGGTCGAGGAAATCGACCGGCTCCTCGGGCTGGAGCTGGGCGCTGACGATTATATCTGCAAACCGTTTTCACCCCGGGAGGTGGTCGCCCGGGTCAAGGCCGTTCTGCGTCGCACCTCAGCTGAAGAGCGCGTCGCTTCGGTGCTTGAAATCGACGAGGAAAAATTCGAGGCGCGTTTCGCAGGCCGGCTGTTGAACCTGACGCCGGTCGAATTCGCCCTGCTGCGCGCGCTCTCGGCCCGTGAAGGGCGGGTTTTTTCCCGCGACCAGTTGATGAACGAGATGTACAGCGATTACCGCGTGGTCAGTGACCGGGCGGTCGACACGCATATCAAGAACCTTCGTCGAAAGCTGGAAGAGGCAAGCAACGGCCGGGAAATGATCGAATCGGTATACGGCCTGGGTTACCGCTTTCGCAGTTGAAAACGCGCCGTTTTCCGACAGCCGTTCAGTCCCTTTTCGTGCCCGGAATTTTTTACCGGCGGCTAGACTGGCGGCATGAACTCAAAGAAACTCGCGGTCCTGGCGCTGTCGGTCGCCGGCATCTGCCTGTTTTCCGAACTTGTGGATGCGGACGGTTACCGTTGCGGGCGAAAAATCGTCCGGACCGGCGACAGTCTCTCCCGCCTGGTCCAGGTCTGCGGAGAGCCGCGCCTGAAAAGCAGCGGGAGCAGCACCGTGGAGGTCGACGGTGTCGCGCGCAAGGTACGCGTTGAACGATGGCATTACAAGCAGGGATCAAGAAGCCTCGAGCACGTCGTGCTGATTTATCGCGGGCGGATTGCCGCTATCGAACTGGGTCGCCGCTGACGATTTCGAAGCGACGTTTTCCTGCCTTGATGAATTCCAGTCCGCTGGCGGCCAGGAAACGGTCCCAGGGAAAAAGCGGGCCGGGGTCGACCTTGCGGCGTATCGTGATCTCGGGCCGGTCGGATGCAGGGATTCGCTCTCGATCCAGCATCTCATGACCGCTGACCAACCGGATGGACGGAATCGAGGTGCGCAGCACCTGGACCAGGCGCAGCAGGTTTTCCAGTTGGGGCCTCGTGTACGGTTCTGTCATCTGCTGCCGGCGGCTGTTGAACCAGTCCGGGTAGCGACCGGGGTTGTCGAGTTCGATACCGATGCTGCGCTCGTTGAATCCACGGACATGATGCGCGACACGATCCGGCGGCACCCACTCCTCGACTCGGCCAGATCGTTCTATGTAGTAGTGCCCGGAGTTTCCGGTGCGGCTTTCCTCGTGATGAATTCGCTCTCCGAATTCCCGGGCCATGGCGAGGTCCGGCAGTTCGGTGCAGTGGATAACGACGAGGTCAACGCGATCGAGGGCACGCCGGTCGAGGCGCCCGGCATAAGGAAGATGGTCGACGAACATGGCTCGCCCGGCGCCGCTCGTTCAGCCTTCCTGCAACAGTTTGCGCAGGTCGATAATCGCTGCGTTTGCGCGCGAGATGTAGTTGGCCATGATCAGGGAGTGGTTGGCGAATATGCCGAACTGGCTCCCGTTCAGAACCATCGGAGCGCGCAACGGTTCCTGCGTGGCCTCAAGCTCCCGAATGATTTGCCGAAAGCTGACCAGCGCGTTTTTCTTGCGCAGAACATCCTCGAAATCCACCTCCATTGCATGCAGGAAATGCACCAGGGCCCAGGACGTTCCGCGTGTTTCGTAAAACACGTCGTCGATCTGGGTCCAGGGCGTCTTGACCATCATCACGTTGGGCGAGTCGGTCGACTGGCGGGCATCGGGGTCGCCGGAAAGGTCGGTATTCAGCCGGGCCTGGCCAACGCTGGCGGAAAGCCGCTGCGAAAGCGAGCCGAGCCGCTTCTCGACGATAGCCAGCCAGTCCGTCAGGTTGTCGGCGCGGGCGAAGAACTGGGCGTCGGGCGCATTTTTCGATGCCAGCCGGGTCAGGTAACGCTCCAATGCTTCCATGCCCTTTCTATACTCGGCCTCGGTACGGGGAAGGATCCAGCTGTCGTTGTCGAAATGGAACAGCGGGTCGGCTTCGGACAGGTCCGGGTCCTCGGTTGACTGGGTCTGCGAGCGGCTGAAGTCATTGCGCAGCGTTCGCGCCAGGTCACGCACCTGCACGAGCACGCCGAACTCCCAGTTGGGCAGGTTGTCGAGAAACACCCAGGGTGGCATGACATCGTTGGACATGTATCCGCCGCGCTTGTGGAGCAGCGTATCGACGGTTTCGATCAGTGTCGCCGTCGTGGTGTAGCCGGTGACGACCTGGTGACCGTGTTCCTGCGCGTGCAGCGTCGCGCGGGCGATCGGGTTGTACCGTGGCGGTTCATGGTTGAGAAAGAACATCGCCACCAGCGTGGCGACGACCAGCAATGAAGGGATCCCGATCCAGAGAATTCGGGCCTTGTCTGACATCTGAGTAAACATGCGCTCAAAATATCAGAAACCGGTCAATTTTTCCCCTGCCGGAAGGCCCCTCTGAATCCGGGGAATCAGGAACGGCGGTCGAACGGTACGATCGCGTCGTGGACGACGGTGTAGTAGGCAGCGGGCGAACGCCCCGTGCCGCCCACGATAACGGCCGCGCCGTGCTCCAGGCTGACCAGCATCGCCTGCCTGCCGTCGAAGTCGATCATCTGGCGATCGTTTACCCGTGTTCCGGGCAGGTAAAACACGGTAACCGGGCCTGATTCGGTATCCAGCACCATGTGCGCACCCTTGCCCCCCGGTGCGGGGCAGAACTTGACCAGCCGGACCATGCCGGCCAGTACCGGTTCCGCCTGAAGCCCGAAAGCGCCGAGGACTTCCTGGACGTCTCCGGCAGGCCCGTCGGCGGCGAGCTCCAGCACTTTCGCCCCGTCGTGGCGGTAGTGATCCAGCACGTAGGCCTCGACCGACTCCCAGCTGTGCGAAGATCTGTAGACCAGGCCGGCGGCGCCGACGGCCACGACCAGGCTGGCCGCCAGCGCCAGTGGCCAGCGGCGCCGCCGTTGACGGCGGCCTGGCGCGTCGAGGAGACCCGCGGCGAGATCGCTTGGCACGGGAATGTCGAGCGCTTGCTCGAGGCGCTCCTCGAAACGTTCCGCCGCCGCCGCCGCTTCGCGATGCTCAGCAGAGGCGTTGCGAGCGGCCAAAAATTCCGGATCACTGCTGCGCGGCTCCGCGCCCAGTTTTCGCTTGAACTCAGTAAAGTCCATGAACGTTGCCTGTTGTCCCGTCTTTCCCCAGTTTTTCTTTTAATTGCTGCCGTGCTCGAAATAGTTGTGTCATCACCGCGTTTTTACTGATGCCCAGTTCATCGGCAATCTCCTGGCAGCTGTATCCCATCACGACCTGCATCAGGAGCGGTTCCCGGTATTTTTCCTCAAGGCTCGCGATGCCCGCGCGAAGCAGACTAACTTCCGCCTGCTCGTCCGGCCCTGGCTCACCGCTTTCCGGTTCCGAGACCGTGTCCAGGTTCGCGATGGGCGGAACCTTGCGCTCGAAAGTGCGCGCGTACTCACGCCGGAGGATCGTAATCAGCCAGCTCTTGGCGGCTTTTTCATCCTGCAGGCGGTGCAGCGCTTTCCATGCCCGCAAAAAAGTTTCCTGGACCAGGTCACGGGCCAGCGCCTCGTTGCCGCACATCCACATTGCATAGCGGAACAGGTCAGCGCTGTACTCGCGAGCCAGCACTTCGAAACGCTTGATTCTCTGGATTTCACTCAACATGACCGGCAAAAAGGCAAAAAACTTGCAGGAAAGTTCCCCGGGTTGGACCGGCTCTGACCATATCCGCTGCTCGCGGCCCGGGCAAGTGTCCCGCTTTTCCAGGGCATGCGCCGGCGTGACTAATGGCACTTAATCCCTGTGTCACGAAACCGCACCCTTTCGCTTGATACGCGGGTCTGCAGGGGCTAGTCTTTGCGGTTCCTGAGGGTTTGTGCGCCGGTAGTCCGCGAACGGAGTGAATAGATGAATTTCGAACAGGCACGATTCAACATGGTGGAGCAGCAGATCAGGCCCTGGGATGTCCTGGATGGCCGCGTTCTGTCGACACTGGAGAAAATCCAGAGAGAGGATTTCGTTCCTGTGCGATACCGCAAGCTGGCTTTCGCGGACATTTCCGTTCCGCTGGCTTGCGGCCAGGTCATGATGCGGCCCAAGATCGAGGCGCGACTGCTGCAGGCGCTGGATCTTGGGAAGGACGAGACGGTCCTGGAAATCGGCACGGGCAGCGGTTTTGTCACGGCCTGCCTGGCTTCATTGGCCAAACTCGTGGTCAGCGTGGAGATCTTTGAAGACCTGCACCGCGAGGCCGCCGCCAGGCTCGATGACGCGGGAATCCGCAACATCGAGTTGTCGGTCGGCGATGTAATGAACGGCTGGCAGCCGGAACAGGCGCATGATGTCGTCGTGGTAACCGGGTCCGTTCCGAGTGTCCCCGAGCAGTTCCTGGGCTGGGTAAACCCCGGCGGTCGCATGTTCGTCATAAACGGTGAGTCGCCGGCGATGGAAGCCCGGCTCATGGAGCGCGTCGGTGTCAGCGAGTGGACGGTGGAAAGCCTGTTCGAGACGGACCTGCCGCCGCTGGTCAACTCGGTTCCCGAGCCGGAATTCCAGTTCTAGGGTCATGGCGAATTCGGTGCCGGACCGGGCAATGAATATTGGGAGTAATCTGAAATGTCGGTAAAAAGTAAACTGATCGGGCTTGCGGGCGCGGGCCTGCTGCTGTCTTCGCCGGCCGGCGCCGTGGATCTCGTCGGAGTCCATGACCTGGCCCTGAATTACGATCCGACATTGCAGGCAGCAGACTTTCGCCGTCAGGCTGCCTATGAGAACAAGTCCATAGCGCGGGCGAACATGCTTCCGCAGCTGGGTGCCTCGGGCAACTGGCGCTGGGGCAGCACCGAAACCTCCGTTCCCGGCATCAACCTCGAAGACCAGGATATCGAGACCACCAGCTACGGTATCGACCTGGCCCAGAGCCTGTACCGCCAGGCCAATTACGAGTCCCTGGATATCGCGCGCGGCCAGATCTCCCAGGCCGAAGCGGTGTACCAGGCCACTTACCAGGACTTCCTGCTGCGGGTTTCAACGAGTTACTTCACGGTCCTCACGCTGATCGACGGCGTGACCTTTGCCGAGGCCGAGGAAAAAGCGTTCAAACGCCAGTTTGAGCAGGCCGAGCAGCGATTCGAGGTCGGCTTGACCGCGGTCACCGATGTCCACGAGGCGCGCGCCACTTACGACAACGCCCGTGCCCGCGCCATTGTCGCGCGCAACAACCTCGAAGACGCAAAAGAGGCACTGTTCGAAATCACCGGGCAGTCATTCGAGACATTCGATGCGCTGCAGGAAAACCTTCCCCTGGTCGAGCCGAACCCGGACAACGCAGAACAGTGGGTGCAGATGGCGCTGCGCAGCAACCCCCTGGTGCTTTCCGCCCAGGCCGCCGTTGATATTGCAGATTCCAACATGAGGCTGGCGCGGTCGGGGCATTTGCCGACGCTGGACCTGGTCGCCGGCTGGAACCAGTTCACCAACAAGCAGTTCGTTTACCGCGACTTCGTCAACAACATCGAGCTGATCACCGACCTGGAATCCACGGACACCACCTTCGGCCTGATCCTCGACGTTCCCATCTACGAGGGCGGCCGTGTCAGCGCCCGGACCCGCCAGGCTCGTTACCTGCTGGACGCCACCGGGCAGGACCTCGATGCCACCAATAATGCCATCGTGCGTGAAACGGAAAACGCCTACCGGGCTGTGCTGGCCGGTATCCAGGAAGTCGAGGCTTTCCGGCAGGCCAGTATTTCGGCCGAAAGCGCGCTCGAAGCCACGCAGGCCGGCTTTGAGGTGGGCACGAGAACCATCGTCGACGTGCTGATCGCGGAACAGCGCAAGTACCAGGCGCAGCGGGATAATTCAATCGCGCGCCATGCCTACATTCTGCGTCACCTGCAACTGAAAGGCGTCGCAGGCCTTCTGACCGCCGAGGACCTGGTGGTCGTCAACCAGCTGCTTCAGTAAGCAATTCGGCAATGATATCCAGGGTGCGGTTCACCGCACCCTGGCTGCGTTTGACCCGTTCCCGGCCCTTGCGGCCCATTTCACGGCGGGCTTTCTCGTCAGCGAACAGTTCCCGCACGGTCTGCCGCAGACCGGCCGCGTCGGTCACGCGAACCGCTGCGCCGGCGTCCAGCAGCTGGTCCGTGACATCGGTGAAATTCGACGTATACGGCCCGACGATCACCGGCTTGCCCAGCGCGGCGGGTTCCAGCACGTTGTGGCCGCCGACGGGCTGCAGGCTGCCCCCGACAAAAGCCACGTCGCCGGCCGCGTAAAAATTCATCAGCTCACCCATGCGGTCTACCAGGTAACACTGCGCGCCGGCCGGTTTTTCGTCGGGCGCGCTGCGCCTGGCTACCGTGAGCCCCGCGGCCTTTGCCGCCTGCGCGGCGCGCCTGAAACGGTCCGGGTGCCTGGGAACGAGGACCAGCAGCGCGTCCGGAATGTCCTGCAGCAGCCTGCCGAACGATTCGAGGATCACCGGTTCTTCTTCGGGATGCGTGCTGCCGGCCACCAGCACGGGCCGCTTCGGCCCCCAGGTTTCACGAAGCTTCGGAGCCTCCTGTTCCAGGCCCTTCGGAATCTCGATGTCGAATTTCAGGTTACCGGTCAGCACGACACGGTCGGGCCGGGCGCCGATTTCGACCAGCCGCCCGGCGTCCCGTTCGCTCTGCGCGGCGATGCGGCTGACACAGCCCAGTGCGTCCGTGGTCAATTTCGAAAAACGCCGGTAGCGCCCCAGCGACCGGTCCGAGATGCGAGCATTGGCGATCAGCAGGGGAACGCCGCGACCCTTCACCTGGCGGTAGAGGTTCGGCCAGATCTCGGTTTCCATCATGATCGCGATGCAGGGCTTGGTCCGGTCCAGGAAACGCCGGGCGGCTCCCGGCAGGTCCAGGGGTGAATAGACGTGGAACGCCGTGTCACCGAACAGCTCGCGCACGCGGGCGGAACCGGTCGGCGTAAACGTCGTGATGCACAGTTTTTTCGTATCGTAAGCATTTGCCAGGCTGCGAATGAGCCCGGCGGCCGCATTGACTTCGCCCATCGACACGGCATGAACCCAGAGCGTTTCGCCGGAGCCCGGCGCGGCGAAAAAGCCGAAGCGTTCGCCCCAGCGCTTGCGGTAACCCGGCTCCTTGAGCCCTCGAAACAACAGGTACAGGAGCAGCAGCGGCGTCAGCAGATAGAGCAATGCGGTGTATAAGCTGCGCATTGAACGGAAATTACATCATCGGTGACAATAAGACCATGCTTCCCCGCCTCGAATGGAGCTGAACACAGAACATGAAAAACCTGATCCGGATTTTTTTCCTCCTGACGATCGCGGTTATCACGGCAACGTTTCTGCGTTCCATGATCTGAGCGCGCCCGTTCAGTTGTCCGGGCGTTTTTCTTCCAGGCGGTAGGCCGCGCCCCACAGGCCGATCAGGAACCAGACCAGGGAAGAGGTATAGGTTCCATAGATTGCGAAATGTGAATTGAGCGGGAACAGGATCAGTACGACCGCCAGCATGAAGGGAAAGGCGTCACGCCGCTCCAGGGGCGAGGTCAGAGAACGCCGCCACCACAGGAATACCAGTGCAGCGACCAGGCCCAGCAGGCCGATCGTGCCGGTATCGGCCATCACCTCCAGGATGAAATTGTGCGCGTGCAGGGCGCCGGACTCACCGCCGGTCTTGAGGATCAAAGGATCGTCGGGCTCGGCGTAGACCATGTAGGCTTTAGGAAAAGCACGCACGCCAACGCCGTTCACGGGATGTTCCGCGTACATTTTCAAAGCGGTTTTGAAAATCGGAATGCGCTCCATGCTGGAGGCATCCAGCGAGCGGTTCTCGCCGCTGGTGAAGGCGTGCGTAACGTCGAGGCGTTCCTGGAACAGCGGCGAGGCGAAATAACTGAAGGCGAGCACGACGACAGCCAGCGCGGGGATGGTCAGCAGGGTTTTGCGCAGTTCACGGTTTTCACGCTTCAGCATCAACAGGGAGTAGACCCCCAGCACAAGCGCCATCGTCAACCATCCGGAGCGCATGCCCGCGATCATCACTGCGCCGAGAATCAGGGCGAAGGACACGGCCCAGGCGAAGGGGCGCCATTGCCTTCTGGCGTGCTCCAGCACCAGGGGTGACAGCATGGCCAGGGTGGGGCCGAAGAACTGGTGCTTGGTGATGAAAAGGGCATTGAGGCGGTCGGGGTGCATCGCGATGCCGAACAGGTCGCGCCCGAAAAACAACTGGATGAAGGCGTCAACCGACCAGAAAAGCAGCAGCCACGCGGTCCAGCGCAACACGCGTTCGCGCGCTGACGGCGGGTTCAGCAGCACCGCCATGGCAAGCGCCGCGGCCAGGTAGCGCAGCGCGGCGATCGTGCTGCCCCAGCTCTTCGGGGCGTACAGGGAGTCGAAGCTCGAGATCAGCAGGGGTATCCAGTAACAGAGAAACAGGGGTACGGTGAAGCGGGCGGCCGCGCGAATCTTGCATCGGCCTTCAGGTGTGCGCGCGATGAAAGCGAGCGAAATGGCAAAGGCGGACAGCGGTATCTCGTAGATTCGGGTAAACGGCAGCAGAGCGATGAACGCTACCGCCAGCCAACTGGCCCATTCGTTTTGCAACTGGCGCAAGAATACGTTCATCGCGTTTTCTCCTGGAGTGCCGAGTCGTAGACAGCCATGGTTTTTCGCATGGATTCGCGCAATCCGAAGGCGGTGTTTTCGGGCACCTTCGGCCGCCTGGCAAGAAATGCCAGGCTGCGTTCAAACAGTTCCGCGCGGTCGCCGGGCGGGATCGCGCCCTCGGGGAACAGCGCGGCCAGGGTCTCCCGGACGCCGCCATGGTTCCAGCCGATGACCGGCACACCGAGGTGCAGGGCCTCGGGTACGGTGCGGCCGAATGCTTCCGGCGGATCGGCGCACAGGCTGTAGACGATTTCCGAGGAGGCCAGCCAGTCCCGCATGTCCGTGCGGGCGCCGGTGAAGGTAAGCCGGTCGAGCACGGCGTAACGTTCAGCCAGGCCTTCGAGCTGATCACGATAGCGGGAGCCTTCGCGCGCCTTGCCGACGATAACGCCGTGAATGTCCGGAACGCGTTCTGCCAGACGGGCCAGCAGTTCGACAAAGTCCGCGTGCCCCTTGTAGCGTGACAGCCTGCCGGGCAGGCAGATCAGCCGTTTTTCGCGCAACTCCGGAAAGTCTTCGAGCATTTTCGTGGTCCACGCCGCGTTCGGCCGGTACCCGGCCGGGAACGCCTCGTGGCTGATGCCGCCGTGCACGGTAATCACCCGCTGCGGGTCGGTGAACGGGTAGTTGCGCAGCGTGTACTCACGAATGTAATCCGACACGGCGATAACACGGTCGCCGCCCGCCATCACGGCGCTGTAACGGTTCACCGAATACTGGCCGTGCATGCTCGTGATCCAGGCGGGACGTTGCTCCGGGTCGAGCCCGCGCAGCGCGAGTCGGCAAATCCATGCCGGCAGGCGCGAATGCGCGTGCAGCACGTCCGGACGTTCTTCCGAGATCCATTGCCGCAGCTGACGGACGAATTTCAGCGTGCCCGGACGTTTGCGGCCGATCGGCCAATTGAGCCGTTGGGCGCCGCATGCATCGACCCGGCCCGCGAGCGGTCCCTTTGCCGCAATGACGCTGACCCGGTGGCCCAGAGCGGCGGCATGCTCGCTCAGTTCGACCGCGACCAGCTCGGAGCCGCCCAGGTTGAGTGACACCAGGACCTGGACGATATGCATGACCGCCGATCCGTTTCAGTCAACCAGGCGATAGACGGAACCGCAGTACGGGCAGGTTGCAGAGCCGGTTTCCTCGATCGGCAGGTAGACCCTGGGGTGGGCATTCCAGAGTTTCTGCTCCGGTGTCGGACAGGAAAGCGGAAGGTCCTGCCGCCTCACCTCGTATTCCCGCGCCTCGCAAGCGGGCTCGAGCACGGTAGCGCTGGTTTCGATGGGCTGGGTCACGGTTGCGGCCTCCGTCGGGCGGTTCGGTTTGGTAGCGCACATTCTATGACACCGGGACCGGATAATGAACGTTCGCGGTCCAAAATGCGTTGACGGCTCATGGATTTTCAAATTTTTTCTCAAAGATCCGTGAAACGGCCCCGGTTTCAAAATGGGGGTCCATCGCCCCTTTGACCAGCGAGCGCATCATTCGGCTTTCTCGAAGCCGGTGCATGGTGGAAACCAGGACATCGAGTTCATCCTGTGAGAGCCAGCCGATGCCGAGCAGTTCGTTCAGCTGGTCGGTCGTTTCGGTGGCCTCGACGATCGAAGGGTTGGCGTGGGCGCGCGCAAGGATGCCGAGCTGGGCGATAAACTCGATATCGATCAATCCCCCGGCACGGTGTTTCTCATCTTCTCTCTCGTCGCCCCGGTTGTCTGCGATCCGCCGCCGCATGTCCCTCATTTCCCGGGCAAGCTGACCTGCGTCGCGTTTTCGGCACAGCACGTCCGTTCGAACCTGTTCGAAGCGGGCGCCGAGCGCCGGGCTGCCGGCCAGGAACCGCGCCCGCGTCAGCGCCTGGAATTCCCAGGTCCAGGCTTCGTTCGACTGGTAGTCGCGAAAGGCCTTCATGCTGCTGACCAGTGAACCGGCCTGGCCGTTGGGACGCAGTCGCGTGTCCACTTCGTAAAGCTTGCCCGATGGTGTCATCACGGTCAGGAAGCTCAGCAAGCGCTGGGCGAGCCGGGCATAGTAGTGCTCCGGTGCAAGCGGCCGTTTTCCGTTCGATTCCGGGCGGCTTGCTGCGAACAGGAACACGATATCCAGGTCGGAACCGTAGCTGAGCTCGGCGGCCCCGAGCGAGCCGTAGCCGATGACCGCCAGGCCGCTGGAGCCGCGGTCTGTTTCATCTCCGGAAGACTCAAAGACGCCATGCCGGTGTTCGATTTCCGATCCGGCCAGCATGAGCACACCGTGCAGGATCGCGGCCGCGAGATCCGCCAGCGCCCGTTGCGCCCGCGTCGCGTCCAGGTTTTTTTGCAGCTGTCCGACGGCGATGCGCAGCTCGGTGGCCAGCTTGAGGTAATTGAGCGCGTTCAGCTGCGCTTCGGTGTCCTGGCCCGTGCCGAGAATGCGCTCGACGCTTGCGGTCAGTTCCCCTTGACCCGGAATTTGCGCGCCCAGGGCCGGATCGATCAGTTCGTCGAGCAGCGCCGGGAAACGAATGACCTGCTCCGCGATCCGGCCGCTGGAAGAGAACAGGTCCAGCATGCGGGCCAGCGCTTTCTCGTGCTGTTCGAGCAGCACGAGGTATGCGCTGCGCCGGCAGATCGCCAGCACCAGGTCGAATACGCGGTTGGCTGCTTCCGTCGACAGGCTGCGCTGAGCCATTTGTTCGAGCAGTGCCGGCATCAGCCGGTTCAGACGCTGGTCGGCGCGCTGGCTCAGGGCGATGCGCTGCAGGCGGCGGCCAAAGTGGTCCAGCGGGTCGTTGCTGCCGGTTTGTTCCGCGTTCTGCGCCTGCCTCCAGCGCTCCTGCCACTCCCCGGCCTGGCTGCGGCTGCTGCGCGCCGGGAAAATATCGTGAAAGCGTTTGCTGATGCGCTTTCGCACCGAATCCAGTTTTCGGTCCAGGTCGGCGGCTGCGGCAAAACCCATGGCTTCAGCGATGCGTTCTCGATCATTCCCGGCGGGCACCCGGTGGGTCTGTTGGTCGCGCAATGCCTGGATGCGGTTTTCAACGAAGCGCAGAAATGCGTAATCTTCGCGCAGGCTTTCAATCAGCGCTTTTTCCAGCAGGCCGAGTTTGCCGATTTCTTCCAGCGCCCGGTCCAGGCGCGGTGTCTGCAGGCCCGGCTCGCGTCCACCGCGAAGAATCTGGAAGCACTGGGCCAGGAATTCGATCTCCCGGATTCCGCCGGGGCCGCGCTTGATGTCGTCCAGGCGGTCTTTTCGACGGGCGTCTTCCTGCACGCTGGCGTGCATTTCCTGCAGCGACTCGACGGCGCTGTAGTCGATATAGCGACGGTAGACAAACGGCCGTACGTCATCGATAAAGCGCTTCGCACTCAGCCGGTCGCCCGCCACGGGACGGGCCTTGACCAGGGCGTAGCGTTCCCAGTCGCGGCCCTCGCGCTGGTAGTACTGTTCCAGCGCGGCGAGCGTCGATACCAGCGGGCCGGCGTTACCGAAGGGGCGCAGCCGGGTATCGACCCGAAAACAGAAGCCGTCCTCGGTGATTTCCGAGAGGCTCGCGATCACGGCGCGCGCCAGGCGCGTGAAAAAGCGCTCGTTCGAAAGGCCGCGGGGACCGTCGCATTCACCGGCAACCGGGTAACAGAACATGATATCGATGTCCGACGAGAGATTGAGCTCCCCGCCGCCGAATTTGCCGAGCCCGATGACGAACATTTCCAGCGCTTCGCCGTCCGGTCCGCGCGGCGTGCCGTGTTTATCCTGCAGCGAGCGGTAGTGCTCGCCCAGCGCGCAGTCCAGGGAGGTTTCGGCCAGCGTGACCAGGTCGGTGAACGTTCGGGAGAGCGGCGCCAGGCCGCACAGGTCGCGCCAGATGATGCCGAGCATTTCGCGGTTTCGAAAACGCCTCAGGCCGCGCTCCAGCCCGTGCCGCCGAACCGCTTCCGCGAGTCCGGCGCGGTCGGGCGGCCCGCCCTGGTCCAGTCCTGATCGCCAATCCGGAAAGCGCTCCAGCAGGCCGGCGGCGAAATCGCTGCAGGCGCGCACGTGCCCGGCCCGGTTCTCGGGCTCGACCGCGCACGGCGGTTGAAAATTCCAGCCTGCGCTGGGGGTTGGGCGGGTCATGGGCGGATTATAACCGCCGGGCGCCCGGTGACTGACCGCGTCGTTCAGCGCAGCTGTTCAGCGCTTTCGAAACTGCGGTAGGGCGAGAGCACTGCAAACACTTCGCGGTCATCGTCGTCGAGTTCATCCCGGACCAGGCGCGCCAGGTATACCCCCAGGCCGGGCCCCAGCATGAAACCCTGCCCGCACATGCCTGCGGCCTGGATGAAGCCGTCGACTTCGCGGGCCCTGCCGACGATGGGCGTGCCGTCCGGCGTCATCGGGTACAGGCCGCGCCAGGTGCGGCGGACCTTGATGTTGGCCAATCGCGGCATGACGTCGATCATGCGTCGCGAAACCATGGGCAGGAATTTTGATGTTTCGCGGCGGTCGGTGCCGACGATCGGCGGTGAGGGCGTGATGCAGAATATGACCTGCCCGGTATGGTGCTGGTAGAAATAGAAGTTGGACGAGCCCGGCCGGGGCCGGATATCGACCACCATCGGGTAAAAGAAGCGGGCCACGGGTTCGCTGACGCCGGCTTCGTGCGAGTCCGGGGTGACCGGTACATCCAGGCCGGCAAGCTGCGCAATGGCCCGGGCATGCGCCCCCGCCGCGTTGATGACGACCGCTGTTCCGTAACGACCCTTGTCGGTTTCCACCGCCGTGACCTTGCCGCCGGAAACGTCAATGGCTTTTACGGTTTCACCGAAGCGGAACTCGGCGCCCTGCCTTCTGGCCGCGGCGTAAAACGCATGCAAAGCCAGCAGCGGCGAGGCGCTGCCGTCCTCGGGTGACAGCGTGCCGCCGATGAGGCCCTCGGGATTCAGGGACGGCACGGCTTCGAGCAGCGCATCGCGGTCCAGCCAGTCGATGTTCAGGCCATAGCGGTGCTGCTCGGTGAGCAGGCTTTTCAGTATGTGTTCCTCGCGCTCATCGTAGGCCACGAAGGTGTAGCCGCCGGTTTGCCACTCGAGGTTGTCGCCGTGCGTTTCATGCCAACTGGACAGTATCTCGATACTTTTCAGCCCGATGCGGATTTTTGCGGTATCCGAGTGGGTGGCGCGAACGCCGCCGATGGCGGCCTTGTTGGCGCCCTGCCCGACGCTGGCGTAGCGGTCCAGGACCAGGACTTTCAGGCCTGCCTCGGCGATGAAACAGGCCGCGGGCACGCCGACGCTGCCGGCGCCGATGATGACGACATCGTAATTGCCGTTTTCAGCGGCCATCGATCAGCGTTCCGGATTCAGCGCCGCAGAAAACACCGAGCGGCACCTCGACGAACAGGGGGCGGTCGACGTTCGGCGTCGTTTCCTCGACCGCTATGCCTTCCTGGCGGAACAGGAAATTGACCAGGCTGCCGCAGGTCTTGGCGCCGCAGGCCCCCATGCCGGTCCGCGTGACGGTTTTTATTTCATTGACGTCGCGCATGCCCTGGCGGATCAATGCCCGGATCTCACCTGCCGTGACGCGTTCGCAGCGGCACACGATGGTATCGTCGCTCATGCGGGTGACGTAATGCTCCATGGGTTCGGTGACTTCCGGTTTCTGTACCTGGATGCCGGCGATGCGCTTGGCGATCTCCTTCGGCGCCTTCAGGCGCAGCAGCAGGGTGCGGTCCATTTTCTTTCCGGCCACGACCTTTGCGACTTCCGCCTGGCCCAGCGCGACGCCCTCGGTGTCGAGCACGGTGACCGTGTCGCCGTTCTGGATGTCCTCTTTCTGGAACTCATGCGCCAGCGAAACGATCGGGTGTTCGCTGTCCTTGCGGTAGTCGACCAGCGTGATGGCCAGCCCGGGGCAGATCGTGACGCACTTGGTGCAGCCGTTGCAGACCTTGCCGATTTCCTCACCGATGAAACGGGGTTTGCCGCGGATATCGTCACCGGTGGAAATGGCCTGGTTCGGGCAGACCGAGGTGCAGGGGTTGCAGGGAATGTCCTGTTCGCAGTGGAATACGACCGCGATGCCTTCCTCCTGCTCCGGAATGGTTTCCGCTGCGGCCGGGCCCGGCCTGGATTTAAGGATTTGCTCGATGCGCTCCCACTCTTGCGGGATTTCCGGCACGTCGCGGCCAAGCGCCGCGGCGATCCCGAGCCCTTGAATCTTGCCGGAGAAAATGGCCGCCGAGGCTTCGGCGATCTCGGCTGCGTCGCCGGCCGAAAACGCCTGCATGCCGAAGGAACGCGCCTTGTGATAGAACTCGTCGCAGGGGTCCAGCCCCACCGCGACCAACAGGGTGTCGCATTCAAAGGAGCGTTCACTGCCGGGTATCACTTCCCAGTTCTCGTCGATGGCGGCGACGGTGACCGACTCGACGTGATCCTCTCCGTTCGCGCTCAGCACCGTGTGGCGCGTGTAAACCGGCACGCCCATGCGCACCAGCTTGTCCTTGTGCACCTTGTAGCCGCCGCACTCGGGCAGCGCCTCGACCAGGCCGACGACCTGGATGCCGGCCTGCAGGGCATGGTAGCCGGCAATCAGACCGACATTGCCGCCGCCGACGATGAACAGTTTTTCGGAAGGCCGGACCAGGTCGCGGTTGACCAGGGTCTGGAAAGCGCCGGCACCGTAGACACCCGGCAGGGTATTGCCGCGGAAGGTCAGGGATTTTTCACGCGCGCCGGTTGCGACCAGGATGGTGTCCGGACGAACCAGCACGTACTCGCGGCCGCTGCGCACGAGGCCGACGCGCTGGTCGCTGAATACCGCGACCGCGTTGGTATTCAGCCAGCACTCCACGCTTTCGTGGCGGCGGACTTCTTCCTCCATCAGCGTGGCGATGTCGATGCCGCGCGTGCCGGCGTGCACCTCGTCGATGGAGCCAAAAAACTTGTGCGTCTGCAGCACGAGCTTGCCGCCGAGGCGGTCCTTGTCGTCGACCAGCAGCACGCGAACACCGGCGTTGCCCAGTTCGACAGCAGCGGCGAGTCCGGCCGGGCCGCCGCCGATGATCAGGCATTCGACCGCGATTTCCTCGATATCGGTGAATCGCTGCACGCTTGCGATCGCGGGCAGTTCGGGGGCCCCCTCGAGCGGTTCGACCCGCATGCCGGGCCGGACCGGCTCCATGCAGGCTTTCACCGCCAGGCCGTCCGCAATCACCATGCACTGGGAACACTGCCCGTTGGCGCAGAAAATACCCTGCGGACTTCTGTCACGGGGATGGTGGCCGAAGACGTGGATGCCGCTGGCGAACAGCGCCGAGGAAATGCACTCGCCTTGCCGGGCCGTGAGCCTTTCGCCACGCCAGCTGAACTCGATCGTTTCTTTTTCAGGCGCGGTCAGGATCGGATGCGACTCGATCCTTTGCGTGCCCCGTGTCGTGTCGCCCATAGCCGTGCTGCCTTGTCATTATGCTGAAAATGATACCGAAAGGGCCGATCCAGTCCGTGCTTTACGTCAAAGAAAAGCCAGTAAGCACGGGGTCAGCGCTGGGGGAACCGTTCAAGCGAAGGCGGTTTGGAGGACCCGCCGCCTGAAAAAAAGCAGGGCGTTTTCGAGGTTCTGGCAGGCGGCTGCAGAAAGCGAATTGCGCAGACCCCATTCATAGCCGGCGATGGCCAGGATATCGGCCCGCGGCGCCTTGCCGTAAAGGGCCTGGCAGTAGTGCATGACACCGCGCGGCGGCAGCACGTGCGTGGTGAATTGAAAGTCTTCGCTGGCCTCGCAACGCTGCCAGCGGAAGCCGCCGGGCAGCTGACCGTTGTAAGAATCGATGAAAATAACCCGCTGCATGCGCTCGGCCAGCGCCGCGTCCTCGACCTGCAACTGGTAACGGTACTCGACCGGGCTGCTGAAACCGGCTTCCGCGCTGATGCGGTCGAGAAACGCCCAGCCCAGGCCGTCGTCACTGCGGCCGCAGTTGCCGATCCCGAAGATCAGCGTGTCCGGCCCGATGCCGGGCCGGATGGATTCTGCTGTTACCGCGTTCAAGTCGGGTCCTTGACGTGGCGGGAAACGACGTTGCCCTCGGCGTCGAACACCTCCAGCACCAGCGGCATCTGGCCCATGGAATGGGTCGCGCAGCTCAGGCAGGGGTCATAGGCGCGGATAGCGATCTCGACCTGGTTCAGCATGCTGTCGGTGATCTCTTTCTGTCCGTCGAGCACGTTCTGGGCCACCCAGCGCACCGCCTGGTTCATCGGTTCGTTGTTGTGCGTGGTCGAAACGATCAGGTTGCACTTGGTGATGCGGCCCTTTTCATCCACCTTGTAGTGGTGAATCAGCGTGCCGCGTGGCGCCTCGATGATGCCGATGCCCTCCGGGCGCCGGTTGACTTTGGGCCGCTCCGGTTTCCTGAGGATGGTTTCGTCTTCCAGCAGTTCCTTCATCGCTTCGGCGCAGTGCAGAACCTCGATCAGCCGCGCCCAGTGCGAATGCATGGTGTGGTTGTTGGTCCGGCCGTAGGTGTAAGCCTTGAATTCTTCCAGTTCGGTCTGCGCCAGCGGTGTCGGGATGCTGTCGCAGACGTTCAGGCGGCCCAGCGGTCCGACCCGGTTCCAGCCCTCATCGCGGCCCAGGTGACGCAGGAAGGGGAATTTCATGTAGGACCACTTCTCGATGCCTTCGCCGAAGTACTTGAGGTAGTCCACGTTGTGAACGTCGTCCAGCGTGCGCTTGCCGTTCGCGTCGATGGCGCGCAGGAGGCCGTTGTAAAGCTCCAATTCGCCCTTGTCCGACACCAGGCCCAGATGGCCGGAAGGATAACTGGCAAAGGAATCCAGCCAGCGGTAGTGCTTGTCGTGGTAGTCCTTGATGAACTTGACCACGCCCTGGGACCACTCGATCATCGTGTCGATCGAGGGCAGGTCTTCGCCGCTCAGGAATCGATTACGCTCCTTGGCTTCGAAGGTCTTGTGCACGCCGCCCGGAATGGCCGCAATGCCGTGCACGCGCTTGCCCGCCAGCGCCTTGATGATTTCCTGGCCGAACTGGCGCATCTGGATGCCCATCTTGGCGAGTTCGGGGTATTCCACCGCGACCGGAACCACGTGGCGTTTCTCCACCGGGGCGTCGATACCGAACAGCAGGTCCGGTGAAGCCAGGTAGAAGAAATGCAGCGCGTGGGACTGGAACACCTGCCCGAAGTGCAGCAGGCGGCGCAGCTTGGTTGCCGTCGGGTCCAGGTCTTCCGGGTCGACACCGTACACCTGGTCGACGGCCTTGGCGGCCGCCAGGTGGTGGCTCACCGGGCAGATGCCGCACAGGCGCTGCACCAGCAGCGGCGCCTCCCAGTAGGGATGCCCCTGGATAAACCGCTCGAAACCGCGGAATTCGACGACGTGGAACCGGGCCCTCTGGACCTTTCCGGCGTCGTCCAGCTGAACGGTGACGCGTCCGTGTCCTTCCACCCGCGTGACGGGATCAATCGTGATTTTCTTGGCGTAAGTGCTCATGGCTTAGTCATACTTCAATTCGGAATACGGAATGGAAAGCTCCTGACCCGAGACCAGGCTCAGTACGGAGCGCCAGATGTGATCGGCGTCCGGGGGACAACCCGGGATGTAGTAGTCGATCTCCACGATGTCGTTGCAGGCGTATACCTTGTCGAGGATTTTCGGGAGATCCTCGTGGTACGGCACCTCGGCGTCATCGGGCATTGAAGTCGACGAGTTCAGATAGGCCTCTTCCAGGCACTCGCTCAGCGGAATGGTGTTGCGCATAGAGGGAACGCCGCCCCACAGAGCGCATTCGCCGAGTGCGACCAGCACATCGCAGTTCTTGCGGAATTCGCGCAGCACCTCGACGTTTTCCGAGTTGCAGCAGCCGCCCTCGATGATGCCGATATCGCAGCGCTTGGTGAACTTCTTGATGTCGTTCAGCGGCGACTTGTTGAATTCCACGACCTCGATCAGGTCGAGCAGCTTCAGGTCGATGTCCAGCAGCGACATGTGGCAGCCGAAACAGCCCGCCAGCGAGGCGGTGGCGACCGTTTTTTTCTCAGTGGGCAGCTCGACTTGAGGCTCTTCGACGGGCTCCATCTTGCGGGTGGACTGCATGTCGAAGCGCCGCATGCCGAACGGCCGCGAGTGATTTTGTCCGCGCACGATAATGGAACCGGTGGGGCAGATGTGCATCGCGCGGATGGCCTGTTCCTCGCTGAGCTTGGCTTCTTCGTCGTAGTCGATGCCCACGCGCATCTCGTTGCCGCGGTAACGGAAGGAAAACACGGCTTTTCCATCGTCGGTGAACACCTCGTTGACGCAGCGTCCGCACTTGATGCAGCGGTTGTGCTCCATGATCATGCGGCTGGCGTTGAAGTCGACGACCCGGTCCTTGAAAACGTGCGGGAAGCGCGTGTGCCGCAAACCCAGTTCATAGGCCATGTGCTGGAGGTCGCAGTCGCCGCTCTTCTGGCAGCCGGGGCAGAAGTGATTGCCTTCCGAGAACATCATTTCGACAATGGCCTCGCGCGCGTCGTCGAGTTGCTTGTTGTGCACCTCGACCACCATGCCGTCTTCCACCTTGTGGGTGCAGGCCGGCTGGGGCGAGCCGTTGATGTTGCAGGTGCAGACGCGGCAGGTGCCCAGCGGCGGTTCGATTTCCGGGTAGTAGCACAGGCTGGGAATGAAGATGTCGTTCTCGTTCGCCACGTCAACCAGGTTGCGCCCGGCTTCGCACCTGATTTCCTTGCCGTCGATCGTAATCGTGATTTGGCCGTTGGCCTTGGCTTTCGTCTTGACGGCCCCGGTCGATGCTTTGCCGGCCTTGCCGTTGGTTTTTCTTTTCTGCTTGCTCATGATCGCTGTACTCAGTTGCTGAACTCGTCGTATTCCCGAACCGCATCTTTCAGGCTGAACCCTTTGTTTAATCCGTCGGGATTTTTATCCACGATGGTGTCGAAGTAGTCGGGGAACTTGTCCTGAGCCATCAGGAGGGAGCCGGCGGCGGTCTTGCCCAGGCCACAACGGCAGGTAAGCTTCATGATTTCGCCCCAGGACTTGAGGTCTTCGACGTCGGACTGCTGGGCCAGCCTGGCCGCGAACAGGTCCAGTTTCTTTTCGATGATGAAATTGCCGGCGCGGCAGGGCGTGCACAGCCCGCAGGATTCGCTCTTGAAGAAGTGGTTGTAATTCCTGAGGATGTCCAGGATGTCGCGCGAGCGGCTGAAGACCATGAAGGAGCCGCCCCGGTTCAGGTCTTCCATCGAGAACACGCGGTCGGCTTCGTCGATGGACAGGCATTCGCCGGAGGGGCCGCTGACCTGGATGAAATGGGGGCGGTCGGCTTCGCACATGTCGAGCACCTCGCGCACCGTCGTACCCATCGGTATCTCGTAAATACCCGGCAGGCGGCAGTCACCCGATACGCTGAGCAGCTTGGTGCCCGGCGATTTCGGCGTACCCGCCTGCAGGTAGTGGTCGGCGCCCAGTTCGACGATGCGAGCCGCGCAGCAGAAGGTTTCCACGTTGTTGATCACGGTCGGTTTCTGCATGTAGCCGCGCTCGGTCGGGAAAAATCGCTTGTTGCGCGGCTCGCCGCGCTTGCCCTCGATCGAGTTCAGCATCGCCGTTTCCTCGCCGCAGACATAGGCGCCGGCGCCCAGCTGGATGCGGATCTCGAAATTGAACCCCTCGATGCCCATGATGTTCCTGCCCAGCAGGTTCATCTTGCGGAAGTGATCGATGACGTGCTGCAGTTTCTCCTGCATCCACTTGTACTCCGCGCGCAGGTAGATCACGCCTTCTTCCGAGCCCACCGCGTAACCGGCGACGACCATGCCTTCCAGCACCAGCCCGGGCAGGGAGTTGAGCAGAACGCGATCCTTGAACGTGCCCGGCTCGCCTTCGTCCGCGTTGCAGAAGATGTACTTCGGCGACTCCGGGTCCTTGCGGCAGGACTCCCACTTGACGCCGGTGGGGAAGAAGGCTCCGCCCATGCCCCTGAGGCCGGATTTCTTGATCTCCGCCAGCACGGCTTCGGGCGTGGTGTCTTTCAGTTTGGCCAGCGCGGCGCTGGGCTGGTAATCGCGCAACAGCACGGTGCGCTGCTCATCCGGGGTAAAGCGGATGTGATCCTTTACCTCGTCGCAAATGTCGGCGGGGTTGGCGCCCTGCTTGAGCTGCGCGACGATCTGCTTCACTTTCAGGCTGTTCAGGTTCGTGAACGGGTGGAAGTTGATCAGGGCGGACGGCTCATGGTCGCTGAGCCCGATGCAGGCCGTTTCGAACAGCCCGAACTGGCCGCTGGGATCGACGCCGTTGATCGCGGTGCCCGTTGCCGCTTCGAACGCTTTTTTCATTCGCCCATAGCCCTTGCACTCCGCCACCGGGCTGTTGTTCAGGTAAATCGTGTATTTGCCACGGGGCCGAAGGCTCAGGAAGTGGTAAAAGGTCACCACGCCGTGAATATCGATGGTCGACGTGTCAAGCGCTTCGGCGGCTGCCTCGATGTCTTCCTGCCGGACGTAACCGTGTTCATTCTGTGCTTTCCACAGGAAGTCCAGAAGCTGCACGCGGTTGGCGGGTAAATCCCGCCTGGCGGCGGATTTCGCTGCTTTTGTCTTGTTCAAAGCTGTTTCCCCGTTCATGGATTTCCGGGGCCTTCCACGCGATCCAACACGGGGAAGAACCCCTGATAAAACGCGGTTTAAATCCTGCGCCTGAAGCACTCCCGGGTACATGATGCAGATCAAAATAGTTTACGGATTCAGACTAATTTTTTGGCTTGTTGATCAGCATCATTACAATGCCCTGAAAGTAGTGTTTTCTTACGTTCGGTATACAATCTCCCGACCTTGAAACAACTGCTTGCCGGGCAACCCCGCCGTGAGTGAAAACCACAACTCCGTTCGACAAAAAGTTTCCTACCGTGACAGCCGGCGCGCCGCGTTTCGAATACTGCGCCCGGGCCAGGCCTACGGTGTTCGTCGCCTGCTTCTGTTTGTGCTGGTCGCCCTTGCCGTGTGGTGGGTCTGGAATCTGCTTTCCGGAATCTTTCCACCTGAGCAGAGAGCCGTGCTGTTCCTGTTCCTGCTGGCGGTCGGCCTGTGGATAACCGAAGCGGTGCCGGCTTTCGCCGTCGGCCTGCTGATCATGGGTTACCTGGTATTTGCGCTGGGAACGACCCTGCTTCACGCCGAACCATGGGATACCGGCCGTTACCTCAATACCTGGTCGAGTCCCGTGATCTGGCTGATGCTGGGCGGGTTTTTCATGGCCGAGGGCCTGTCGCGAACCGGGCTGGACCGCCTGCTGTTTGCGGCGGCCATCCGGCCCGCCGGCACCAGCCCGTCAAGGGTTTTGCTGGCCGTGATGCTGACCAGCTGCGTCGCCTCGATGTTCATCTCCAATACCTCGACCACCGTGCTGATGATCGGCGCCGTGCTGCCCCTGGTGCGCCAGCTCGGCCGGGACGAGCCGTTTGCCAAGGCGCTGCTCGTGGCGATACCCCTGTCCGCCTCCGTCGGCGGCATGGGTACGATCATCGGCAGTCCGCCCAATGCGATCGCGGTGGGCGTGGCCGCCGAGTACGGTTTTGAAATCGATTTCGTCCAGTGGATGGCGGTCGGCGTACCCGGCGCGATCTGCCTGACATTCGTGGCGTGGCTGATCGTGCAGAAGCTGTTTCCGGCTTCGATCGAGCAGGTAAAGCTGGAGGCGGACAGCGCCAAAGAACCCCAGATGCCCGGCCTTCGGGAGCGCTTTATTGTCGGTTTCCTGTCCCTGTTGACCGTGGGGCTGTGGCTGACGACGCCATTGCACGGCATTCACGTGGCGGCCATTTCACTGATTCCCATCGTCGGCTTGACGATGACGCAGGTCATGGGCGCAGCCCATGTGCGCGGCCTGCCCTGGGACACGTTGATGCTGGTTGCCGGCGGGCTTTCGCTGGGCGCCGCGGTGACGGATACCGGGCTGGCCGCCCGGCTCGCGTCCTGGCTGGAGTTCCTGACGACGCTGAACCTGGATATCCTGGTTTACGCCGCGATGGCTCTTGTCACCGTCATGCTGTCCAATTTCATGAGCAACACGGCGACGGTCTCGCTGATCCTGCCCGTGTCAGTGGCGCTGATGCCGGGGCGCGAGCTGGAAATGTGCCTGATCCTCGGCCTGAGCGCTTCCTGCGCGCTTTTGCTGCCGGTCTCGACGCCGCCGAACGCCATTGCGTTTGCTACGGGTGAGATTTCGACGCGGGACCTGCGGCCGGGAGGAATCCTGATCGGCCTGCTCGGTCCGGCCGTGCTCATCAGCTGGGTGCTGCTGGTTAAGTCCCTGGTTTTTTGAGGATTTTTCGCAGCGCTTCAGGGGTTCAACGTTCGACGGAATCCGGTTTTCCGTTTATCCGTTCCACCAGGTCCGTCAGCCGTTCCAACAGAAAACCTCGCCGTTCCGCTTCATCCGCGCCGGGCGGGATGGTCCAGTTCTGCACGGCCGTATGAAACGGAATGGTGCTGACGAAGTCGCTCACGGGGCGATCCAGGCCGACCAGTACGGCGGTTTCGCCAAGGTCGGATTCACTGGTCCCGGCCCCGCCCGCGCCGAACGAAACGTTGTCGGCAAAGTGTTCCCGGGCGACGGATAGCGCCTCCTGTGCAAGATCGGAGTCCTGCCCGGCCATGAACAGGATGCGGCAGACATCGGGTGCCGGGCCGGCGCCGCGCACGGTGTACACGGCTTGTTCGCTGATGTTGCCGGCCTGGTCCGCTACACGCTTGTAAATGTTGAAGACGACGAAAATGACCATCATCGTGGTTGCATCCAGCCGTTCGTCTTCTGAGAACAGTTCGGCGTAGTAGCTGTCCATCCGGCCTTCCAACTGCCGTGCCGAGCGAATCACGGACATCGCGCGATCGGCGTCACCCTCGCGAAAGGAGCTTCGCGCGGCGGACAGCAGTGACAGCGACTCATCGGCAATACAGTCGATGCGCCGGCGAAAGTGCGCAGGCAACGACCGCTCCAGTCGCAGCGATTCACGGCAAACGGTCACCGCATGGTCCCCGATACGTTCCAGGATGGCATTGACGCGGACCGTGGCCGTCATTTCCCGCTGCACGCCGGCGCCGGGAAGAAAACGGCCGATGAAGTCGTGGCAGCTGCTGTCGCAGCGGCGGCTTTTCCGGTCCAGCGGATGGTCGTCCAGGATGACCCGGTAGGCAAGGTCGGCGTCCTGCTGGAAAAGGGCCTTGCGGGCATCGTACAGTGCAGACTCAGCCTGAGAGCCGATATCCCACAACAAGCCCCGAATCTGTTCGAGGTGGGCTTCCATGCGGTTTTCGATCTGCGTCATGAATTATCCCCGCTTAGCCGCGCCGGTGACGGCTCACAGTCGGTCCAGCGCATGCACCAGGCGCTCTACCGTGCCGTCGATATCCTGCAGCTTGTCGAGCCCGAACAGCCCGATGCGAAAGGACCGGTAATCATCGCCCTCGTCGCACATCAGCGGCACGCCGGCCGCGATCTGGAGGCCCAGTTTCATGAAGCGGCTGCCGTTCTGGATGTCCGGGTCGTCGGTGTAGCTGACCACAACGCCCGGCGCCTGGCAGCCCGGAGCGGCGACGCTGGCGTAGCCGCGTTCCTCCAGAACACCGCGAACACGCTTTCCAAGTTCCCACTGGCTCTCCATGAAATGTTCCAGGCCGAACTCGATGGTTTCGAACATGGCGTCCCGGAACGTTTTCAGCCCGTCGGTGGGCAGCGTGGCGTGGTAGGCGTGACCGCCGTTTTCATAAGCGCGCATGATGTCCAGCCATTTGCCGAGGTCGCAGGCAAAGCTGCTGCTGGCCGACCGCGCCATGCGTTCCAGGGCCATGTCGCCCAGCATCACGGGCGCAGCGCAGGGTGTTGCGCTCCAGCCCTTTTGCGGAGCGCTGAGCAGGATGTCGACTCCGCAGGCCTTCATGTCCACCCAGATGCCGCCGGAGGCGACGCAGTCAAGCGCAAACAGGCCGCCATGCTCGTGGACGGCAGCGGTCAGCGCGCGAATGTAGTCGTCGCTGATGAGAATGCCCGAGGAGGTATCGACATGGGGCGCGAAAACCACGTCCGGTTTTTTTGCACGGATCGCCGCCACGACTTCTTCCACCGGGGGTGGCGCGAACGGCGCCTTCGCCCGGTCCTCGGCGCGGCGCGCCTTGATAACGGTGACATCATCGCTCAGGCCGCCGGTCTCGATGATCTGCGACCAGCGGAAACTGAAATAGCCGTTGCGTACGACCAGGCAGCGCCGGCGGTCGGCGAACTGGCGGGCGATGGCCTCCATGCCGTAGGTGCCGCCGCCCGGAATGAGGGCGACAGCATCGGCCTTGTAGACGGCTTTGAGCTGAGTGGACAGGTCGCGCATGACGTGCTGGAAGTCCTGCGACATGTGGTTCAGCGATCGGTCGGTAAAAACGACGGAAAACTCGAGCAGTCCATCGGGATCGACATCAGGCAACAGGCCGGGCATTGTTCTGGTCTCGTGTGTCAGGGGTGAAGAAAAAGAATAGCACCTGCGGCGACCGTTGTGAGGGGTCCGGCGGAACCGATTTTCAATCCGGCAGCGATTTCACGCGCGTAAGGCTCAACAGTTCGGCCACGCCGCCGTCGATTTCCTTCCAGGCGACCGGGATCAGCAAATGGGCCAGCGCCGCCGTGGGCATCAGCTTGAAGTCGGGCGGCGTCGGAACGGGCTCGCGGCACAGTACTCGCACCAGGCTTTCCAGGCCCGGGTTGTGACCGGCGATCAGTACCCGCATCGCGTCTTCAGGGCACTCGTTCAGCACGTCCAACAATTCCCCTGTCGTGGCGGCGTAGATGCGCCGGTCCCAGCTGATGTCGTCTGCGCCGATGCCAAAGGGTGCGCAAGCGGCCAGCACGGTTTGCCGGGCGCGTTCAGCAGGAGAACTGACCACGTAATCGGGACGCAGCCCCTGTTCAGCGAGAAACCGGCCCACGCGGGGCGCATTGTTATGGCCGCGGCGGGAAAGCGGGCGTTCGAAGTCTGTCGGGGCATCGCTGTTCCAGGCGGATTTTGCGTGCCGGAGTATCAGCAGTTCATGGTGCATGCTCTTGACCTGTCCGGTTGTCAGTTGTCAGGCAACATCATAACCTCCCATTGACAGGGCAGGCTTGTATCCTGTCCGAATACCCGGGCCCAACGACCAACATCGGGAAAATCAATGGAAACGATCAAGGCATTAATGACGCGCCGCAGCATTCGCGCCTGGAAACCTCAGCCGCTCAGCGACGCGCAGCGAAAGACCATTCTCGAAGCAGCCATGAACGCACCCTCGGCGGCGGATGCGAGGCCCTGGCATTTCGTCACGATGGACGATCCCGGCATCATCCGGCGGTTTACCACGCTGGGCGGTACGGAAATGCTCGAGCATGCGACGTTCATGGTCCTGGTTTGCGGTGAAGTCGCGCGCGAGATCTACCCCGGTTTCTGGCCGCAGGATTGTTCCTGCGCGGCCCAGAACATGCAGTTGGCCGCGCACGACCTCGGTGTCGGCTGTGTCTGGATCGCAATCTACCCGCTCGAGGACCGCGTGCAGGCCTGCAGGGAGCACCTCGGTATCCCGGAGCAAATCACGCCGTTTGCCCTGCTGGCCATGGGGATCCCGGATGAAGCGCCCGGCCCGGAATACCGTTATGATCCCGCCCGCCTGCATCACAACGGCTGGCAGGTTTCGGGTCATGGGTAACACGGTCACCATCGCGTCGCGCTTCAATGGCCCGGCCGAATCCGGCAACGGCGGATACAGTTGCGGGATGCTGGCTGCGTTCATCGATGGCCCTGCCCGGGTGCGCTTGCACCTGCCGCCGCCGCTGGACCGGCCGCTGACGGTTCGCCGCAGCGCAAGCGGTGGCGTCGAAATGCTGGATGGCCAGGACCGGGTGGCGTCCGCGGTGCCTGCCGCGCTGGAACTCGAACCGCCGCCTGCGCCGTCGCTGGAAGCCGCGGTCGAAGCGGCGCGGCGCTACCCCTGCTACGAAAACCACATCTTTCCCACCTGCTTCGTGTGCGGCCCGGGGCGGCCGTCGCACGACGGACTGGAACTTTACGCGGGGCCGGTCGATGACTGGAGCCTGCTTGCCTGCCCCTGGAAACCGGCGCCGGACCTCCTGGATGCCGGGGGCAATGTGCGACCCGAGGTCGTCTGGTCGGCCCTGGACTGCCCCGGCTACTTTGCCTGCCTCGGGCGCGAGCCGCGCCCGGCCGTGCTGGGCGAACTGCACGCGCAACTGATCGAAGCGGTTCCCGGTGACCGGGACCTGGTCGTGTACGCCTGGCCGCTGGGTGAAGAAGGGCGCAAACGCTATGCTGGAACGGCGCTGGCGCTGCCGGACGGGTCCGTGCTGGCAAAGGCCCGTTCGACCTGGATTCTCCTGCGCAACTGATTTGCCGGCGGGCGGTCAGCCGCGGTAAAGATTCGAATCGACGGTGAAGGCCTGCAGCGCCGCGACGGTGCGGGGCGCTCGGCCTCCCAGGTAGTGCGTCAGCGAAGCCAGCGGCCTGGCGGGGATTGCGTAAGGCGTGATGAAGCGGATGCGCGTCTCGGCTTTTTCCGGTGACCGCGGCAGCGCGTTGATGATGTCGCCGGCAGCCGCCCGGTTGGGGTTGATCACGCGCACGTCGGCCAGGTGTTCGCCCAGTAGACGGTGAAAGAGGCCTGCCTGGTAACCGTAGTGCGTGCACGCCAGGCAGGCGGTTACCGCGGCGGGTAAACGTTCAAATTGCGCCAGCGCTTCCGGCACGTAGTCTCGAAGCAGCGCCTCGGCTTCTGCGCCGGAAAAATCGTTGGAAATGGCGTCCGGCAGGCCCGGACATGCCTGCTGAACCACGCGGCCCGGATCGATGCCGGCGCGTGCGAGCCTGGCCGGGTAGCTGCCCTCGGCGACCGTGGTCGGGGTCGCGAACACGATCACTCCCGTTGCGCTGTTCCGGTCCAGCCCTTCAAGGATTTTCCGCGTGCCGGTTTCGATGATCCCGGCAATGTCGTATTGCGCCCGGCGGCGGTCGAAGAAAGCGTCCTCGTACAGCACGCTGAGCGAGTTGCAGGCGATGTAGAGAAAATCGGGCCGGTAGTGCTCGGCTACGTTGTCGAGAAAGCGGCCGAAGATCTCGATTTTTTCCTGCCGCGAATCCAGGGCGTTGTAAGAGAAGTCGTCACGAAACGCGGCGTTCAGGTACAGGACCTCGATGTCCCCACCGTGAGGGTCTTCGCGCAGGCGCGCTTCGACCTCGGCGCAAACCGAGAGCCCCCCGGTTCCGGAATCGGTGATGCCGATGCGCACTCAGACGATTCCCGGCGGGTAGGCGCCCCTTATCAGGGTGCGCAGAACCGATTTATGCGACCGGATCAACTCGGGCAGGGGTTCCGGGGGCAGCTCCCAGGTCAGGATGCCGATGCCGTTGTCGGAGCACCAGCTGCCGAAGGAGCCGGGCGTGGGATAACCGACGCTCGGCACCATCGGCAGACCGGTCTTCGCGGCGGCCCATTGCGCGAGTTTGCCGCCGGCCGGGTCTTCGATGCAGGCCAGCGGTGCGTGCAGCGACACGATGTTGCGCGGCTGCAGGCGTTCAATGACCTCGAGCAGCGCCAGCGTTTCCGGTTCCGATGCCGGTTCCGTGCCCGGGCTCAGCTCGATTTCCCGGGTGGTCTCTCCGTGCCCGCGGTAGCGCACCGTGCCGCCGTCCCAGTTGGCGGACGGCAGGTTGCGGTTCAGGTCCACGCCCCGCGCGTTGCAGCGCGTACCGCGCTGCGCACCGTCCGGGTTGACGCAAAGCAGGACGGGGTTGTGCATGTCGCCCGGCCTGACCCTGCGCAGCGCCTCGGACAGCACCACGGTCGTATCGCTTTCGTCGCCGTGCATCGCCGCCATCAGCAATACATCGACCGGCCCTGAGCGAGGCCCGTATCCTTCCAATGGCGCTCCCAGCAACGAACGGCCGTAAGTCCAGGGCTCGTGGCGAATCACGCCGCGCAGGGCGCGCGGAACTTCATTTTCACGGGTATGAATATCCATCGGCGCAAGCTAGCATTGGCGCATCGATGAAACAAGGAGTTGCAGCGTGAAGAATATGCGCGGGCCGTTTTTTCGGCCGTTCACCCTGTTCGTCCTGCTGGCGGGCGTTCTGCTGGGCGCAGCCATGGAATCCGAAGCTGCGAAGGAGGAGGCGATGGAAGCGGAATTGAGGGCTATCCGGCAAGGCGATGTCGACGGTTCGCCCGTGCTGGCGGGGCTGCAGTTGCTGGTCATGCGCGACGGCGAGGTAGCATACGAGCATGCCGGCGGTTACGCGCGGCTGGCCGACGGTGCGGCCGAACCGCTCAACATGGACCACAAGCCGCGCATCGCCTCGATTTCCAAGCTGGTCGCGGCGCTCGGCCTGATGCGCCTGGTCGAGGACGGCCGCGCGGACCTGGACACCGACGTGTCGCATTACCTCGGGTTTGCTCTGCGCAACCCGGCTTTTCCGGACCAGGCGATTACGCTGCGCATGGTTCTCTCGCATACCTCTTCGATTCGCGACGGGGACTACTACTGGCTTGAAAGCGGCCAGCGATTCGAGGACTTTTTTCGCCCGGGCAGCCCGCACTGGAATGACGGTGCGCATTTCGCCTCGGGCAAGGGCCAGGCCCCCGGGCGCTATTTCGCATACGCCAATCTCAACTTCGGAGTCGTCGCGGCCGTGATCGAACGGCTCAGCGGAGAGCGTTTCGACCGCTACATGCGCTTCAGGGTGCTCGAGCCGCTGGGGCTGCAGGCCAGCTACAACGTCTGTGACCTCTCCGCGACACACCCGGAGTGGATCGCAACGCTGTACCGTAAGCGCGACGAAAACGAAGTGTGGCGGCCCGCCGGGGCGTGGGTTCCGCAGCTCGACGACCGGGGTTTTTCCTGCCACTACGGCCGGGAGCCGGTCGGCCGGGGTGAGCCGCCCGGCCCGGTGCTGCCCGGGTATGTGCCCGGTGAGAACCCGACCCTGTTCTCACCCCAGGGCGGCCTGCGGGCCTCGGTGCGGGATCTGGCGGCCCTGGCGGGTTTGCTGCTGAACGGCGGCCGTCATGACGGGCTGCAGCTCATCGATCGCGCGCTCGTGAAAAAGATGTTCGAGCCGCAATGGGTGTTCGATCCGAAAACCGTAAACGGCGACCCGGGCGAGGGGCCGGATGCGGGCGCCCGCCGCCTGTTCTCCGCGTTCGGGCTCTCGGTGCACATCGCGGACACGGCGGAGTGGGGAATGACGGCGCAGCCGCGCACGCTGTACGGCCACCTCGGCGGCGCTTACGGCATGATCGGGCAGTTCTGGCTGGACCCGGAACACGGCGATGTCCTCATTGCCCTGATCACCGGGCCCGGCGATGATCCGGACCGCCAGCCGGGGACCAGCCCGCTGCACCGGCCGAACGAGGAAATCATGCGCTGGTGGCTGCGGCACTTTCCGCGCTGACAGCGAGCTTGCTGGCGGCGCCGGGCACTTCTTCGACATAACGGGGCACCAGGTATCCCGGCAGGTTTTTTTGCAGCGCGGCCACCAGTTCAAGGCCGCGCGTGCGTTCCACTTCGAAATGGGCGGCGCCGGACACACGGTCCAGTTGGTGCAGGTAATAGGGGGCAAGTCCCGAATCCACCGCGCGTTCAAAAAGCGCCGTGAGCGCTTCCACGCTATCGTTGACCCCCTTCAGCAAGACGGTCTGGGTCAGCAGAAGCGCGCCGGATTGCCGCAGAATCGAGATGGCCTCCCGGGTCGGCCCGTCCAGTTCGTCCGCGTGGTTTACGTGGATTGCGATAACCACGGGAATCTGTGAACCCTGAATGATCGCGCCCAGTGCGGGCGTGATGCGCTCAGGCGAAAACACGGGTTCGCGGCTGTGAATGCGCAGGCGACGGATCTGCGGGTAACTTGCGATGAGGCGGAACCAGGACTCGAGCCTGGCATCATTGAGCGTGAACGGGTCGCCGCCGCTCAGAATGACCTCTGAAATCCCGCCGTGCGTCTCCATGTAGCGGCGAAACGCGGCTTGAACCTCGGACTGTTTTACCGGCTCGGACAACAGGTTGCGCCGAAAGCAGAAGCGGCAATGGCCGGAACAGGCCCAGGTCGCCATCACCAGCAAGCGTCCCGCATACTTTCTCAGCAGGCCGCGGTTGTTCGCCGGCGCCTCGTCAAAGGGGTCGCGTTCAAAACCGGGCGCGGGCAGGAGTTCTTCGGCGCTGGGCAGAACCTGCCGGATCAGCGCGCCGGGCTGGTCGCTGTTCTCGATCTTGTTCAGCCAGGCCGGGGTCAGGCGAAGATGAAATTCCTGTGCCGCTGCTGCGCTGAAACCCGGCCAACTCTCCGGCCGCCGTGGTAAACCCATTGACCGCCCAACCCCTGTAGCCAACCGTTTGTCGGTTGGCATCGAGTATAGTCGGAAAACCGATGAGAATTATCTATCATTAATAATACAAACACACCCACGGCGGCAGGGATGCGTGGCGGCCGGACCAGGCTCGGGAAGGGCATGAATTTTCAGAGTTCTTTCGAGGGCCAGGCCATGAAAGAGCATCATTGTTCCGCACAAACCAGTCGGCAGCAG